>JBKJNH010000050.1:0-6974 GCA_046596055.1 Candidatus Eiseniibacteriota bacterium
GTCGGCCGGCCGGATTGCGGCGATCCGCCGGCGCGTCGTCGTCGCGATGAAGGGCCTTGCCGGCCATGGAGTCGAACGTCTGGACCCGCGCGACGCGGCCGTCGATCGCGCCCGGCGCCGAAGCGAGGAGGCCAGCCGCGCCCTCGGTCTCATCGCGGGTCCGGAGAGCGACGACGGCCTGCTCCACGCAGCGCGCATCGCCATCAAGAAGGATCGGTACGCTTCCGAGGCCCTGGCCGCGGTCGACCCTTCGGTCGCGCCGGAGCTGGTCGACCCGCAGCGGATCGCCGCGTTGCGCCGCGTGCAGCAGAACCTGGGGACGGTGCACGACCGCGCGGAACTGCTGGCTTCGCTCGACCGGACGATGCGGCGCTGGCAGGCCGACGGCCGGGCCGAGCGGGCCGAGGCGCTGGCGCCGCTGCTGGAGCGCGTCGGCGAGGAGCGGCAGGCGGCGCTGATGCGCGCCCGGCGCTCGATCGCGGCGCTCGCGACGGCGGCGGCGACGGCGACGCCTTCTCCAGCACGACGCGCACCCGACGATCCAGCAGGCGGGCCAACAGTCGGGTCCGCTGCCGCGCCGCCCACACTTCGAGTCGTGCGTCCTCGCGCGCAGCGGCGTGAATCGTGACCCCCGTGCCCGCGCGCGTCACGCGCACGCCGCGCACGAGCTGGTACTGGCTCCGATCGAGCGCCTCGGCGATGCGCAGGAGCGAAGCCAGCCAGCGCACGGCGCGCTGCTCCTCCCCCGTCAGCGCCGCGAAGGCCCGGTCGCGCTTCCGCGGCCGCGCCTTCCCGTGGTAGCGCGCCACCGTCGCCACGATCTCCACTTCGTCGGCCGAGAGCCCGCGCAGGTTCCCGTTGCGGATGATGTAGTACGAGTGCTCCGTGTGATCGTCGTGGCCGATCACCGAGCCGATGTCGTGCAGCAGCCCCGCATACTGCAGCAGGCGGCGGGACTCGTCGTCGAGACCGTGTTCGCGCCGCAGCTCGTCGAACAGGCCGAGCGCGAGCTCGGTGACGTGACGGGCGTGCGCCTCGTCGCCGCGGAAGCGGGCGAGCAGGCGCAAAACGCTGCGCAGCTTCAGGTCCTCGACCGGGTCGAGGCGTTCGATCTCCTTGGCGTGCCGGGCGATATAGTCCGCGAGCAGGCCCTCCCGGACGCCGAAGTCCGAGACCGTGAGCTCGTCGAGGGCGAAGGCACGCAGCGCGTGCACCAGCACGATCGCCCCGGGGATGAGAATCTCGGCCCGCGCCGCATCGACTCCGGGCAGGCGCAGACGCTCGGCCAGCGCCATCCCCTCGAGCGTGCGGGTCGCGCGCTCGAGCCCCTTCCGTTCCATTCGACGCCCGTTGAGGTGGCGGAGCGGCGACCCGCCCTCGAGGTGGCGCAACACGTGCGCCATGGCGTGGATCGAGCCCGAGGAGCCGTAGGCGCGGACCGGGGCGAAGGCCGCGATCGTCGCGATCGCCGGCTCGAGCGTCCGCCGGACGTGACGGGTGAGGCGCTGCACGGCCGTGAGGTCGGGAGGATCGCCCAGCGGCCGCAGTTCGCCCAGGCGCAGGGCGCCGAGGGGAAGCGAGACGACCTTGAGCAGCTTCTCGCGGGTGCACGCGACGAGCTGCAGCGAACCACCGCCGATGTCGAGCAGGAGGACCGGCTCGTCGGGCAGCTCGAGCGCGCTGCGCACGCCGAGCCAGATGAGCCGTCCCTCCTCGCGCGCCGGGATGACCCGCGGCGTGATGCCCGCAGCCTGGCGCGCGGCACGCACGAACTCGCCGCCGTTGCGCGCCTCGCGCACGGCCGCGGTGGCCGTGCAGACGATGCGCTCCGCGCCCAGGCTCTTCGCCAGGGCGACGAAGCGCGCGAGGGAGTCGGCCGTCCGCGCGATCGCGTCGGCGCGCAGTCGCCCGCCCGCGAACGAGCCCCGTCCGACCTGCACGACTTCCCGCTCGCGATCGAGCACGTCGAAGCCGCCGTGCGCCGCCGCTTCCGCGATGACGACGTGGATCGAGTTGGTGCCGATGTCGATGGCGGCGATCCGCACGGGTTCAGCCCCCCAGCAGTTTCATGACGTATCCCGCGGACAACGGGATCCGGAAGTTGTCGTCGAGCGGGATGGGCAGCGCTTCGAACACCGCCGCCGTCAGCGCACCGCACGCCGCGAGCCAGGCCGGAAGGCCGACGACGATCCAGGCGAACGCGAAGGAGACGAGGAAGCACGCGAGGCTGCCCTCGAGCGTCTTGCCGAGCACGCGATGGCGACCGACGGTCTTCCCCACCAGCGCGGCGGCCGTGTCGCCGAGCACGAGCGCCCCCAGCGCCGCCACCGCCACCTCCTTGCTGAAGAGTTCGATGGTCAGCACCGAGGCGATCAGCAGGTAGGTCGAGCCCAACAACTGCTTCTGCTCGTGGCGACGAACCAGGTCGCGGAAGAAGCGGGAGATCAGCAGGCGCACGCGCGCGTCGTGGAGGCGCATCAGCTCGAAGACGAGCGACACGAGCACGGCGGCGAGCAGCCCGCGCACGATGATGCGCTTGGGCAGGACGTCGTACAGGTAGATGAGCGGGACGAGGATGAACGAGAGATGGATGGCCTTGCGACGGATCTCGGGGACCAGGCTCATCCGCTCTCCTTCATTCCCATTCGATGGTCGCCGGCGGCTTGCTCGAGATGTCGTAGACCACGCGATTGACGCCGCGCACCTCGTTGACGATCCGTCCCGCCGCGCGGGCGAGGAACGCGTGCGGCAGGTGCGCCCAGTCGGCGGTCATGCCGTCCTGGCTGGTGACCGCGCGCAGCGCGATCACGCGGTCGTACGTGCGCGCATCGCCCATGACCCCCACCGTCCGCACGGGCAGCAGGACGGCGAAGGCCTGCCACACCTTGCCGTACAGCCCGCTCTCGCGCAACGCATCGATGAAGACCCCGTCGGCCTCGCGCAGGATCGCGAGGTCCGGCTCGTTCACCGGCCCCAGGATCCGCACGGCCAGGCCCGGCCCGGGGAAAGGATGGCGGTCGATCAGCGCCGCGGGCAGTCCCAGCGCGCGGCCCAGGGCGCGCACCTCGTCCTTGAACAACGTGCGCACCGGCTCCACCAGCTCCATCCTCATGCGCGCCGGCAGGCCGCCCACGTTGTGATGGCTCTTGATGACGTGCGCGCCCTTGCCGATCGAGGCGCTCTCGATCACGTCGGGATAGAGCGTCCCCTGGGCGAGGAACTCGACCTTGCCCACCTTCTTCGCGGCGGCCTCGAAGACGCGGATGAACTCGCGACCGATGATCTTCCGCTTCTTCTCGGGGTCCTCGACGCCGGCCAGCGCCTTGAGGAAGCGGGCCCTCGCGTCGATGCGCACGATCTTCACGCCGAGCGGCGCGAGCGCGGCCATCACCTCGTCGCCCTCGTTGCGGCGCAGGAGCCCGTGGTCGACGAACAGGCAGGTGAGCCGGTCCCCGATCGCGCGCGCCAGGAGGGCCGCCACCACGCTCGAGTCGACGCCCCCCGACAGCCCGCAGACGACCTTGCCGCGCGGCCCGACCTGGCGGCGAACGGCGACGATCTGCTCGGCGAGGAAGTCCTCGATCTTCCAGTCGGGGGTGAGCCGCGCGACCGCGAACAGGAAGTTGTGCAGCAGGTCCTTCCCCACCGGCGTGTGCACGACCTCGGGATGGAACTGGACGAAGTGCCACGGCCGCGTCTCGTGTCGCGCCGCCGCGAGCGCGCAGTTGGCGGTGTGTCCGGTGGCCACGAATCCCGGCGGCAGGGTCGCCACCTCGTCGCCATGGCTCATCCAGGCCTTGAACGTCTTCGGCAGGCCGCGGGTCAGCGCGTCGGCGCGATCGAGGCGGAAGATGACCTGCCCGTACTCGCCGTGGCGCGCCTTGCGCAGCGTGGCGCCCAACGCGAAGAGCGAGACCTGCATCCCGTAACAGATGCCGAGCAGCGGCACCTTCGGGTCGAGGGAGCGGGGATCGAAGTGGTACGCATCGGCGGCGGCGGCACTCTGCGGCGAGCCCGAGAGGATGATCGCGGCGGGCTTGAGGCGTGCGATCTCGCGACGCGGCAGGTCGTACGGACGCACCTCGCAATAGATGCCGGCCTCGCGCACTCGGCGCGCGATGAGCTGCGTGTACTGCGAACCAAAATCGAGCACGAGCACGAACTGCCGTCGCTTCAAACGTCCTCCCTGATCGTGGGTCAGTGACGGAACAGGCGGCGTCCGGTGAAGACCAGGGCGAGGCCAGCGGCGTCGCACGCGGCGATGGACTCGGGATCGCGCACCGAGCCGCCGGGCTCGATCGCCGCGGTGATCCCGGCGGCGAGGGCCGGCTCGACCCAGTCGGCGAACGGGAAGAACCCGTCCGAGGCGAGCACCGCGCCGGTCGTGTCGTGACCGGCGCGACGCGCCTTCATCAGGGCCACGTGCACGGCGTCGATCCGGCTGGTCTGCCCCGAGCCGATCCCGAGCGTGCGGTCGGCTGCAGCGACGACGATCGCGTTCGACCGCGCGCGACCGGCGACGGTCCACGCGAAGAGCAGTGCCTCCATCTCGGCGGGCGTGGGCGGGCGGCGGCTCACCACCGAGAGCTGGAGTGCCGGCGCCCCGGGATGTTCGCCCTGCACCAGCAGGCCGCGGCCGACGGCGCGGGCCTCGAAGCGCACGGCGGCCGCGCGCGGCGCGGAACGGACGAGGCGCAGGTTCTTCTTCGCGACCAGCGCCTCGAGGGCCGCCGGCGTGAACGACGGCGCGGCAACGCACTCGAGGAAAGGCTTCGCCAGCGCAACGGCCGCAGCGCGATCGACTTCCACGTTGAACGCGACGACGCCGCCGAACGCCGAAAGGGCGTCGGCCTCGAACGCGCGATCGAACGCCTCCGCAGGCGAGTTCGCCCGGGCGACGCCGGCCGGCTCGTTGTGCTTGACCACGACGCACGCGGGTCCCACGAACTCGGCGACCAGCGCGTTCGCTGCCTCGACGTCGAGGAGGTTGTTGTACGACAGTTCCTTGCCCTCGACAACCCCGGCGAAGCCGGCATCTGGAGCGCCCGCCTTGACGTACAGCGCGGCCGCCTGGTGCGGATTCTCGCCGTAGCGCAACGTTCGCGCGCGGGTGTATGCCGCGAGCCAGGTCGCCGGTAAACCCTCCGCGGGCCGGCCGGCGGCGGCGTCCTCTTCCGCAGCGCGCGCGCCAAAGGCCGCGGCGATCGCCGCGTCGTAGCGCGCGGTGCGCTCGAACGCGGCGATCGCCCAGTCGCGGCGCACCGTCCACGGCAGGCCGCCGTGCTCCGCCAGCGCCGTGGCACAGGCTTCGTACTGCCGCGGGTCGGACAGCACTGCGACGTCGCGCACGTTCTTCGCGGCGGCGCGCAGCAGAGTGACGCCGCCGACGTCGACGGTCTCCACTGTGCGTGGCCAGTCGGCGTCGGCGGGCAGGGACTCGAACGGATAGAGCGTGACGACGACGAGGTCGATCGGCGGCACGTCGAGCGCGGCGAGGTCGGCCAGGTCGGCCGCGACCGCGCGGCGGGCCAGCACGCCGCCCAGCAGCGACGGGTGCAGCGTCTTGACGCGACCGCCCAACCACGCCCCCTGCCCCACCAGGTCGCTGACGGGGCGCGCTTCAATTCCCTCGGCGGCGAGGGCGGCGGCCGTCCCCTCGGTCGCCCACAGCGTCACGCCATGCGCGATGAGCGCGCCCGCGAGGTCGGCTGCGCCGCTGCGATCGGACAGCGACAGCAGCGCGTTCCGCGGCGAGAGCGTCGTCGGGGTAAACGCTTCCTGCGAGTCGGGCGCGCTCATGCCAGCGCCGCCACGGCTGCGGGGCCGGCGAGGCGCGAGAGCGCCTCGAGGTACCGCGCGCGTGTCGCGGCGACGACGTCGGCGGGCAACTCGGGCCCCGGCGGCCGGTGATCCCAGCCGCTGCGGTCGAGCCAGTCGCGCACGAACTGCTTGTCGAAGCCGATGAGGCGACCGGACGCGTACTCCGCTCCGTCCCAGAAGCGCGAGGAGTCCGGCGAAAGGATCTCGTCGATCAGCGTCAGGCGCTCCGCGACGTGGCCGAACTCGAACTTGGTGTCGGCCAGTTCCAGCCCCGCCGCGCGCGCGCGGGTGCGGGCCTCGACGAACAAAGCGATGCTTCGTTCTTCGAGCGCGCGCGCCAGGCCGCCGCCGACGAGCGACGGCAGCGCGCCATGCGCGATCGGCTCGTCGTGGCCGTGCTCGGCCTTCGTCGTGGGCGTGAAGATCGGCGGGTCGAGCGGGGAACCGTCGACAAGGCCCGACGGCAAGGTCGCCCCGTGCAGAGTGCCGTGCGCCTGGTACTCGCGCCAGCCCGACCCGGTGAGCGCCCCGCGGACGACGCACTCGACGTCGATTCGCTCGGCCTTCCGGCAGAGCATGGCGCGCCCATCGAGTTCGGGGCGATCCCGAAACGGCGCGGGAAAATCGGCCCGGTCGGTCGAGAGCAGGTGGTGCGGCTGTGCCGCGGCGAGCGTGCGAAACCAGTGCGCCGACAGCGCCGTGAGGATCGCGCCCTTGTCGGGGATCGGGGTCGGCAGCACGCAGTCATAGGCCGACAATCGGTCGGTCGCCACGACCAGCAGCCGATCGCCCAGGTCGTAGACGTCTCTCACCTTTCCACGTCGCCAGGGCGTCGCCCCGGGAATCGGCACGTCGAGCCGGCCGGGTGCGCGAGCCGCGGGGAACACCGTCATCGCGTGGGGCCCCGTCGCGGCGAGACCTCGTGACGGCGATCGGGGAACAGCCCCAGCAGTTGAGCGGGCTCGGCCGCGCGCGGCGCGCCGCCCGAGGTGGTCGCGTCGTAGGCGCCGTAGGCGTCGAACAGGACCGGATGCAGCCCCGCACCACGGGCGCCTTCGACGTCGATGGCGACCACGTCGCCGACGTACGCGCAGCGCCCCGGCGGCAGGTCGAGCCGGGCGCAGGCATCGAGGAAAATGCGCGGATCGGGTTTT
>JBKJNH010000051.1:0-5297 GCA_046596055.1 Candidatus Eiseniibacteriota bacterium
CTCGCCGATCCGCGCGGGCCCTCGTTCGACTTCTGGGAGCCCGACGAACGCCGCCGGGCGCACCTCGGTCCCGGGTTCCCGGACGGATTCACGCCGGCGCCCCTGGATCGCACCGCACTGTGGACCGCCGCACGCACGTGGCTCGAGCGCGTTCTCGAGCCGCGCGCGGACAAGTGGAAGAAGAAGGCCGACGAGTCGCGCGAACGCGACCTGGCCCGCCTCTCCGCGTTCTACCAGACGCGCATCGAGGAGGAGCGGGATCGCCGTCGCCGCCGCCGCAGCGAGGACGGCGAGAACGAGGAGCCGTCGACCGAGGCCGCGCTCAAGCTCGAGTGGGGGCGGCGCACGAAGGCGGTGCGCGCGCGTTACGAGCCCTCGATCGAAATCCGCCTGTGGGGCATCGAGGAAATCGCCAGGCCGCGCCAGGAAGTCCGCTATCCGCTGGCGCGTGCCGGCAAGTCTGTCGGCTCGTTCGCCGTCGAGGTCGACCTCGCCAGCGGGACCCTCGTCCGGCCGCCGTGCCCCGAGTGCGGCCGTCCGGCCGGCGAGTTCTGGTGGGAGGGCGACGGGCCCGTGTGCCGACGCTGCCGCGGCCGCGCGGGCAAGCCCGGAAGTCGCGGTCGAAAAGGCAGTTGAGGCCTTTCGCAAGGGTTTGATAGACTCCCCCGGACGAAGCGGGACCGCCCCGGCGTCTCCGGAGAGGCGGCCCGCTTCGAGCCTTGTCGGGGAGGATTGCGTGTCGGACAGACTCACCAAGCAGGAACTCAAGGAAGACGTGTTCGTCGAAGGCGCCTACGGCGCCTGGGACTGGGTGCGCGCGAACCGGAACCTGGTGTTCGGCGCGATCGGTCTCGTCGTCGTCGCTGCCGGCGGCTTCGCCCTGTGGCGGAACCAGACCGCCCGGACGGATGCGGCGGCCCGGGGCACGCTCGCGGAGGCGAGCGCCTCGTACTGGTCGGGCGACTACGTGCGGACCATCCAGCTCACCGACCAGGTGATGAACGATGCGGGGGGCACTCCCGCCGCGATCGACGCGAAGCGCATGAAAGCCGATGCGTTGTTCTGGCAGGGCTCCTTCGACAGCGCCGCGACGATCTACAAGGAAGTCCTGCGTGCGCAGCCGGCCGGCTCGCCCATGCAGACGGCGATCGAGCAGAGCCTCGCGTTCTCCCTCGAGTCGTCGAAGGACTTCGCCGGGGCAGCGAAGTACTACGAGTCGGTCGCCGCCAAGGCGCCCGATCGCCCGAACGCCGCCGACTTCTACCTCGCCGCGGGTCGCGCCAATCGCCTCGCCGGCGACACGAAGAAGGCGCAGGCGATGTACGAGAAGGTCGCCAACGAGTACAAGGAGACGACCTTCGCGCGCGACGCCGAGGTCGCCCTGGGCGAGATGCTCGCCCCCACGAACTGACGCGATGACGCGCGAGGGCGGGGCGCACCCGCCCGTCCAGGTCATCCTGTTGTGGCACCAACACCAGCCCGGCTACGGGAATCCCCGTGCCGGGCGTCCTGTTCTGCCGTGGGTGCGACTGCACGCCACGAAGGACTACCTCGACATGGCCGAGGCCGTGCTCGAGCGTCCCGACCTCGCCGTGACCATCAACGTCGTTCCCTCGCTGCTCGAGCAACTCGCCGCGGCGGCCCAGGGCGTCGGCGATCCCGAGCTCGAGCTCGCGCAGGCCGATCCCGCCAGGCTCGACGACGCCGCGCGGCGCACGATGATCGCGCGCCTGACCATCGTGCCGACGTGGGCCCGCGCGAAGTTTCCCGCGCTCGAGCGCTTCGCAAGGCGGCGCGAGGCGGGCGCCGCGGATCCGATCCGGCTCACCGACGACGAAGCCGTCGACCTGTCCGTGTTGCACGCGCTGGCGTGGATCGATCCGCGCTTTCATGCGCGGCCCGCGCTCGCGCCGCTGGTGGCGAGGGCGACCGTGGCGCCCGGCGGGGGATTCACGCGCGCCGAGCGCGACGTTGTCCACGCCGAGGCGCAGGCGCTCGTCGCCGCGGTGCTGCCGCGGCATCGCGCGCTCGTTGCGCCGGGCTCGCGCGCGGAGATCTCGGTCACGCCAGCGTATCACCCGATCCTGCCGCTGCTGTGCGACACCGACGTCGCGCGCCGCGCCATGCCCGAGGTGCCGTTGCCGGCGACGCGCTTCGCGTACCCGGGCGATGCGCTCGCGCACCTGCAGGCCTCGCGGCGCGTGTCGGCGAACGCGTTCGGACACGCGGCGACGGGCTTGTGGCCGAGCGAGGGCAGCGTGAGCCCCGAGGTCGTCCGCCTTGCCGGCCAGGCCGGCTACCGTTGGATGGGCAGCGATGCCGAGGTGCTGTATCGCTCCCGCCCGGCGGGGGGCGGCGGATTCGCCTCCTGGGCGCATGCGCGGCCCTGGCGGCTGGCCGAGGGCGGCCCGTGGCTGTTCTTCCGCGACCGCGAGCTGTCCGACAAGATCGGCTTCGCCTACTCGCGCTGGCCCGCCGCCGATGCGGTGGCCGACGTTCTCGCGCAACTGGCGCACCTGCGCGATACGTGGCGCGGTCCCGGCCCGGCGCGCCTCTTCGTCGCGCTCGACGGCGAGAACTGTTGGGAGTGGTATCCCGACGACGGCAACGAGTTCCTCGCGCGCTTCTACGATGCGCTCACCTCGACACCGTGGATCGAGACGAAGACGCCGACCGAAGTAATCGCCGAAGTCGAAGCCGACGGCACTGGCGGAACGCTCGACCAACTGCACACAGGCTCGTGGATCGAGGCAAACTTTCGCATCTGGATCGGGAATCCGGAAAAGAACCGAGCCTGGGACGCCGTCGCGCGCACGCGCGCCATGCTTGCCGAGGCCTTCCCCGAGGACGCGGCCGGCCCACCCGACAGCGCATTCTGGGACGGCGTCGAGCCGGTGTGGGGCGAGGACCTGCGGGGCTTTCCGCCGGGCGATGCGGGCGAGCCGGGCGATCGCGACGAGCGTCGCCGCCAGGCGTGGCGCCACCTGATGGTGGCCGAGGGCAGCGACTGGTGCTGGTGGTACGGCGACGATCACTTCACGGCCGACAAGGAGACGTTCGATCGCATCCTTCGCGATCACCTGATCCGCGCCTACGTCCTGGCCGATCGCCCCGTGCCGGCCGACTTCCGCGCCGCCTTCGGGATCGCCCGCGTGAACGAGCAACGGAAGCCGCCGACGTCCCTCGTCGCGCCGAAGGTGAGCGGCCGCCTCGGTCACTTCTACGAATGGAACGGCGCCGGCGTGTGGCGCCCGGCGGGGGCCGGCGGCGCCATGCACGGCGGCCGGCGCATCACGGCGATCCACCACGGCTTCGACGAGAACACCCTGTTCGTGCGCGCCGACCTCGAGCCCGTCGCGACCACGACGAGCGTCGGCCTCGAGTTCCTCGAACCGCCCGGCTTCCGCATCGAGATTACCGCAGGGGCGGGGGGCACGATTACGAGCACGACTCCCACCGGCGCCCCCATCGTCGGCGTCGAAGCGGCGCTCGAGAGCATCGCCGAGTTCGCGCTGCCCTTCGCCTCCCTCGGCGTCCAACCCGGCTTCCGCGTCTCGTTCGTCCTCACCGTGCGCGAAGGCGGCCACGTGGTCGAGAGCGCCCCCGAACACACGCCGATCATCGTCGAGACACCCGGCCCGAATGTGCGCATGGGGTATTGGTCGGCGTAGTTCGGGGCAGGGTTGAGGGCGCTTGACTAGCATAACGCGAGGCGTTACTATCTGCCCATGATTCGGTCCTTCGCGGACAGGGACACGGAGCGATTGTTTCTGCGCCAGCCGGTCCGCAAGCTCGGAGCGGATCTGCAGCGAGTCGCGCTGCGAAAATTGCGCCAGCTCGACGCCGCAGTTTCACTGGATGACCTCAGGGTCCCTCCGGGCAACCGGCTGGAGAAGCTGCACGGGAATCGCGCCGGACAGCTCAGCATTCGCATCAATGACCAGTGGCGAATCTGCTTTCGCTGGTCGGCGAACGAGGTTCACGACGTCGCGATCGTGGACTACCACTAGGAGGATGGCATGACCAGGAAACTCGATCCCGTCCACCCTGGTGAGGTCCTGTTCGAGGACTTTCTGAAGCCGCTCGGCCTGTCCCAGTACCGGGTTGCCCACGGGATCAGCGTCCCGCCGCGTCGGATCAACGAGATCGTTCACGGCAAGCGCGCGATCACGGCGGATACGGCCCTGCGCCTCGCACGGTTCTTCGGCACGTCGGATCGCTTCTGGCTCAACCTGCAGACGGCTTACGACCTCGACGTCGAGCGTGACCGTCTTGCCGGGCGCCTGACGAAGGAAGTCGAGGTCCTGCGCCGAGCGTCGTAAATCTCCCGAGCAAGTCCCGGCAGCGAATACCTCCAGGGGTAACCCGTTGCCCTTCAGCCTCTTTGGCGAGACCACTGATGTCACAGCGGGAAAACCCGCGAGTCCATCATGAGATTCACTGCCCCCGGGGGCAGTGAATCCACATGCGCCAACGCATGTTCGCCAGAACCCAGCGTCGCCCTAAGTCCTTGCAGTGCAAGCCATTTGCCCCTCTCTACATTGGCGTATAATCAATATTATGTAAACCATCTAGTCTCCCACCGACGTGCTCTCCACCTGACGCATCCTTTCCGGTGGCCTTCGTGGCTTCTGCGGCTAGGATGGCCGCCCAACGTGGTCTCCCCCTCATTCGTCCCTCCCCCAGGAGGCCTGCCATGCCCAAGCTCCGCAGTTCGTTCGTCGCCGGCATCCTCGGTCTGTTCGCCGCGATCCCGATCGTCTAGATCAGCCACGCACAAACCGTCGATCCCCAGCCCTGGGTGACCAATGGGCCGGTGTACTCGGTCGCTCGATTTGGCGAGACGTTGTATCTGGGCGGCGACTTCACGGAGGTCTCCGCGGCCACGGGCGCCGGCGTCGTCTTTAGTCCCAGTACGGCCGCCCCGGTCGCCGGGTTCCCACAGGTCGTGGGCCGGGTGTATGCGGTGCTGTCCGACGGCGCGGGCGGTTGGTACATCGGCGGCGCATTCACGCACGTCGGCGGGCTGCCGCGCAGCAACCTCGCGCGCATCACGTCGAACCTCGCGGTGGACGGATGGAACCCGGGCGCGAACGGGACGGTGCGAGCCCTCCTGGCGAGCAACCCGGGCCTCGTGTACGTGGGCGGCGAGTTCACCACGATCGGCGGCCAGTCGCGCACGGCGCTCGCCGAGATCGCCGCGGACGGGTCCGTCACGGCGTGGAATCCTGCCCCCGTGGGATTCGTTTACGCGCTTGCCTTGCTCGGCACGGACATCCTGGTCGGCGGCGACTTCG
>JBKJNH010000196.1:0-14802 GCA_046596055.1 Candidatus Eiseniibacteriota bacterium
GGATCGGCGTGGTGCAGCCGTTCCTACGGTTGCCCGAGCCTGGCACGGGGCAGGAATTCGCGATGGACCAATCCGTGACCAATTCACCTATCCCAGGCGAGGTGAATTGGTCACCAATTGGTCCATCGGTGCCGGTGACCTCGAGCGCGCTACACGCGCTCGATATAGGAGTCGTCCCGCGTGTCCAGCTTGATCCGGTCGCCGACGTTGATGTACTGCGGCACGCGGATGACGAGCCCGGTCTCGAGCGTGGCGGGCTTGGGCGAGGCGGAGATCGTGGCGCCCTTGGCCATGGGATCGGTCTCGGCGATGGTCAGCTCGACGAACATGGGCGGATCGACCGCGACGGCGCGCCCTTCGAACGAGTGCACCGTGATCTCGATGCCGTCGATCAGGTAGTTCTTCGCCTTGCCGACCGCGCCCTCTTCCATCTCGATCAGCTCGTAGGTGTCGGCGTTCATGAAGTGGAACGTGTCCCCCGCCCGGTACATGAACTTGAGCGTGTTCGACTCCATGTCCGCGAGGTCGACCTTGTCCTCCGAGCGGAAGCGGTGCTCGGTCGCATTGCCGCTCACCAGGTCGACGAGCTTGGTCTGCACCATGCCACGCCAGTTGCCGGGCGTGACGTGCATGACGCTCGAGATGCGGTAGGGCTTGCCGTTGTGGAGGATGACGTTTCCGACCTTGAGTTGCGTGGCTGCGGGCACGAGGTGAATCTCCGTGGAAATGGGTTCTAGCGCGGAGTGCGGTTGGCGACCGCGCCTTCCTGGAATTTCTCGAGCCGGCCGCGCAGGTAGTTGTCGCTCGGACGCTTCTCCAGCGCGCGCTCGGAGGCGACGACGGCGTCGTCCCACTCACCGCGTGCGGCGTGCACGTCGGCCAGCGCGTCGTACGCGGTGGCGCCGCCCTGCGACAACTCGACGGCCCGCTTGGCGGCGGCCAGCCCGTCCTCGAGTCCGACCTTGAGCGCGGCGGAAAAACGCGCGAGCGCCCCTTGCATGTTCGCGTCGTCGGGCTTCGTGTCGACGACCTGCTTGAACGTCGCAAACGCCTCGTCGGGGTGCCCCGTCTCGGCGAGGCTCACCGCGAGTCCGGTTCGCGCCTCGGTGTCGCGCGCGGAGGCGGGGAACAACTCGATGTAGCGCCGGTAGTCCATGACCGCGCCCTCGTGGGCACCGATCGCCCGCTCGCCGGACGCGATCTGCAGCAGCAGGTCGGCCACCCGGCCACCGGCGTTCATCGGCTTGAACGTGAGCGCGCGATCGACCTGGGCGCGGGCCTTTGTCCAGTCGCCGGCCTCGGCCGCCTTCTCGCCGAGCGCGATCCGGTTGTCGTAGGTATCCTTGCCGCCGGCGATCAGTGCCTCGATGCTGGCCACGCTGGTTCGGCCCTCGCGCGTGTCGTCGAGGAAGCGCCGGAAGACCGGCGGCGGATGGAAGCCCGCCTTGCGATTCACCTCCGCGCCGGTCGCGTCGACGATGACCAGCGTCGGGTACGAGTTGATCTTGTAGCGCTCCGCCAGTGCGATGCCCTCGCCCTTCTCGGCGTCGATCTTGCGGTTGACGAACTTCGCCGCCGCAACGCCGACGGCCGAGTCGCTGTAGGTCTGGCGATCCATCATCTTGCACGGCCCGCACCACACCGCGTAGAAGTCGAGGAAGACGAGCTTTTTTTCCTTCTTCGCACGCGCGAGAGTCGTGGCGAAGTTGCCCTTCTGGTCCCAGGGGACCAGCTCCGTGTGCGTGGTGGTCGTCGTCGTCGTGGTGGTCTTGGTCGTCGCGGAGGCGGCAGGAAGGGGCGCGAGCACGACGACGAAGCCGGCGAGCAGGACGGACGCAAGGAGAGAACGCGGAATGGATGTCATGATCGCCTCACGAAAGTGCCGAAGGACTCCGCCGCGAGTCAGTCGTCGACGCGCTTGAGCCGCACCGTCCACACGGTCTCGGCCTGGCCGTCGGCGATGAACTTGCCGACCGACGTGTACTCGGAGTCGGTCACACGCGTGAGCAACTCGGAGCCGCGGAATCGTCCCTTCGCCGACGCGTAATGAATGAACGCGTGCGGACCCCAGAACAGGACCTCGCCGGTCAGTTCGCCGACGCGGTCGTTGTGGCTGACGAACGTCCAGGTGTTCTGGCGGGTGCCGGGACGGAACTCGTAGCGCTGCCAGATCTCGAACTCGGTGCGGGTGTGAATCTTCATCCACCCTTCGTTCGTGATCCGCTCCGCCGCGGGGTGGCGCACTTCGGTCCGACCGGTGATCCGGGCCTCCGCAGCATCCGCCGCGACGTAACCCGTTCCCTCGGCTTCCCAGACTCCCTCGCGCAGGAGGAAGGTGTGCTGTCCTTGCGGGTGTTCGGTGTGGACGGCCATGTCTCCATGGTACACCGGTCGGGGGCGATCCCGCCAGCCGGGAAGGCCGCAGCTTCTTGTCAGAAACGCACTTCGCCCGTTTCCGCGTAACGCTTGAGGTTGCTCAATCCGTCGTCGATCCGGCCCTGGTGGACGCTCCCGAAGAGGAAGCGGTCACCCAGGCTTCCCAGGTACCCCCCGGTGACCTGGTAGTTCATCGCCCACTGCACGCGGGTTCCAGCGGCCCCGGAGGGCTCGATCTCGATCCGGCTCTCCTCGAATTTTGTGAGGTCCGGCTCGTGGCTGACCTCGAGAACGACCCGGTTGTAGGGCAGCCATTCGGAGACCCGCTCGCGGGTCTTGACCAGGGCCCCGGCCGAGAACCGCTCGGCCCCGACGCCCGATTTGGCGTCAGAGGTGATCTTCGCCTCGCGCATGAGAGGGTCCCACAGCCGGGCGCCGGAGAGATCGGACAGGACGGTCCAGACGCGCTCGCGATCGGCCGCGATTTCGATCGTTCCTTCGACGTGGGCGACCGGGGCCGGCGCGAGCCAGGCGCCGGCGAGCAGAATGAGCAACAGGATCAGCAACTTCACTTGGACCTCCGTATCCGTCGGACAGTGCGCGCTTCGTGGCGAACATCATGGCCCGGTGCAAGGGGTCGGGTCAAGCCGGGCCGGGGGCGGATCCGGCGCTTGCAAGTCCGTATCAACTCCGTTTCAATGACGCTATGGCCCGCAAGAAACCGCCCGCCCTGACCGACGAGCTTCTGGCTCACCTCGCCAGCGGCTACATCCTGTCGAGCCGCAAGGGCCGCCCCTACTTCAAGCGATACGCTGCGCCGAAGAACCCGCGAACCCCCGGACAGCGTTCGGCCCGCCTCGCGTTTGCCCGAGCGGTCCACGCCTGGCAGGCCGCCGATCCCTCGGTCAAGGCCCGCTACAACGAGCAGGCCAAGTCGCAGCGCGGCACGGGCTACAACCTCTTCGTCCGCGACTTCCTCGCCCGCGATCGCTCGGTCGGCGATTGAGCCCCGCCAACGACCTGACGCGCGGGCCGCTCCTGTCGGCGCTGCTGCGTCTCGCCGCGCCGGTCGTCGTCATGCAATTGTGCCACACCCTCTACCACTGGATCGACGTCATGTGGGTCGGGCGGCTCGGCGCTACGGCAACCGCCGCGGTGTCGACCTCGTTCTTCGCGGTGTGGACGGTGTGGGCGATCGCGGACCTCGTCGGCGTCGCCGTCGCAGCGACGGTGTCGCGCCACGTCGGCGCCGGCGAGCGGGACGGCGCAGCCTATGCGTCCGCGCAGGCGCTCTGGCTGGCGTTGGTGCTGGGCACGGGCATCTCGCTCGCGGGGCCGTTCGCCGTCCCGTGGCTGTTCCGGGCGCTGGGCGCCACCCCCGAGGTCTCCGCGTCCGGTACGGCGTTCCTGCAGATCATCGTCGGCGGCTCGGTCATCTCGTTCCTGTACGTGCTGGGCGAATCGATCCTCCGGGCGGCGGGCGACACGCGAACGCCCATGCTCGTCGTCGCGGCGAGCCTGACGCTCAACGCACTCCTCGATCCGCTCCTGATCTTCGGCTGGGGGCCGGTGCCGGCGTTCGGCACCGCCGGCGCGGCGATGGCGACCGTGGCCGCGCAGACGTTCGCCGTGGCATGGTACGCGCGCATGGCGTGGCGAATGCACCCGGCGCTGCCGTTCAGCTTTGCGGGGCTCCAGTCGCCGTCGCCCGCCTACATGTTGGCGCTGGCGCGCATCGGCGCGCCGTTTGCGCTCATCGGGCTCCTCTACTCGGTCGTCTACCTTGGGCTGGCACGCACCGCCGCGACGTTCGGCACGGCCGCGCTCGCGGTGGTTGGCATCGCCAACCGCATCGAGTCGCTTTCCTACCTGGTGGCGGTCGGCTTCGGCCTGGCCTGCGAGGCGATCGTGGGCCAGAACCTGGGCGCGGGCCGGCCCGACCGCGCCGAGCGTGCGACGTGGCTCTCGGTCGGGCTCATGTGCACGCTCGGTTTCGGCGTCGCCACGTGGATGTGGTTCGCGCCCGAGGCGCTGCTCTCGTTCTTCACCGCCGATCGCGAGGTGATCGAACGCGGCGTGCCGTACCTGCGGATCCTCGCGCCGTGCCAGGCGTTCGCCTGTCTCGAGCTCGTGCTCAACGGCGCCTTCTCGGGCGCCGGTGATACAATGCCGCCGTCGATCATCTCGGTCCTCGTGTCGCTGCTGCGCCTTCCGCTCGCCGGTTGGACTGCGCACTCGCTGGGACTGGGCCTCAACGGCATCGCGTGGACGATCGCGATCACCTGCGTGGTCCGCGCGCTCATCGTGCTCGGCTGGTTCCGCCGCGGAAGCTGGAAGACGAAGACACCGGCGACGGCCATGCATCCGCTGCCGGCGCCGGATGCAACGCACTAGATCACGCCTCGAGGCTGCGACAGGCATATCCCCCCGGGAGGACTCATGAATCCGAACAAGGAGCTATGGGAGAAGGGCGACTTCACGGCAATCGCGGCCATGATGCGCGACTCGGGGCAGGCTCTGGTCGAGTCGATCGGGATCACACCGCCGTTGAGGGCGCTGGATCTCGGCTGCGGCGACGGCACGACGGCGGTTCCGCTCGCGCAGCTCGGGGCCGATGTGACCGGTATCGACATCGCGACCAATCTCGTTGCCGCCGGCAATGCGCGCGCGAAGGCCCTGGGTCTCGACCGCCTCTCGTTCCAGGAGGGCGACGCGTGCGACCTCCAGGGCGTCCCGGACGCGTCGTTCGATCTCACCCTCTCGGTCTTCGGCGCGATGTTCGCCCCGAAGCCGTTCGACGTGGCCGCCGAAATGGTGCGCGTGACGAAGCCCGGCGGACGCATCGTGATGGGCAACTGGATCCCGAACGATCCGACCTCGTTCGTGTCGCAGTTGCTCAAGATCAGCTCGGCCTTCACGCCGCCCCCGCCCGAGGGTTTCGTGAGCCCGATGACGTGGGGAGTGGAAAGCCACATCCTCGAGAGATACGGGAAGGCGGGCGTGCCCGCCGACCGGGTGTCGATGGTCAAGGACACCTTCCACTTCGTCTCTTCCGACATGAGCCCCGCCGAGCTCATCCATCTCTTCCGCCGTTACTACGGCCCGACGATGAACGCGTTCGAGGCCGCGGAGAAGAGCGGAAACGAGAATGAGCTCGAGCGGCAGTTGCTGGAACTGGCCGCCGCGCAAAACACGGACAAGGCGGGCGGCACGTCCATCCCGGCGACGTTCATGCGGGTGACAATCCGGCACTAGGCGCCCACGGGTTTCGCCGTTCGGCGCACCAGCCACTTCGCACACGCAGCGATCACCTCGGCCGACGCCGCGGCAGCGTCGCGGCCCGACGACTTCCGCACGTGAAACGAGTGGTCGCCGTCATCGATCTCCGCGAGCGTTGCGCGGCGCCCCAGCCGCTTGAGGACAGGGCGCAGCAGCGCGAGGTCGCACAGCGCGTCACGCGTGCCTGTCACGAAGAGCATCGGTGCGCGGATCGAGGCGAGGTGCGCGTCGCGCAGCTTTTCCGGCTGCCCGGCCGGGTGGAGTGGATAGCCGAGGAACAGCAGCCCGTCCGCCGGATCGCCGAGTGCCACGACGTGCGACGCGATGCGCCCGCCCATCGACTTCCCACCGAGGATAAGCGCGCGGCCGCGCGCGGCGGGGAGCTTCGCCATCCACGCCACTGCGGAACGATACGTCGCGACAAGGCGGGCCGGCGCATCGGGCGCCTTCCGACCGGCCTCGATGTACGCGAAGTTGAACTTGAGGACGAGCGCTCCCTGCGCGGCCAGTCCCGCGTGCACCGCCGAGAGGAACGCGTTCGTCATGTCCGCGCCCGCGCCGTGGCCCAGCACGACCGCGACGCCGCCGAGCGGCAACGCGCCGGCGCCGCGCGCCGCCTGCGGTCCCGCCAGAACGCCCGACACCGTCGTCGCCCCGTCGACGCGGATCCGCACGGCGCGCCGTGTATACTGCGCGCCCATGGCCCCCCGCTCGCTGCGCGCCCTGCTCGTGATCCTCGCCATCCTGCTCTCCTCCATTCCGCGCGAGGTCCGCGCGTGGACCTGGCTGCCGCCCGACCGGGAGACGTTCACCCCGCCGGCCGATCCGCGCGAATCGACCCTGGGCTTCGACGCCGTCGAGGACGCGCACTGGTCGGGCCGTGTCGGAACCTCCCTGGCACTCGGCCGCTCCGGCGCCGTCGGCGAGACCGGTAAGCTCGAGGTCGGCCTCGACGGCATGGCCTGGCTCTGGTTCTCGGGGCAGGCCGACTTCAACTTCCCGCTCGAGACCGTCGACGGCAGTTTCGGCTTCTGGGCCGGCCAACGCCACGATCGATTCGCGTGGCGAGTGCGGTGGTCGCACTGGTCTGGCCATTTGGGCGACGGCGCCGCCGACATCGAGGCGACACGCATCGTTTACTCGCGCGAGTCGATCGGCCTGCTGGGGGCGTGGGAGGCCGGGTCGCACGTGCGTCTCCATGGCGGTCCGGCGTTCTTCTACCGCGCACATCCGCAGACGCAGGCCTTCCAGTTCCAGCTCGGCGGCGAGCTGCGCCCCGACCTCAACGTGCCGCGAACCGGCCGGCGCGCAGACCCCTATCTCGCCGTCGACCTGCGCATGAAGGCCGAGAACGCGTACCGCGTGAACCAGTCGATCCAGGCGGGGTTGCGGCTCGCGGGGGACGACGGTGGCCGCGCGCTCCGCATCCACCTGGGCTATACGGACGGAATGTCCGAGCGCGGGCAGGAGTGGGAAAACCCCGAGTCCTACCTCAGCCTCGGCGTCACCATCGGCCGCTAGCCGCGTCTGGTAGATTGCGGGCATGTCCGACGCCTCGCGCCTGTCCATCCTCAAGACCGCCCCCGACGCTCCCGGCCTGGCCGACGGGCTCGACGCCGCCGACAGGCTGGTCGTCCACGAGACTTACGTCTCGATCCAGGGCGAGTCGACGTGGGCGGGGCTGCCCTGCGCGTTCGTGCGGCTCTCGGCCTGCCACCTGCGTTGCACGTGGTGCGACACGCCGCACGCGTTCGACGCCGGAATGCGCCGTGCCGTGGCCGATGTCGTCGAGGAGGTGCACGCGTTCGGCACGGACCTCGTCGAGATTACCGGCGGCGAGCCGCTGCTCCAGCCCGGCGTGTACCCGCTGATGAGCGGCCTGTGCGACCTGGGGCATACGGTGCTGCTCGAGACGTCGGGAGCGCTCGACATCGGCAAGGTCGACCCGCGCGTCGTGCGGATCGTCGACCTCAAGTGCCCGGGCAGCGGCGAGGAGCCGCGCAATCGCTGGGAGAACGTGGCGCTGCTGACGCCGCGCGACGAGGTGAAGTTCGTGCTCGCCGATCGCGTCGATTACGAGTGGGCCCGCGACGTCGTCGCGCGCCACGACCTGGCGAGGCGATGCACGGTCCTGTTGTCCGTCGCGCACGACCTGCTCGCGCCGGCCGAAGTCGTCGCGTGGATGCTGGCGGACCGCTTGCCGGCCCGCTTCCAGTTGCAGATGCACAAGGTGATCTGGGACCCGAACGCACGCGGCGTGTAGGCGCCGCCGGACTGCAACGAGGAGTCGCCCGATGAACATGGAACTGGCGAAGAGCTTCCGCTTCGAGGCGGCGCATCACCTGCCGCACGTGCCTGACGATCACAAGTGCCGGCGCGTGCACGGACATTCGTTCAGCGTCACCGTGCGCGTGACGGGACCGGTCGATCCGGCGAGCGGATGGGTGATGGACTACGCGGAGATCGCCCGCGCGTTCGAGCCGATCCGGCAGGCCCTGGATCATCACGACCTGAACACCATCGAGGGACTGGCGAACCCGACGTCGGAGCACGTCGCGCGGTGGATCTGGGAACGGCTCGCACCCACGTTGCCGCTGCTCACGTCGCTGACCGTGCACGAGACGGGCGCGTCGCGCTGCACCTACCGCGGGGACTGACGCCCCTCTAGCGCAGGCGCACGACCTTTTCGCCGAGCGTTCCCGCCGCGTCGCGCACGCGGTAGAAGTAGATTCCCGCCTGCACCTCGTGTCCCGCCTCGTCGCGGCCGTCCCACGTCCACGTCAGGGCCTCGCCGCCGGCCGGTAGCGTGCCCGCGCCGAGGGTGCGCACGCGCCGACCACGCACGTCGAAGATCGCGGCCTCGTACGCCCCGGCGAGCGCGCGCGTGTGCGCGAAGGCGACGGCCCCCCGCGTCGGGTTGGGAACGGCGCGGACGGTGCCCGTGCCGCGGGTGGGCGGACCCACGGCTCCCGGGCCATCGACTCCGATCACCGTCGGACCGGAGTAGGCATGCGTTCGGTAGCGATCGTGGCCCTTCATCGGCCACGGTGACGTGTTCGCGTTCCACGATCCCGGTCCCCACGAGTACAGGATCGGGAATCCCAGGTCGCTGATCGCCATGTCGAGAATGCCGTCGTTGCCCAGGTCGCCGAAGGCGGGGGTCGCACCGGGCTCGAAACCGAACAGCAGGCGCGTGAACGAGCGCACGCTCAGGCCGTCGTAACGCAGGCCGATGAGCACCGATCGATCGCTCACGACGACCAGGTCCGGTCGCAGGTCGAGGTCGAGATCGACCATCGCCGCGAGCTCGATGCTGCCCGGCGTGGGCAGCGCCTTGGTGAGCAGCCGGTTGCCGACCGCGTTGAACACGATCACCGTGTCGCCCCCGGTCGCGAACGCGAGGTCCACGGTCGCGTCGTTGTCGAATGGCCCCGCTATCGGCCCGCTGAGGATGTTGAACGCATTGAACAACCGCCGCGGCCAGCCCGGCAGCGGCGCTCCGTTCGCGCCCACCACGCTCGCCGTCACCGAATCGACGCCGGTCGTCCGGGCGAACGCCACGCCGAGGCCCGACTGACCGGCGATCGGCACCAGGATCGGTTGGCCGATCGTGTGCCCGGAGGGGAACTGACGTGGCCACCCCGTGAGAGCCGCCACGCCGGTGCGCGGATAGGCGTAGATCGTGCGCGGGCCGCCCACCACGACGATGTCCGTCTGCCCGTCGCCGTTGACGTCGCCGAGCGCGGCCGGAAGCACGATCGCGCCCGTCGTCGTCACGGGGAAGCCCGGCAGCAAGGTCTTCGTCTTCAGGTTCGCGGCGTAGAGACGTCCCGTGCTCGAGCCCACGATCACGTCGAGCACGCCGTCCCCGTTGAGATCGGCCAGGGACGGAGGCGAGAGCTGTCGCCCGTTGTCGATCACCATGAAGTCCGTGACGCCGGTGCGGTTGCCCCACACCAGGGAGCCCTGGGACGTGCCCTGCACGCTCTCGTAGATGCCGTCGCCGGTGACGTCGCCGACCGCGGGCGCATCGAGCACGGCGCCGCGGTTGTAGTTCTGTGGCATGCCGGGCATGGCGCCCGCGCCGGTGGCGAATCCCCAGGTCTTGCCGGTGATGTAGTCGCTCCACAGCACATCGGGGCGTCCGTCCTCGTCGAACGCGCCGATGACCGGGCGCGTGACGAACGCATCCGCCGGCGTGATCGGCGGCGGCCAGAACGAGTGGATGACCGCCCGGTCGCGCAATTGGTGACGCCCCTCGTGCCGGGGCGAGCCGCCCTCGTTGGTCCACTCCATCGCCTTGGGCCCGACCCCGGAAAGGCCCAGGGAGTAGGCGTAGATCTCGCCGGTCGTGGTGACCACCGCGAGATCGGGACCGCCGTCACCATCGAGGTCCCCGAGCGCCGGACCGGCCACGGACGGTAATCCGTTCAGCGTCCAGGCCTCGGTGGCATTCGTGCGCACGCACGAGATGCGCGACCCCCCGCGGTTGAAGATCAGCTCCGCCGCGTTGTTGTCGCCAACGTCGGCGCACACGATGCCACCGACCGGCTGGGCCCCGAGATAGCGTCGCGGAAAGCCCGCGAGCGGGTTGCCCGAGATCCCGTCCAGCAGCCAGACCTGCGTCGTGTCGCCGCGGACGCTCAGCACCGCGAGCTCGGGAACGAGGTCTCCGTTGGCGTCCATCATCGCCGGCTGGACGAAGACGCTGTCGTCCGGAAGCTGAGCCAGTGGCGTCACCTCCGTCTCGCCGTTCAGGAGGTCGGGATCGAGACGGGTCAACTGTCCTGACTTCGTGAACGAGTAAAGGTGTTCCGCGTCGGCAAAGCCGAGGGGCATCGCACGCAGTCCGGCGACAGGCCGCGCCGCCGAGAACGGCGAGGCCGGCGTGTAGGACGCCTGCGTATCGCGCTGGGCGTAGGTGAAAAAGATCTGGGCCCGATCCGGCGCCGCGCCGAGATACCCGACGCGCGGAAAGTTATCCGGCCCGATGTAGGCGAAGGGCGGCGACGCGGCGACCGCGCTGCCGGCCACGGGCCAACCGGGGAACTCGCCGCCCTCGCCGCGCAAGGCGTGGAACGTGCCGTCGGCGGTCACGACGAGGATGGCGAGCTTGCCGCTCGTGTCGAACTCGATCAGGACGGCGCCGCCAACGGGAGCCCACGGCAGGTTGGCGAGATCCGCCTCGATGGCCCCCTCGTCGCTGAAGATCCGCACGCGACCGTCGACGCCCACCGCGACCAGCTCGAGAACGCCATCTCCGTCGACGTCGCCCACGGCGATCGGTCCGCTGGGGGGGGCGCCCAGGCTCTTGGGATAGGCGCCATGACGCGCCCCGTCGTTGCGGACGACGAAGATCTTGCCGAAGTCGTCGATGGCGATGATCTCGGAACGGCCGTCGGAGTCGAGGTCGACCATCACCGGGGCATGCGTGAAGCTGCCCGTGCTGGCCGCGATCGGAAACCCCGTACGCAGGACCGGGGGCGGAACCGGCGCGAGGACGACATCGTCCGGAGTCGTCGAGGCACCGAGAATTCCCGGCACGAGCGACATCATCAGGGCGAACGTGGCGGCAGCGCGCGGGACACGCCGGACGCGCGGCGCCCGCGGGGGCGGAATGGGACCGTTCATGGCACTCCCGAAATGAGCGGCAACCGTGCCTGGGGGGTTCAAGATCCTCGAATGGGCCCGACAAGCGTAGCACGAGGCCGGGGGGGGCCGTCCAGCGGCAGCGTGAGGACCATCCTGGTGCCCCGTCCAGGCGCGCTTTCGGCGCGAACCGCGCCCCCCATGGCCTCGACGTACTGCTTGACGATCGCCAGCCCGAGCCCGCGCCCGCCGGTGGCCCGGGCGCGCGAGGGGTCGACCCGGTGGAAGCGCTCGAAGACCAGCCCGAGGTGCGCGGCAGGGATTCCCTCGCCCGTGTCGGCGACGGCGATTTCGATCGTGCTTCGGTCGTCGGAAGGGACCCGGCGCGCACCCAGCGTGATCCGGCCCCCGGACGGAGTGTGGGCGATCGCATTCTCGAGCAGGTTGCGCAGGGCCTGGCGCAGGCGACGCGCGTCGGCGAAGGCCATGGCGTCGGCGTCGCCCGCGACGTCGATCGAGATGCCCGCCTCGCGCGCGCGCGGCTCGACCGCCGTCCGCACCGCCGCGAACTCGTCCCCGAGGCGCAGTCGTCGTGGCGACAGGTGCAGCCCGCCCGCGTCGGCAACCGCGAGCTCGGACAGATCTTCGACCTGGTGCGTGTGCTGGTCGACCTCCTCGTGCAGCGAAGCGAGCGCGGCGGCGTCGGGGGCGGCGAGCCCGTCCTCGAGCGCCTCGATCTGCGCGGTGAGGTTCGTCAGCGGCGTGCGCAACTCGTGCGCCACGTCGGCGACCAGCGAGCGGCGCGCCCTCTCGGCCTGGCTGCGCCGCTCGGCCATGCGATTGAACGCCGTGGCAAGCACGCCGATCTCGTCGTCGCCGCGCACCGCGACGCGCGCATCCGGGTCGCCGGCGTCGAACCGGCCGATCGCGCGCGATGGCGATCATGCCCCGCTCCCCGTCCCCCGCCCACGCCGTGCGATAGCCCGCGTGCTCGAGGTAGAGGCGCAGGGCTTCCGCGGTCTTTCCCTCGTCTTCGACGACGAGGACGAGCGGGGCGTCGGAATCCGAGCGGTCGGCCATGGCGGGAATCTTCGCACAGGGATGCGAAGAAGGCATGAAGCTGGCGCGCTGGGGGCCTACCGCCCCCCGTCCGCCAGGGCCGCGCCTGCTGCGGCCTTGCTCTCGATCGGCACCTGGGCCTTCGCCCGCCGGAGCATGAGCACCTCGACGTCGGGATCGACGACGAGCTTCTCGGGCGCAAATGCGGAGTCGATCGTCACCGACTTCTGCTCGCCGGGGCCGATCTCGAGAACGGTCCGCGCGTCGGCGTAGGGCTCGCCCTTCGCGGGCTTTTTCGCATCGGGGAAGCGCTCGCCGCGCGTCGTCGCGACGACGACCTTCACCCGGCCGCTGCCGACGTTCCGCACCGTTGCCACGGTGGTCCACGTGCCGCCGGCCTGCGTGACCGTCGGCTTGTCGACCAGGAACTCGGGGACGACCGTATCGAAGAACCACTGTGCGGCGAAAGCGTCGAACGCCGCGGGATCGGGGGCATTGCGCCGCATGACGTGCAGCAGGTCCTCGAGCAGCGGCTTGTCCTGGGAGTCGCGGTACGTCGCGATGTAGTCGCGCAGGCCGGCGCGCCCCGCTTCCTCACCCATCAACCGGAACATCATCCACAGCACGAATCCGCCGCGGTCGTAGATCAATCGACCCTCCTGGTCGATCTGGCCGTCCATGCGCACCAGCGGGCGCTCGCTGTCCTTGCGCCGCAGGTTGCCGTAGCGATCCTCGATCTGCCCGCAGAACGCCAGGCGCTGCTGGAGTCCGCGCGCCTTCTCGACGAGCAGGATGGTCGAGAAGTGGGCCATGCCTTCGGACAGGACCTCGCCGCCGGGGCCGTCGGCCGCCATCACGATCAGCGGCCACCACTGGTGCGCGGCCTCGTGCGCGGCGACCCAGAACGCGGCGTTCGCCTTGGGCTCGCTCTTGGTGAGGAAGCCGATGTTCTCGGAGAACGTGATGTTCGTCGGTGGACCCTGCGCATAGTCGGCCAGCCCCGGAAACTCGGACAGCCGGAGCTCGCGGTACGGATAGGGCGTGAACCACTCGCCGAACCACTTGCGGGCGGCGACCAGCGCGTCGAGCATCTCCTGGGCGTTGTACGGGTGACGCGCGTCGTAGTAGACCGCGGCGCCATCCTGCTTCTTCACCTGCCAGCGGCCCATCACGACGTTGAACACACGCACCGGCGCATCGCTGCGCCAGTCGGTCGTGCGCTTGCCGTTCTTCACCACGTCGGATTCGCACACGCCGGTCGCGTTGTGCTGCAGGTCGGCCGGCCCGGTCAGGCGGATGTGCGTCGTAATCCAGCCGTCGAACATCGGCGAGCCCGCCGGCAGCGTGCGAGTCCACCAGTCGGCGGGGTACTCACGCGGATCGGGCTTGTTGCGGTCCTCCTCGACGCCGATCTCGGACTGGTAGCCGAGCAGTGGAGCCATGCCGGTGTTCGCGAAACCCGTCAGCACGACCCCCGAGGGAAGGACGTACTCCATCAGCCGCCCGCCGTTCTTGCTCACGCCGTTCGGAAATTGGCCGTGAAACGCGAACCCGACGCGCACCGAGTCGCCGGGAGCCAGTGGCCGCTTCGGATGCACGACCCACAGCCCGGCGCGATCCTCGACCTTGGCGCTCTCGCCGTCGACGGTCCAGCGCACGTCCTTCCAGTGCAGGCCGCCGGTGAGCGGGATCGCCGACAGGGTGTCGGCCGTGCGGTTGACCATCGCGTACGTGCCGCGCGACTCGATCGCGCTCGTCGCGGGCTCCACCTCGACGTCGAGCTCGACCGCGGTCAGTGTCGGCAGCTTCGCGTCGCGCCAGGTCGCGCTGTTCTTCTTCCAGTAGTCGCGCTCCTTCTTCTGCGTGACGTCGCCGCCACGCCCGCCGTGCACCGCGAAGCCGAGCACGGTCGCCAGCACCAGCGGGGCAATCGCCAGCGGCGCCAGGCGCAGTCCGTGCCCGGCGAGGCTCTTCGGGCTCAGCGCATGGACGACGCGCGCCGCGTCCCGCTCGCTGCGCGGGAAGAACCGGACCGCGATGGCGAAGAACAGGGCGGCGAGCGCCAGGGCCAGCAGGCGGTTGAGCACGAGCGCGTAGCGATCGAGCTCGAGCACGCTGATGTCGCTCCACACCGTCGCGCCCCACAGGTCCCAGTTCGTCACCCAGCTGATCTTGCCGCGCGACTGGAACCAGCCCGTCAGGGCCATCACGCCGAGCCCGATGGCGTAGGTCGCGTAGCGGCTCGACGTGACGGTGAACGTGGCGCACACGAACGCGGTCCACAGCAGGAACGTGGGAATCAGGAGCAGGCCCCACAGCAGGAGGAACGGCTCGACACTCAGCGGCACGGTCCCCTGCACCAGCAACAAGATCACCGACCCCAGGAACGAGGCCAGCATGATGATCACGCCGACGACCACGTTGGCGGCCGACTTGCCCAGCAGCATGGCGGCCGTCGGGATGGGCGCCGACAGGAAGAGCGGCGCGAATCCGGCCGAC
>JBKJNH010000267.1:0-7773 GCA_046596055.1 Candidatus Eiseniibacteriota bacterium
TCGCCCGTCGTGCTATGGGGCGGATGGCCGTTCTTCGTCCGTGGCTGGCAGTCGGTGGTCAACCGCAGCCCGAACATGTTCACGCTCATCGCGCTCGGGGTGGGGGTCGCGTTCGCCTACAGCGTGACGGCCGCTCTGGCGCCCGCCATGTTCCCGCCGTCGTTTCGTGATGCGTCCGGTCGCGTGGGGACCTACTTCGAAGCAGCGGCGGTCATTGTCACCCTCGTTCTCCTCGGCCAGGTGCTCGAGCTGCGGGCTCGCAGTCAGACCGGGGCGGCCATTCGTGCCCTCCTGGGTTTGGCTCCCAAGACCGCCCGCCGGATCGGCGAGGACGGGTCCGAGCACGATGTGCCACTCGAGTCGGTCCAGGTGGGAGACCGCCTTCGCGTCCGGCCTGGGGAGAAAGTACCGGTCGATGGAGTCGTGGTGGAGGGGCACAGCTCGGTCGACGAGGCGCTGGTGACCGGGGAACCGATCCCCGTGGAGAAGCAGAAGGATGATCGCGTCGTCGGGGGCACGGTCAACGGCACCGGCTCCTTCATCATGCGCGCGGAGAAGGTCGGCGCCGATACCTTGCTCTCGCGCATCGTCCAAATGGTGGCCCAAGCCCAGCGGAGCCGAGCCCCGATCCAACGCCTGGCGGACCGCGTCTCCGCCTGGTTCGTGCCAACCGTAATCGTGATTGCAATCGCGACCTTCGTGGCCTGGGCAAGCCTTGGGCCCGAGCCCCGCATGGCCTACGCCATCGTCAATGCCGTCGCCGTGCTGATCATCGCCTGCCCCTGTGCGCTCGGTCTTGCGACCCCGATGTCGATCATGGTCGCGGCCGGCAAGGGAGCCACAATGGGGGTCCTGTTCCGCAACGCGGAGGCCATCGAGCTCCTGCGGTCGGTGGACACACTCGTCGTCGACAAGACCGGCACCTTGACCGAGGGCAAGCCGCGGGTGCTCGACGTGGTTACGGCCCCGGGACAGCGGGAGGAGGAGCTGCTCCACCTCGCCGCCAGCCTGGAGCAAGGCAGCGAGCATCCGCTTGCGGCGGCCATCGTGTCGGAAGCCGGAAGGCGTGGCTTCCGGCTGGATCCTGTTGGAGGGTTCGCCGCGAAGACCGGCCGTGGTGTCATCGGGAGTGTCGGCGGCCGGCAGATCGCGCTCGGCAATCCCGCTCTTCTCGAGGAACTCGGGGCAGACGCCGGGCCGCTGCAAGAGCACGCCGAGGGGCTGCGCCGCAACGGCCGGACAGTCGTGTTCCTGCTGGCTGACCGCTCGCTCGTCGGGCTGCTCGGGATCGGTGATCCGATCAAGGAATCGACCCCGGAGGCCATCGAATCCCTGCACAAGGCAGGCGTGCGGGTCGTGATGCTCACCGGTGACAACCGTACCACCGCGGAGGCGGTGGCACGGAGCCTCAAGATCGACGAGGTACTCGCGGACGTGTTGCCCGACGAGAAGGCCGAGGCGATCAAGCGCCTCCAGTCCGAGGGTCGCATCGTCGCCATGGCTGGCGATGGGATCAACGATGCCCCGGCGCTCGCCCAGGCTCATGTCGGAATCGCCATGGGCAGCGGCACCGATGTCGCGATGGAAAGTGCAGGGGTGACCCTGGTCAAGGGCGACCTGCGTGGGATTGTTCGAGCCCGGCGCCTGAGCGAGGCGACCATGGGCAACATCCGGCAGAACCTTTTCTTCGCCTTCATCTACAACACGCTCGGGGTACCGATCGCTGCGGGCGTGCTCTATCCCGCGTTCGGGCTCCTGCTCAGTCCCGCCATTGCCGCCGCAGCCATGAGCCTGAGCTCGGTGTCGGTGATCGGCAATGCCCTTCGCCTACGCCGCCGATCGTTCGCATCGTGAGTCCGGTCGAGGCCATGACACGCTCCACGGTTCTCCGACTCGCCGTCATTCTCGTCATCGGGGCGACTGCCCTCCCGGCCAAGGCAGGAGTGCAGGCAACACCTGTGCCTCCGTCGCCATTGACCATTGCGGACGTCATCCGGGTCGCCACCCAACGGAGGGACGAGATCCTGGCGGCGCGCGCGCGCACGCAGGCGGGGAAGGCGCGATCAATCACCGCGTCAGCGCTCGACGATCCGATGATCTCGCCCTCGGTCGACCACCGACCATTCATGATGAGTGGCGCAGACGTGAGCATCGCCATCGAGCAACGAATCCCGCTGTCTGGGATTCGCGGTCAACGTCGTGCGTCTGCCCTGGCCGACGTCGAGCGGCTCGGCGCGGATGTGAGCCGAACGACGCTGGATGTGGGTCTTCAGGCCGCCGAAGCCTTCCTGATGCTGCAGGAGCGTCGGCGCACGGCGGCGCTGGTCACCGAACAGATCGCTTTTGCCCGCGACGTGGTGAACGCCGCGAACGCGCGATACTCGAGCGGAATGGCGCCACAATCCGACGTGCTCCGTGCCGAGGTCGAGGTTGCGCGACTGGAAGCACTGGCAAAGTCACTCGTCAGCGACCTGCGTGGCGCGGAAGCGATGCTCAACACGAGCATGGCGCAGGACGCCGATACGCCGATCCCTCCCCTGGCTCCGCTCACGCCCGCGCAGCCGCTTCCC
This sequence comes from Candidatus Eiseniibacteriota bacterium, assembly GCA_046596055.1. Lineage (GTDB taxonomy): Bacteria > Eisenbacteria > RBG-16-71-46 > RBG-16-71-46 > DASYSL01 > JANPEF01. The sequence continues at coordinate 2,571 of JBKJNH010000267.1, forward strand.
TCCTGGCCCGCCGTCAAGACCGCGCTGACATTCCGGCCGGAGCTTGCCGCCGGCCGGGCCGAAGTCTCTCGCGCCGAGGCAGAGCTGCAGGTGATGCGCGCCATGTTCCGCCCCATGGCCACGATCCGCACCGGACTGGCCTCCACGATGGCCGAGGGGCGCGGCTGGATGGCCATGGTCGGCATCAGCTTGCCCATTTGGCGCGGGAAACTGCGTGCCGGCGTGGACGAAGCGCAGGCGATGCGCGCGATGTCTGAGGCGGACCTGCGGGCCATGGCTCGGATGATCGAGGGCGAAGCGGCAGTCGCCGTCAACCAACTCCAGGCCGCACACGATCGGCAGCAAGCGCTGCGCGACGACGTGTTGCCGCGCGCGCGAATGATGATCGATCCGGCGGTTGCCGGCTACGCGGCGGGTCGGCTGCCACTGGTGAGTGTGATCGAAGCCATGCAGGCGCTCTGGTCAGTGCAATCGGACTTGATCGCCGCCGACACAGAGCTGGGCCGGGCGTGGGCCCGCCTTGGGCGGGCGATAGGATCGTACGAAGGGATTGGCCCATGAAATTCCCACCCGGACTCACCCGAATCGGCGCACCGATCGCCGCCGCCGTCGCGACCGCCACGCTGTTGATCGGCGCCCTGTGGGTGCAGCACTCACGCGAGGCGTGGCCGTTCTCGCCCCGCGGGCCGAAGGTGGTCGCGGTCCGGGACTCGAGTACGATCGCCGCAATGGCGCCGGCATCCACCCGTGATCGAGTCCCCATCGTCGTCCCTGCCTCGACTCTCGAGGAACTCGACATCCGGCTCGAGGTGGTCCGACGCACCTTGCTGACGCAGTCGGTGCGCGCCGTGGCGACCGTCGTGCCTGACGAGTCGATGATCTCGCACGTGCACACCCGAGTAGCGGGATGGGTCGAACAGCTCCACATCAACACCACCGGAGAGCTGGTTCGGGCAGGTCAACCGCTCGCACGAATCTTCTCGCAGGAACTCCTCTCCTCCCAGGCCGAATACCTGGCGGCCCGGAAGACGACCTCGGCCTCGGGGATCAGCAGCGTCGTGGTGGCCGGCGGTCGCGCGCGACTCATTGTCCTCGGGATGACGCCATCGGCAATCGACGCGATCGAAAGGTCGGGCGAACCGAAGCGCCTGGTCACCGTGGTCGCTCCCCGAAGTGGGGTGGTCGTGAACCGCGGCGTGTCGGTTGGCACCTCTGTGGATCCGTCGACGACGCTGATCACGATCGCCGACCTGTCACGCGTGTGGATTCTCGCCGAAGTTCCGGAAGCGAGCATCCCGGCGATCCGGGTCGGGATGATCGCCCTGCTCGACTTTCCAGCGTCGGGCCGTCCCGCGTTCCCGGCACCTGTCGAGTTTCTCTATCCGACCCTCACTGAGCGCACCCGCACGCTTCGGGTCCGCTTCTCGGCGGCCAATCGCGGCGGGGGACTCAGGCCGGGTCTCTACGGCACCGTTGCCTTCGAATCGGCCGGAGGGACGGTGATCACCGTCCCGCGGGACGCCGTCGTCGATACCGGATTGCGGCAGCACGTGTTCGTCGCCACGGGGGATGGCTTCGAGCCGCGAGTTGTCACGCTTGGCGTGCAGTTGGCGGATCGCGTCGAGGTCCGCGCCGGTCTGGAGGAGGGGGAACGGATCGTCGCCGCGGGCGTGTTCCTCCTGGATTCGGAAAGCCGGTTGCGCGCCACGGGCGGCGCCGGCGGGCATGCTCATGGGACGACAGCCACGCCTCAGGACAAACCGTCGGGGACAGTCGCAGACCCGCACGCGGGCCACAGGAAGTAACGGTCATGGTCGAACGCATCATCGAGTTGTCGGTTCGCCATCGCTGGATGGTGTTCATCGTGGTGGCGGTGCTCGCCCTGTGGGCGGTCGACTCGCTCCGCAAGACGCCCCTCGATGCCTTGCCGGACCTCTCCGATCCCCAGGTCATCGTGTTCACCGAGTGGATGGGGCGCAGCCCCGACCTGGTCGAGGACCAGATCACGTATCCGCTCGTCCGCGCTCTGCAGAGCACGCCGGGCATCAAGACGGTCCGCGGCTACTCGATGTTCGGCATGAGTTTCACCTACGCCATCTTCCGTGATGGCACGGACATCTACTGGGCGCGGACGCGGGTGCTCGAGCAGCTGGGCCGGGTGCAGCAACTGCTGCCGCCCGACGTTTCCCCGACCCTCGGGCCGGACGCGAGCGGTTTGGGATGGGTCTACCAGTACGTCCTGAAGGACAGCACCGGACGGATGGATCTGGCCGAGCTTCGGGCTCTGCAGGACTTCACCGTCCGCCCGGCGCTCCAGTCGGTCGTCGGCGTGGCGGAAGTCGCGTCCCTCGGCGGCTTCGAGCGCCAGTACCAGATCGTGGTCGACCCCGACCGGCTGGTCGGCTTCGGGCTGACGGTGACCGATGTCACCCGCGCAGTTCGCGACGCGAACTCGGAAGTCGGGGCGCGCGTGCTCGAACTTGCCGGTCGCGAGTATGTCCTGCGTGGTCGTGGCTACGTCAAGACGCTGGCGGATCTCGAGCAGAGCGTGGTCGCGGTGGGCGCCGGCGGCACGCCCATCCGGCTCGGTGACGTGGCGAAGGTCCACTATGGACCGGAGATTCGCCGGGGCGCAGCCGACTGGAACGGAACCGGAGAAGCGGTCGGCGGAATCGTCGTCATGCGGATCGGCTCCAACGCGCTGCAGGTCATCCGGGCGGTCGAGAGCGAGATCGCCGCCCTGCGCCTTCCCCCCGGGGTCCGCCTGATCCCCACGTACGATCGCTCGGAGCTGATCCTCGGGTCCGTCAAGACCCTGCGGAACACATTGATCCAGCAGGCGTTCATCGTCACGATCATCTGCCTCATTTTCCTGTTTCATCTACGGTCGGCGGTGGTGGTGATGATCGTGCTGCCACTCTCCGTGTTGATGTCGTTTATCGGGATCCGCTACCTGGGCCTGTCGACCAACATCATGTCCCTGGGCGGGATCGCCATCGCCATCGGGGAGCTTGCCGACGCGGTCATCGTACTGATTGAGAATGCGCATGTAAGGCTCGCGGCGGCGGCGCCGGGGACGGATCGCCAGCGAATCATCATCGACGCCTGCAAGGAGGTGGGCAGGCCGATCTTCTTCTCGCTGCTCCTGATTACGATCAGCTTCCTGCCGATCTTCACGCTTGCAGGTCAGGCGGGGAAGCTGTTCACGCCGCTCGCCTACACGAAGACGTTTGCGATGTTCGCCGCCGCCATCCTGTCCATCACGCTCGCGCCGCCGCTGATGGTGCTCCTGCTCAGGGGTCGATTCCGCACCGAGGCCACCAATCCGGTCAGCCGGATTCTCAGCGGATTCTACCGGCCCATCGCCGTGCGGATCGTGCGCTTCCGGATCCTCGTGCTCGCGGCGGCAGCCGTCCTCCTGCTGGCCACGATTCCGGTGCTTCAGCGGCTCGGCTCCGAGTTCATGCCACCGCTCGACGAGGGCTCGTTGCTCGTGATGCCGACGACGTTTCCAGGGATCGCGATCGAAGAGGCCCGGCGGGCGTTGACCGCGCAGGACCGCATCATCATGCGGTTCCCCGAGATCGCGTCCGTGCACGGAAAGGCCGGCCGCGCCGAAACGGCCACCGACCCGGCCCAGCTGGACATGATCGAATCAGTCATCATGCTCCACCCGCGCGCGCATTGGCCGCCACGCGATACGCCGCGCTGGTACAGCTCGCGCGCACCCGACTGGCTGAAGCCCGCGCTGCGCCTCGTCTGGCCGGAGCAGCAGAAGCGCACGCTGTCTCAACTCTCCCGCGACCTCGATGCTGCGTTGCAGATGCCCGGCTACCAGATGGCAATCGCCCCTCCGATCCGCACTCGGATCGACATGCTCTCGACCGGGGTGCGGACGCCGGTCGGGATCAAGGTATTCGGCGAGGACCTGGGTGAGATCGAGCGCATCAGCGTGGAACTTGAGGGCATGCTCCGCGACGTGCCGGGCACGCGCAGCACGTTCGCCGAGCGGCAGACCGGACGCGAGTACATCGACATCGTGCCCGATCGCGAGGCGATCGCCCGTTACGGCCTTTCGGTGCGGGATGTGCAGGACGTGGTGGAGGCGGCCGTGGGCGGGATGCCGGTGTCGACCGCCATTGCCGGGCGCGCCCGGTTCTCGATCAACCTGCGCTACGCGGCCGACCAGCGCTCGGATCCTCAGGCACTCCGCCGCATTCTCGTGCCCGTTCAGTCGACGGCCAGCGTGGCGGACTACGGTGGCGGCAATCAGGGAGCCGGAGCCAGCATTCAGGGCAGCGGCATGGTCGCGTCGGGTGTCGGCGGCGGAGGAGGTGGCATGGGTTCGATGTCCGGAGGCGGTGGCGGGCAGCGCGGCGCGGCGGCACCGGGCGGAATGTCGGCCGATCCCGCGGCACCGCCGATGGGTGGCATTGAAACATCGCCGGACTTCATGGAGCAAGGGCGCCAGCCAGGCGCCGCCGTGCCACTGGGCGAACTCGCCGACGTGCACGTGACAACAGGACCGCCGATGATTAAGGACGAGAACGGAGTGCTGGTCGGATACGTGTTCGCCGACATCGACCAGACCCAACGCGACCTCGGGGGCTGGGTGAACGACGCCAAGGCCCTCGTGGCGTCCCGTCTCACGCTGCCTTCGGGGTACCGCCTGCAGTGGACCGGTCAATACGAGTTCCTCGCGGAGATGGAGGCCCGCCTCCGCTTCGTCATCCCGCTCACCCTGGTCCTCGTCGTGGCCTTGCTCTATCTCGCCATGCGCGGATGGCCCCAGACGTTCCTCGTGCTGTCCAGTCTGCCCTTCGCGGTGGCCGGCAGCGTGTGGCTGCTGGCGCTCATGAACTACAACTTGTCGACGGCAGTCTGGGTGGGAATCATCGCGGTCGCGGGCGTGGCCGCGGAAACCGGCATCGTGATGGTGGTCTATTTGGATGAGGCGTTCAAACGGTTCATGCGTGAAGGCCGGATCCTCACACCGGATGACGTCGATGCCGCCGTGGTTGAAGGCGCCGCTGCCCGCGTCCGCCCGCTGGTCATGACCGTCGCCACGACGGTGCTGGGACTTCTGCCACTTCTCTGGGAGTCCGGTGTCGGGGCCGACGTGTCGGCGCGCACCGCGGCACCGGTGGTCGGTGGCCTGTGGTCGTGCATGGTGCTGACGCTGCTCGTGCTCCCCGCCGCGTAT
>JBKJNH010000319.1:0-8123 GCA_046596055.1 Candidatus Eiseniibacteriota bacterium
GGCGCGCGTTCTCGCCGACGACCATGCCCTCGTACACCATGTCCGTCGGATGGACGAAGGCATGGTCGTCGGCGAGAACGCGCGCCAGGACGACATGGACGTGAACGTGGCGAAGGAGAAGAAGCTGTCGAACATGCGCGCCTCGGGCTCCGAGGAGGCGCTGCAGCTCGTGCCGCCGAAGATCATGTCGCTCGAGCAGACCCTCGAGTGGATCCGCGAGGACGAGCTGGCCGAGGTGACACCGCAGTCGATCCGCGTGCGCAAGCGCGTCCTGCAGGCGAACATGCGCCCCAAGTGGAAGCGTTACGAGTCGACCGTCACGGCCGAAGTGGAGCAGGCGGGGACGTGAGTTCCGGCGCTCCCGTCGCCCGGCCCGCGGAAGCGCGCGTCCGGCGCGTCGAGATCCCGTCGTCCATCGGCGCCCTCGAGGGTCTGTACGACTTCGTCGAGGGCGCCGTTCCTCGTTCGGTCGCGGTGATCTGCCATCCCCATCCGCTGTTCGGCGGCACCATGCACAACAAGGTCGTCTTCCGCACCGCCGAGGCGTTCCAGCAGGCGGGCTTCGCCACCGTGCGCTTCAACTTCCGCGGCGTCGGTGCGAGCCCGGGCACGCACGACGACGGCGACGGCGAGCGCGCGGATGCCGCCGCCGCGATCGACTGGGTGGCCACGCAGCACCCGGGCGTGCCCGTGGCGCTGGCCGGGTTCTCGTTCGGCGGCTCGATCGTGCTTCATCACGGACCCGCGGATCCGCGCGTGCGCCTCCTGTGGGCCGTCGCCCCGGGCGTGGGTCGGCGCGACTTCTCGCACCTGGCGCTGTGCGACACCCCGAAGGGCGTCGTGCAGGGCACGACGGACGAGTTGTGCCCGCTGCCGGAGCTCGAGGCTGCCTGGCCCGGCTGGGCCGAGCCCAAGGCGAAGTACCTGATCGACGGGGCGGACCACTTCTTCGTGGGGCGATTGAACGAGATGCAGGCGGCACTTCATGCATTCCTCGAAGCGCCCGCCACGGCCTCGTTCCGGGCGGCGGTGGAGGCGCGGTGAGCCGGCCGTTCCGTGTCGCCGCGATCCAGACGCGCCCGGTCTTCGGCGACGTCCTGGGGAACGCGCACCGGGCATTCGCGCTCGCCGATCGCGTGGCGCCCGCGGCAGACCTCTACGTGTTTCCCGAGCTCGCCTTCTCCGGCTACACATTCGTCTCGCGCGCCGAGGCGCGCGCGCTGGCCGAGGATCCCGCCGCGCGCCGCGACATCGACGCGCCGGGCCTGGCCGCCGCCGCCGGCTGGGCGCGTGCCCGGCGCACGCATGTCGTCGTGGGATTCCCCGAGCGCGGGGCGGGTGGGCGCGTCTTCAACAGCGCCGCGCTGATCGGTCCCTCGGGCGCGGTGAAGGACATCTACCGGAAGATCCACCTGTTCGACACCGAGAAGCTGTGGTTCGCCCCCGGCGACCGGACCCCGCGCGTGACGCGCGTCGGCGCCGCGCGCGTCGGCATGATGGTCTGCTATGACTGGCGCTTCCCCGAGCTCGCGCGCGTTCTCGCGCTGGCGGGCGCGGACGTGATCGCCCATCCGTCGAACCTCGTCGTGCCCGCGCTGGCGCAGCAGGCGATGCGCGTGCGCGCGCTCGAGAACCGCGTCTTCGCGGTGACCGCGAATCGCGTGGGCGCGGACGTGCGGCCCGGCACGACGATCGCGTTCACCGGTCGGAGCCAGGTCGTCGACGTCAATGGCGCGGTGCTTGCCGTGGCGGGGGCACGGGCGCCGAAGGCGCTGGTCGCGGAGCTCGACCTCGCGCGGGCGCGGAACAAGCGCTTCACCCCGCGCAACGACCTGATGCGTGATCGCCGGCCGGCGTTCTACGCGCCGGTGGCGCGACCGCGGGGCTGAGCGAAGCCGTGGCCTTCCCGACGACACACCCCGAACTGACGACCGAGCGGTTGATCCTGCGCGCCCATCACGATGGCGATATCGACGCGCTGTATGCGCTGTTCACCGACCCGGCGACGATGCGCTACTGGGGCGCTCCGCCGTGGACGGAGCCTGCGCAGGCCGACGCGATGCTCGCCCGCGGGGCTGCCGGCTTCGCGGCGCGCGAGGCGATCCGCTTCGCGCTGGTCCTGCGCGAGGGCGGCACGATGATCGGCAGCTGCACGCTGTTCGCGATCGACACGCAGAACCGTCGCGCCGAGATGGGCTACATCCTGGCGGCCGAGGCGTGGGGGAAAGGTCTGATGCACGAGGCGCTCGGCGCATTGCTCGACTGGGGCTTCGGGCCGCTCGGGCTGCACCGGGTCGAGGCCGACGTCGATCCCAGGAACGTCGCCTCGGTGAAGGCGCTCGAGAGGCTCGGGTTCACGCGCGAGGGATTGCTGCGCCAGCGGTGGGAGGTGGCGGGCGAGGTGAGCGACTCGTTCTTCTTCGGCCTGCTTGCCCCGGAGTGGGCGGCGCGGCGTGCACCTGGCGGGGCGGCGTGAGCCAGGGCGCCGTCGTCCACAACTTCACGATCGTGGTGTCGAACGTCGATCGCGGCGTCTACGAAACGCTCGAGCTGCGCGTCGCGCGGCATCCCTCCGAGACCGAGGAGTTCCTGTGCGCCCGCGTGCTCGCCTTTGCACTCGAGCAGCGCGAGGGGCTCGCTTTCTCGAAGGGCCTGGCCGAGCCCGACCAGCCCGCACTCGAGGTGCGCGACCTGACCGGTCGCCTGGAGGCGTGGATCGAGATCGGCACGCCCGACGCGGCGCGCCTGCACCGCGCGAGCAAGGCCGCCCCGCGTGTCGCGGTGTACACGCACACCGATGCCGCACGCTACTGGAGCTCGCTCGCGGGCGAGAAGATCCACCGCGCCGAGAACGTCGAGCTGTACGGGTTCGATCGCGCGCTCGTCTCCGCGCTGGTCGAGCGCCTGGAACGCCGGCTGTCGTTCGAGTTGTCGGTGGCCGACTCGGTGCTGTATCTCACGCTGGGGGGCGAGGTGCTGTCCGGAACGCTCGCGGGTCACCGGCTAGAGGCGTGACCGTACGAATTGACCAATTCACCTCTCTCAGGCGAGGTGAATTGGTCATTTCTCTGAGAGAACATTCGACGGAGTTCCGGATGAGACCATCCACCGGTCCGAATTCAAACCGCCACCCTCACCCGCTCCCGACGATCGCCTCGAGTTCCTGCCAGCGGGCGTAGGCCGCGTGGATCGTGTTCTCCAGGGCGGCCACCCGGTCCTTCGCGCGCGCGATGTCCTCGGCGGGCGAGCGGTAGAAGTCCGGCGCTCCCATGCGTTCGAACAACGCGTCCTTCTCGGCCTCGAGCTTCTCGATCTTTCCGGGCAGGTCACCCAGCTCCTTCTTCTCCTTGTACGTCGCCCGACGCGAAGCGTCGGCGGGGGGGCGATCGGTCTTGGTTGCCTGCGTTGCCCTGGAGCCCGCTCGCTGAGACGTCGGCCGGGCCGCCACCTGCGTCTGCCGATACCAATCGCCGTACCCGCCAACGTATTCACCCCAAAGGCCTTCGCCTTCGGCGACCAAGGTCGACGTCACGACGTTGTCGAGGAACGCGCGGTCGTGCGAGACGACGAGCAAGGTGCCGTGGTACTCGAGCAGCAGTTCCTCGAGGAGCTCGAGCGTCTCGAGGTCGAGGTCGTTCGTCGGCTCGTCGAGCACGAGCAGGTTCGCGGGGCGTGACAGGAGCCGCGCGAGCTGCAGGCGCTTCTTCTCGCCGCCCGAGAGTTTCGAGACCGCGCCGCGGATCTGGTCGGCGGTGAACAGGAAGTCGCGCAGGTAGCCGACGACGTGGCGGTCGATGTCACCGACCCGGATCGTCTCGCGCCCCTCGCTGACGCAATCGATCAGGCTCATCGTCTCGTCGGCCACGTCGGCGAGCTGCGTGAAGTGGGCCACCTCGAGCTTCGTCCCGGGCGTGACGCTGCCCGATTGCGGCTTCAGTTCGCCCAGCAGCAGCCGCAGCAGCGTGGTCTTGCCGCTGCCGTTGGGCCCCAGGATGCCGATGCGATCGCCGCGCTGCAGGGTGACCGTGAGACCCCCGACGATCGGACGCGAGTCCCATGCGAACGACGCGTCCTCGACCCGGAGCACGACCTTGCCCGAGCGCTCGGCGACCTGCAGCTGCGCGGCGACGCGCCCCGTCTCGTCGCGGCGCGCTCCACGCTCGACGCGCAAAGCCTCGAGCGCACGCACGCGGCCCTCGTTGCGCGTGCGACGCGCCTTGATGCCGCGGCGAACCCACGCTTCCTCTTCGGCCAGTTTCTTGTCGAACAGCGCGGCGTGCTCGGCCTCGACGATGCGTTCTTCCTCGCGGCGCGTGACGTACGCGTCGTAGCCGAGCGGGTAGCTGCGCAGCGCGCCGCGATCGAGGTCGAGGATGCGCGTCGCCAGGTGGCGCAGGAAGGTGCGATCGTGCGTGACGAAGAGCAGCGTTCCGCGGCGGCGCGCCAGCGCTTCCTCCAGGTGCTCGAGCGTGGCGAGGTCCAGGTGGTTCGTCGGCTCGTCGAGGATCAGCAGGTCGGGATCCTTCACCAGCGCGGCGGCCAGGAGCACGCGGCGCTTCGATCCCGCCGACAGCGTGGCCACGTCGGAATCGAGCGCGAGCGACAGGTCGCTCGCGGCCTGGTCGATGCGCGCCTCGATCTCCCAGCCTGCGTCGCTCGCCGCCACGTCGCACACCGCGTGGAGGTACGCGCCGACGGTGCCGGCGAGGTCGAACGGCACGTCCTGTGGAAGCGCCGCCGTGCGCAGGCCGGGGGTCCGCACGACGAGGCCGGAGTCGGGGGCGACGGCGCCCTCGATCACGCGCAACAGCGTCGACTTGCCGGCGCCGTTCCTGCCCAAAAGGCCCAGGCGTTCGCCATCGTCGATCGACAGGCGCACCCCGTCGAGGATCGGCGGTCCGGCGTACTTCATGCTCACGTCCTGCAGGCTGAGGAGCGGCATCGGGGTCCTTGCGCGATCGCGCGGGGGGAAGAGGAGGGCGCCTCCCGAGGTTCGGAAGGCGCCCGCTGATTCGATCCGGTCGACGAGGCTCAGGTCTGGGCGGCGGCCTTCGGCTGGAATGCCGCGTCGTTGTTCTCGTAGTCGTACAGCATCGGGGGCTCGACGCCGAGCGCGCGCAGGTAGGTGTAAAGCTGGCCGCGGTGATGCCAGAACTCGTCGCTCGTGATCTGCATCATCACGACGCCCGGCATGGGGCCGCCCCACGGCGTCTGGACCATTGCGCCGATCTGCGCCTCGGTCAGCGTCCGGACGATGGCGTCGCCCGCGGTCCACATGCGGCTGCAGAACTCGAGCAGGTCGTCCTTCGTCCGGATCCCGGCGACGACGGCCGCCTCGTCATAATCTCCGACCTTGCCGTCGCGCACGGCCTTCGGGAACTCGTGCATGCCGGAGAAGAGGTGGACCACGAGCTCTTTCGGCGTGCGCATGTTCGCGATCGGATGCGTGTCGAGCGACGCCTCGGGCAGCATGGCGACGGCGCGCAGGCCGACGCCCTGCACCTGGCGAAAGTGGTCCCAGTTTCGGGTGATCGATTCCTTGTTCATCGGAGTCTCCTCGCCGGCGAATGCCGGGCGCATGGTCGGCCGTGCGAACGCGCCGGTAGGGGACGAGCTGCCGGATCGTACCGCGCTCAAGGGACGTCCGCCAGCGCCCCGTGCGGTGCGCGGTCCCAGGCCGCGGTGCCGGGCTTGCAAGGACCGCGTGAACCGGGCATCCTGCGGCCCATGCCCGTCGTCCTGCCGTTCCGTGCCGTGCGTCCTGCCGGCCCCTCCGCGTCCATCGCCGAACGCCTGTCGCCGCCCTACGACGTGATCGCGCCCGCCGAGCGCGCGCGCCTCGCCGCTGGCGACCACAACCCCGTGCACCTGATCCTGCCGCAGGACGATCCCGCCGCGGGCGAGGGCAGCCGCTACGCGGTCGCGGGGCGTACGCTCGCCGCGTGGCGCGCGGCCGGAGCGCTCGCGCGCGACCCCGCGCCAGCGTACTACGCCTACGAACAGGCGTTCACGCACCGCGGACGACCGCTCGTGCGGCGTGGCTTCTTCGGCCTGCTGCAGCTCTCGCCCTTCGGCGAAGGCGGCGTGTACGCGCACGAGCGCACGCTGACGGCGCCGAAGGAGGATCGTTTCCGCCTGCTCGAGGCGACGGAGACGAACCTGTCGCCTGTGTTCGTGCTCTACGAGGACCCCGCGGGCGACGTGCGCCGTGCGCTCGACGCGGCGCGTGGAAAGCCGCCGCTCGCCCGCGCGCAGACCGACGAGGGCGCGGAGTCGCTGTGGGCCATGCCCGACGACGGCGACCACGCCGCCGGGGTCACCGACATCGCGCGCACGCTTGCCGCGCAGGCCGTCGTCCTGGCCGATGGCCACCACCGATATGAGTCGGCGCTGCGTCACCGCGATGCGCGGCGGGAAGCGGGCACCGCGACCTCCGGGTGCGATTTCATGCTCGCCTGCTTCGTCGACGTGACCGATCCCGGGTTGTTGGTGCTGCCCACGCATCGCGTCCTGCGCGGGCTGCCGCCGATCACCGCGAGCGCGCTCGCCGAGCGCCTGCCCGGCGCCCTCGTCGTCACCCCGCTCGGCGCGGCGACCGGCAGCGCGGCGGATGCGGCGGCGCAGGCCGAGACGTTCCTCGCCGCCCACCCGGCCGGCGCGTTCGTGTTCGCCGCGGCGGGGGAGCGGGCCCTCTATGGGCTCGAGATTCCGGCCGCGCTGCGCGACGCGGCGTTCGGCGACTCGCCGACAAACCCGGTCTCGCGCGGGCTCGACGTCGTGCAGCTGCACGAACTCATCCTGGGCCGGGCGCTCGGCATCACGCCCGAGGTGCTCGCCGCGCAGACCAACGTCGAGTACGTCAAGGCCGCGGCCGACGCGCTGGCCATCGTCTGGGGTGACGACCGTGCCCGCGGCGCCGTCGCGGGGGCAGCGGGCGCGTTGCCGCCGACGGCCGCATTCCTCATGAACGGAACCCCGGTCGAGCAGGTGCTGACGGCCGGACGCGCGGGCGAGCGCATGCCGCAGAAGGCGACCTACTTCCTGCCCAAGATCACGACGGGCTGGACGTACCATGCGCACGAAGCCGCGGCCGAAGTGTGGGGTGCGGGAGCCCCGGCGCGAGCCTGGTGGCCCGCTGCCGAAGCGGCGAAGGCTTGACATCCCCGTGCTGCAAGTCGCATCCTGCGAGCGGATTCGGCCCCTGAGCGAAAGGATTTCCTGAACCATGGCCTTCTGCATTCCGTTCACCCACAAGTTCGTCTTCGCCGAGGGACCCGGCAGCGGGTTCACCTACAAGCGCTGCTCGCGCTGCGGGAAGTTGAAGGCGACCATGGCCGCGCCCTTGCTCGACCAGATGCCGCCGCGCCTCGATCTCGATCCCAACCCGAAGCGCTGGACTCCGGGTCCGGGTGTCTCGTCCGGCGGCGAAGTCGGCGTGCGCAATCCGAAGCTCGCGCGCGGCTACGCGAACGAGGACTGACGACCGCGACGTCGCACCCGCCCGCGTGGAGGGTCCCCCCCGCATGACCGAGCTCTGATCCGTGCACGCGCTCCCGCTCGTCCTCGTCGCCGCCTGCTGCCTGGCCATCGCCTACCGCTATTACAGCGCGTTCCTCGCGGCGAGGGTCCTCGTCCTCGACGCCACGCGCCCCACGCCCGCCCACACGCTCTATGACGGCCAGAACTACGTTCCGACGAATCGCTTCGTCCTGTTCGGCCATCACTTCGCCGCGATCACCGGCGCCGGGCCGCTGATCGGTCCGGTCCTCGCCGCGCAGTTCGGATTCCTGCCCGGATTCCTCTGGCTCGTGATCGGCGTGTGCCTCGCCGGCGCCGTGCACGACTTCGTCATCCTCGCGTCGAGCGTGCGCTCGGGCGGTCGCTCGCTGGCCGAAATGGCGCTGGCCGAGATCTCGCCGCGCGCGTACTTCGTCTCGGCGCTGGCCATCCTGTTCGTCGTGGTGATCGCGCTCGCGGGCCTGGGCCTGGCGGTCGTCCATGCCCTGCACGACTCGGCGTGGGGCGCCTTCACGATCGGCATGTAGAGACCCATGCCGAACGCGATCGGGATCGACATGCCGATCGTGAAGGCGCCCCACGCCGAGTCGTGCAGGGCATGGACG
>JBKJNH010000033.1:0-3970 GCA_046596055.1 Candidatus Eiseniibacteriota bacterium
CGGCCGCATGATCGATCGACATGCCCGTCGGGATGGGCCAGCAGTTGCGCGCCGGGACCGCGACGTACTCGGCGTACGCCCCGTCGCGATCGACGCCGAGGATCTGCACGCGCTCGCACACGTGCATGAGCCCGCGGCGGCACAGGTGGCAGGTGGTGCAGGCGACATGCGTTTCCACGGCGACGAGGTCGCCCAGCCGGACGCCCTCGGCCTGGGCGCCGAGTGCGACGACCTCGCCGACGAACTCGTGGCCGAACACGAGCGGCGGCTTGATCCGCGTCTGCGACCAGCGGTCCCAGCCGTAGATGTGGAGGTCGGTGCCGCAGACGGCCACGCGCTTCACCTTCAGGACGACTTCGTCGGCCTGCGGGGTGGGATCGGGGACGGTCAGGATCTCGGCCCCGGGGCCGGGACGCGACTTGACGAGCGCTTTCATTCGATCTCCGTCAGGCGAGCACGGGGGCCGCCGCGAGCACGGGGGCGAGGGCGCGGCCCGTATGGCTTCTGGCCACGCGCACGAGGTCTTCCGGCGTGCCGGACGCTACCACGGTTCCCCCGGCGTCGCCACCCTCGGGCCCCAGGTCGACGAGCCAGTCGGCCGACTTGATCACGTCGAGGTTGTGCTCGATGACGAGCACCGAGTTCCCCTTCTCGACGAGGCGTTGCAGCACCTCGAGGAGCATGCGCACGTCCTCGAAGTGGAGGCCCGTCGTCGGCTCGTCGAGCAGGTAGATGGTGCGACCGGTCGCCACCTTCGACAGCTCGGTCGCCAGCTTGACGCGCTGCGCCTCGCCGCCCGAGAGCGTCGTCGCCGACTGGCCCAGGTGGATGTAGCCGAGGCCGACGTCGCGCAACGTCTCGAGCTTGCGGCGGATCGTCGGAATCGCGCTCAGGAACTCGAGCCCCTCCTCGACCGTCATCTCGAGCACGTCGGCGATCGAGCGGCCGCGGTAGTGCACTTCCAGAGTCTCGCGGTTGTAGCGCCGGCTGCGGCAGGTCTCGCAGCGCACGAACACGTCGGCCAGGAAGTGCATCTCGATCTTGCGCAGGCCGTCGCCTTCGCAGGCCTCGCAGCGCCCACCCTTCACGTTGAACGAGAACCGCCCGGGTCCGTAGCCGCGCATCTTCGACTCGGGCAACTGTGCGAACAGGTCGCGGATGAAGCCGAACGCGCCCGTGTAGGTCGCCGGGTTCGAGCGCGGCGTGCGCCCGATCGGCGACTGGTCGATCGCGACGACCTTGTCGACGTGTTCGAGGCCGTGCAGCGCCTCGTGCGCCCCCGCCCGCTCGATCGTGCCCAGGAGGGCGCGGCCCAGCGCGTTGTGCAGGATGTCGTTCACCAGCGTGCTCTTGCCCGAGCCCGACACGCCGGTCACGCAGGTGAACGTGCCCAGCGGAAAGCGCACGCTGACGTTCTTCAGGTTGTTCTCGGTCGCGCCGACCACCTCGAGGAAGGTGCCGTTGCCCTTGCGGCGCACCGCCGGCACCGGGATCGTGAGCGCCCCCGACAGGTGCTGCCCCGTCAGCGAGCGGGGCGTCGCAGCCACCTGCGCGGGCGTGCCCGCCGCGATGATCTCGCCCCCGTGGCGCCCCGCGCCGGGCCCCAGGTCGACGAGCCAATCGGCGGCGCGCATCGTCTCCAGGTCGTGCTCGACGACGATGACCGTGTTGCCCAGGTCGCGCAGCGAGATCAGCGTGCGCAGCAGGCGCTCGTTGTCGCGCGGATGAAGGCCGATCGACGGCTCGTCGAGGATGTACAGCACGCCGGTCAGCCGCGAGCCGATCTGGGTCGCAAGCCGGATGCGCTGCGCCTCGCCGCCGGCCAGTGTCTGCGCCGAGCGATCGAGCGTGAGGTAACCCAGGCCCACGTCCACGAGGAAGCCCAGGCGCGCATCGATTTCCTTGAGGATGGGCTCGGCGATCAGCGCCCGCGAGGCGGTGAAGTCGAGCTTCTGCACCCGCGCGTACGCGGCCGCAACGCTCGAGCGCGTCCACTCGGCGATGCCCACCCCGTCGACCCGCACCGCGCGGGCGACCGGGTTGAGGCGTGCGCCGTCGCACTGCGGGCAGGCCGCGGTCGTCATGTAGCCGGCGATCTTCTGGCGCACCGAGTCCGACGCGGTGTCGACGTAGCGACGCCGCAGGTTCGCCAGGACGCCCTCGAACTTGCCGTCGAACTCCCAGCGGCCGCCCTTGTCCGACTTGTAGGCGTAGTGCAGCTTGACGTCGCCGAGCCCGTTCATCAGCGCGTCCTGCACCTTCTTCGGCAGCTTTTTCCACGGCGTCTTCGCGTCGAACTTGAGGTGCTTGGCGAGTGCCCGGAGCTGGCCGCCGTGCCAGGCGTTGTCGATGCCGCCCCACGGCGCGATCGCGCCCTCGCCGACCGACATCGTCGGGTCGGGAACGATCAGCTTCGCGTCGACCTCGAGGCTCGTGCCCAGCCCGTCGCAGCCGCTGCACGCGCCGTAGGGCGAGTTGAACGAGAACAGCCGCGGCTGCATCTCCTCGTACGACGTGCCGCATGCGGTGCAGGCCGAGCTCTGGCTGAACAGCCGGTCGGCGCCGTTCTCGGGCGCGACGGCGGCGACGCCCTGGGCGAGGCCCAGCGCGGCCTCGAGCGAGTCGGCGAGGCGGCGCCGGTTCTTCGGCTCGAGCGCGATGCGGTCGACCACGATGTCGATCGTGTGCCGCTTCGTCTTCGCCAGGCGCATGCCCTCCTCGAGCTCGACCACCACTCCGTCGATGCGGGCCCGCAGGTAGCCGGCCTTTCGCGCGTCGTCGAGCTCCTGGCGGTACTCGCCCTTTCGCCCGCGGATGATCGGCGCGTAGATCGTCAGCTTCTCGCCGGGCAGGTCGCCGTACAGCGCGTCGACCATCTCGCTGACCGACTGGCGCGACAGGGCCGTGCCGTCCTTCGGGCAATGCGGCGTCCCGAGGCGGGCGAACAGCAGGCGCAGGTAATCGTAGATCTCGGTGAGCGTGGCCACGGTCGAGCGCGGGTTCGCGCCGACGCCCCGCTGCTCGATCGAGATCGCGGGCGAGAGCCCCTCGATCGAGTCGACGTCCGGCTTTTCCATCTGCCCGAGAAACTGCCGCGCGTAAGCCGACAGCGACTCGACGTAGCGGCGCTGGCCTTCGGCATACAGCGTGTCGAAGGCGAGCGAAGACTTGCCCGATCCCGACACGCCCGTGATGACGACGAGCTTGTGCCGGGGCAGCGTGAGGGAGATGTTCTTCAGATTGTGTTCGCGGGCGCCGCGGATGACGATTCCGCCGCCGGGGGCGTGCTCCAAGGGAGGCTCCTGTCTTGCAGACCGGCGATCCTGATGGGGTCGAGCGCAGTATACCGTGGACCCGACGGGTCCCGGGTGTTAGAAACGCGCCCATGCCGCCGACCGCCCCTGCCGCGCCCGCCCCTCCCGTCGTGGAGCGCGATCCCTCGGGCCTCCTGCGCCGCATCGGCCTCCTCGCCGCCGCCGCCATCACCGTCGGCAACATCGTCGGCTCGGGTATCTTCCGCTCGCCGCACTCGATCGCCCAGCAGCTCGAGGGCCTGCCCCTCGTTCTTGCCGCGTGGGTCCTCGGCGGTCTCCTGTCCCTCGCCGGCTCGCTCGTCCTGGTCGAACTCGCGGTGCTCCACCCGAAGAGTGGCGGCCTGTACGTCTTCATTCGCGAGGCGTTCGGCGACCTGTGGGCGTTCCTGTTCGGCTGGGCCAGCCTGTGGGTGATCAAGCCGACCGTGATCGCCTCGATCGTCAGCGTCTTCGCGCTCTACTGCTGCGAGGCCTTGCGCCTGCCCGCGGGGTTCGAGCCGGCCGTCGGGGTGGCGGCGATCGTCGTCCTGACGATCGTCAACCTGGTCGGCGTGCACGAGGGCGCGCGCACGCAGACCGTGTTCACCATTCTCAAGGTCGTCGGGATCGTCGGCCTGTGCGCCGTTGCGTTCCTGCTTCCGCACGGCGCGCCACCC
>JBKJNH010000041.1:0-3340 GCA_046596055.1 Candidatus Eiseniibacteriota bacterium
CGACAGCGCATCGGCAAGCGCGATCGCCCACTCGAGCGCACGCGCGACGCCGGGCTGGGCCGCGGAGGCGCCGGCGAGCGTGTCACCGTCGACCAGTTCCATCGTGAGGAAGCGGACGCCGTCGGCCTCCTCGATGGAATGGATGGTGACGATGTTCGGGTGGTTGAGCGCCGCGACGGCCTTCGCTTCGCGCTCGAAGCGGGCCAGCCGTTCGGGACTCGCGGCGACGTCCTCGGGCAGGAGCTTGATCGCCACGTCGCGCCCCAGGCGCGGGTCGCGGGCGCGGTACACCTCGCCCATGCCGCCCGCGCCGAGGGGCGCGGCGACCGTATACGGACCAAACGTGGAGCCGGGAGCGAGGCGTGCCATGAGCGTCGGAGTCTAGCCCGACATCTCCCCCGTGACGAGGACCATCGCGAACCCGTCGTAGCCCTTCGCACCGACGGTCTGGATCGCGGTCGCCGTGACGCGCGGCTCGCGGGCGACGAGGTCGTTGAACGCGCGCACGCCCTTGACGGCGTCATCGCCGTCGGCATCGATCACGGCTCCGCCGCGGATCACGTTGTCGACGACGATCAACCCGCCGCGGCGGGTCATGGCCAGCGACTTCGTGAAGTAGCCCGGGATGTTCGCCTTGTCCGCATCGATGAACACGAGATCGAACGGCGCATCGCGCCGCGCGTCGACCTGGGGCAGCGTGTCGAGGGCCTTGCCGAGGACCACCTCGCTGCGATCGGCGAGCCCCGCGCGCGCCAGGTTGCCGCGCGCCACCTCGGCGTGCTTCGCGTCAGCTTCGAGCGTGACGAGCTTCCCGCCGGACGCGAGCCCGCGCGCCATCCAGATCGCGCTGTAGCCGCCGAGCGTGCCGATCTCGAGGATGCGCATCGCACCCAGCATGCGCGCGAACAGGTGCAGCATCTTTCCCTGCGGCGCCGACACGGCGATGGCCGGCAGCCCCGCCGCCTCGCTCGCCGCGAGAGCGGATTCGAGCGCCGGATCGGGCACGACGAGCAGGTCAGTGAGATACGTGTCGACGGCGTTCCAGCGCTCTTCGGTCAACGATCGCCTCCTTCCAGAAGGTTCTTCGGCGCCCGCAGGCGCCACGCCTCGAGCAACGCGCGTCGCACTTCCGGCCGCCGCGCCGGCTTCAGCTCCACGCGCATCGAGCCGCGCATGCCCCACCCCCCGGCCACCGGCGCGAACACCTGGGGCGCCGCGGCGCCGAAGTCCTGCTGCAGGTCGGCTGTCAGCAGGACGACACCGTACGCCTCGTCGGGACCGAGCGTGGCGAACATCTTCCCGCCCACGCGGAAGTCGGGATGGCCCATGTGGGCGCCCTCGATCGCGCCGGGCAGCTCCAGCGCGAGGGCGCGGAAGTCCGCGGCGGTCATTCGCCGGGGGGGAGCTCCGGCAACTCCCCCAGCGCCACCGCGCCCGCGCCCGTCCGATCGTGGGTGACCGCGCGGCGGTGATAATCGAGCTGTCCCAGGTGGAAGGCGAGATGGGCGACGAGGTGGCCGAGGAACATTTCGGTCGCGATCCGTCGTCCGCCGAACACCTCGGGAAACGGGCCGGCGAGCACCTGCGCCGGCGCGCTCGCCAGTCCGCGCGCGACGGCGTCGAGCGCGGCATCGATGCCCGCGAGAAGCTCCGACCTCGTTCCCGAGCGGCGCGCGAACTCCGCGTCACGGTCGCGCACATAGTCGATCCCGCCCAGGTGCTTCCCGACGAACAGGCGCAGGTTGCCCGCGACGTGGAGCGCGAGGTTGCCCCCGGTGTTCGGCATGCCGGGAACCTCGATCCATGGCGAGGCGTCGTCCGGATAGGCCTCGATCTCGTGCCGCACCGCCCGCAGCTCGCGCAGGAGCAGCGTCTCGACCATCGTCACGTACGGCGGGCGCTCAGCCACGACGGGCCGTGATCGTCCGCCCGTCGGCGGCGCGCAGGACGAGGGTGGTGTCGGGATGGATCGCGAACGCACGCACCTCGCCGAGCAGCCCGAGGAAGCGGGTTTCCTGCTCCATCATCGACGTCTCGGTGCAGGCGCGCAGCGTCCCCATCGTCGGGCCGATGTGCAGGCTGTCCCCCGTCGCCTCGTAGGGTCCGCTGAAGCTGTTGCACGTGGAGTTTCCGGAGACGCGGCCATCGGTGCCGAACGTGAACGAGACGCTCGAGTTCTCGGCGACGGGCGCCCGGGCGATCTCGACGACCACCCACTCGTCCCCGGCGAGCGGGACCATCGTGGCCGGGGCCGCCCCCGCGCCCGGGCCCCGGACTTCCTTCGGCGGCTCCTCGGCGCATCCGAAGGCGAGCGCGACGACGAGCGCAACGACGGACGTCGCAACGAGATTTCGTGACATGGACGACTCCTTTCGCGGAATCAGACCCGATCCAGCCCCACGCGCACCAGCAGCGCGTCGTAGCGCGGATCGCCACGCAATGCGTCCAACCGCGGATGCACGCGCAGGAAGATGAGACCCGTCGCCTTCTCCTCGACCGCCACGTCGAGCCAGCGGAACGCTTCGTCGATGTCGCCGAGGCTCGCGTGCAACGCGGCGATCCCCCACGCGGAGACGACGCGCGTGCTGCGCGCCGCGGTCAGCTCGCCGAGGATCCGTCGCGCCTCGGCCAGGTTGCCGACGCTCGCCTCGAGATGTGCGATGCCGAAGTTGGGACCGGCGACTCCTCCCGCCAGCCGCAGGCCCTCGAGGTATTCCGCCCGCGACTCCTCGAAGCGCCCCACCGCCTCAAGGGAGCGCGCGTAGTCCGTGTGCGCACCGTCGAAGCGCGGATCCAGGTCGATCGCCTTGCGGTACCAGACGAGCGAGTCCTCGAACCGGCGGGCGTAGAAGTAGACGTCGCCGACGCACGTGCATTCGATCATCGA
Source organism: Candidatus Eiseniibacteriota bacterium (assembly GCA_046596055.1). Lineage (GTDB taxonomy): Bacteria > Eisenbacteria > RBG-16-71-46 > RBG-16-71-46 > DASYSL01 > JANPEF01. The sequence continues at coordinate 2,888 of JBKJNH010000041.1, forward strand.
CAGCGGGTTGAGACTGATCGCCTTGAGTACGGCGGCCTCGGCCTCGGCGTGGCGCTCGGAGCACATGCACGCTCGGCTCAGCCCGATGTAAGGGCTGGCGTTTCCCGGCTCGAGCGCGATTGCCTTGTGGAACTCGACGATCGCGCCGGGCATGTCCCTCTCCCGGAATCGCAGACCGGCGAGAAGCGCGTGCGCCTCGGATCCGTCCGGATCGAGCTCCAGTGCGCGTCGGGCCGCGCTCTCCGCCTCCGCCAGCGCTTCGGCTGGCGGCGCCATCCCCCGCTGCGCGCGCGTGACGTGGCACGAGGCGATCCCTTCCCACGCGGCCGCGAGCTCCGGCTCGAGCTCGAGCGCGCGCTGGAAGTGGCGCAGCGCGAGCTCGATCGCCTGCGGCGAAGTGGCCTCCTGCTCGTGACGCCCGCGCATGAGCTCGAGGTGGGCCGCAGGATTCAC
>JBKJNH010000133.1:0-8614 GCA_046596055.1 Candidatus Eiseniibacteriota bacterium
GCGAGTGGTGCCACTCCCACTGGAGTGGCACCCACTCTCGCAATGGGGCCGGTCGGCACCCTTGCCTACATGGCGCCGGAGCGACTGCGTGGCGAGGAAAGCGACGCCCGGACGGACCTCTACTCGCTCGGTGTACTTCTCTACGAGATGACGATCGGAAAGCTTCCTTTCACGGCGACGAACCAGGCCCTGAGGATCGATCAGATCCTTCACCATGAGCCGCCGTCGATCCGTTCCCTCGATCCACGCGTACCACGCGCGCTCGAGCTGCTCATCACGCGACTGCTGGCGAAGTCTCCGGCATCCAGGCCAGGGAGCGCCCGAGAAGTGCTCGTGGAACTCGCGAAGCTGCAGGGAACTGGCCCCGGAAAGCGGGCGAGATCCCTTCCGGTCGGGCGAATCGGGATTGGCCTCCTCTTGTTCGGAGGGGCGGTGCTCCTGTCGATCGTCACTCTGCGCGGCTGCGACGTGCGGTCGCTGCTCCCCGGCACGAAGCAGGCGAAAGCATCGATCGTGGTCTTCCCGCTCGACGTTCTCGGGGGCGACTCCGGATCGACATACCTTGGACGCGCATTCGCCGATGCCGTCATGATGAATCTCGCGCAGGCCAGAGTGCTGGAGGTGATCCCGGCATCGCTCGCTCAGTTCAACGAGTCGGCAGACCCTTCGGCCGTGATGGAAGCTGCGCGGAAACTCTGCGCCACCCACGCCGTCAGCGGGTCCTTCCTCCTACAGAAGGACAACCTCCGGGCGACCGTCCACCTGATCGACGTACGCCGCAGGCGCATCGCATGGGGCTCCGAGTACGACATCGATCCAGCGGATGTCGGTGTCTCGGCAAGCATGCTGGCTCGCGAACTCGGGGCGCAACTGGGGCTCGCGACTGCCCGCGACTACGAGTACTTTCGCTACGAAACCGGAACCGAGGAGATGGCCCGTTGGCCGGGCCTCGCTGCGACCATTGCGGCTCTGCGGGGCCATGATGTTCCCCACGGCCTCGCACTCACGGAGAGCCTGCTGGTTCGTTTTCCGCGGGTTCAGGAGGCGCACGTCATGCGCCTCGTCGCGCTTGTCGACCAGGACAACGAATCTGGGGGCGCTGGATCCGATGCCCGACGGGCACTGATTGCTGGAATCGATGCGCTCGAGAGACTTGATCCCGCGAGCCCGCATGTATTACTCCATCGCGCGATGCTGCTCAACAATCCGTCGAAGCCCGAGACTCAGGCCGCCGTCGTGGACAAACTGATGAATCATGTCCTTTCGCGGAAGGACATTTCTCCCGGGTTACGAAGCCAGGCGCTTCGGGTGCGAGGGCGGGCGCGATGGCAACTCGGCAAATCCGAGCTGGCGCGCGTGGACTACGAGGAGTCGATTCGTCAGGATCCCGCGAGTCCGTATGCCTACAGCTTTTTCGCCGACTTCCTCTTCGAGCAGGATCGGCGCGATGAAGCGGTCCAACGCGCGCGCGAGGCCGCGGCGATTGACCCGTCGTTCGGAGGGCTCTATTTGACATTCGCTCTGCTCCAGGCGGGAGACTCGAAAGGGGCCATCGCGCACACTCAGCAGCTGGCTCGTCAGCGGCCATCGGCAGACGTCTGGGCAATGCTCGCCTCGCAGCAAGCGAGTCTCGGTCGATTCGCGGAAGCCCGCGCCGCGATGCGTTCCACCAGCGCGTTCCCCCCAACGATGTCGTCCGAGCTCGAGCTGGCGCGGGCCGCTGCCTTCCTGGGTGAGGATGCCCATGCCATTCGACTGCTCGGCCACTCGGTTCAACTCGGGCTGCGCGACACCTCTTTCGCCGGAGCTCCAGAGTTTCGTCGACTTAGTCGCGATCCACGCTTTCTGCGCCTGGTCGAAGCAGCGACCCCGGACTCGACGATGCTTCCCCGGAGTTGAACAGCAAGGTGTGACTTCGGGGCAAGACACAGCAGAGTGGCCTTCGAGAGGACTCGCCGTAGCTATGTCGAACCAGCAGCCAGAAGTTTTCGCACCCGGGAGAGCGGCAGGCCGACGACATTGAAGAAGCAGCCGTCGATGCGGGTCACCCACGCCCCTGCGGCCCCCTGGATGCCGTAGCCCCCTGCCTTGTCGTAGGGGTCGGGCGAGGCGACGTAGGCATCGACCGCGGCAGCCGACCAGCGGGCAAAGGTGACCAGCGTCGACTCGAAGCCGGCGCGCACCTCACCGTCCGGTTCGACGAGCGCGACGCCGGTCAGCACCTCGTGGCTGCGCCCCGACAGACGGGCAATCATCGCGCGGGCCGCGGCCACATCGGCGGGCTTGGCCAGCAGCACGTCATCGAGCACGACCAGCGTGTCCGCGCCGAGCACGCGCGCCCCGGGCCGGCGTGCTGCGACGTCCTCGGCCTTCGCCCGCGCCAGGGCCATCGCGAGCAAGGACGGTGCGCTCGATCCGTGCGCCGCGGTGAGCGCATCCTCGTCGACGTGCGGCGACTCGACCGTGAAGGGCAGGCCGAGCGTGGCGAGGAGTTGCCCCCGGCGTGGCGACCCCGAAGCGAGGACCAGCGGCGCGCTCACTCCCCCGCCTCCGCCGCGACGTCATTGCTGTTGCCGCCCCCCACCTCGAGCAACAACGTCACCGGGCCGTCGTTCACCAGCGCGACGTCCATGTGTGCGCGGAACACGCCCTCCTCGCAACGCACGCCGAGTTCGCGCACGACGGCGCAGAACGCGGCGTAGGTTGACGCGGCCTCCGCCGCGGACGCGGCCGCGACGAACGATGGCCGGTGGCCCTTCGCCGTATCCCCGTAGAGCGTGAACTGGGAGACCGCGAGCATCGCCCCGCCGGTATCGAGCAACGAAAGGTTCATGGCGCCGGCGGCGTCGTTGAAGCAGCGCAGCCGCACGCACTTCTCGGCGAGACGGCGCGCCTCGGTCGGTCCGTCGCCTCGAGCGACGCCGACGAGCACGAGCAGCCCGGCGCCGATCGCGCCGGTGACGCGCCCGTCGACGGTAACCGAGGCGCGCGAGACGCGCTGGACGTGCGCCCTCACCGGCGGCGCTGCGCGCTCCCGCCGGAGGCCGCGGGTCCGTCGTCGTGCGGGCGATCCTTCCCACGGGACCCTTCACTGCGGCCCGTGATCTTCGGCGCCTGCTGGCGCTCGACGCGTGTCACTCCCTTCACCCGCTGCACCGCCTGCAACGTCTCGGTGAGCATGCGCAGGTTTGGCACCTCGACGAGGAACACACCGCGCGCGGTCTTGTCCTCGCTCGCCATGCCGGCGCTACGGATGTTCACCTTGAGCGCGGCGATCGTCTTCGTGATGTCGGCCAGCATCCCCTGCCGGTCCGAGCCGTAGACCACGAGCCGCACCGGGAAGACCTCGTCGGGACGCGTGTCCCACGTCACCTCGACCCGGCGCTCGGCGGCGATCCGGTCGTCGAACGTGTTGGCGCAGTCGGCCTGGTGGACGGACACCCCGCGTCCCTGGGTGACGATGCCGATGACGCGATCGCCCGGCACCGGCTGGCAACAGCGCGCGAAGTGCAGCAACACGTTGTCGAGTCCGTGCAGGCGGACGCCGTGGCCCTTGCCGCGCGTCAGGTTGCGAAGCACCTCGGCCGAGGCGTTCCGGAAGCGCTCGAGCGGCCCCTCGCGATCCGCTGTCGGCACCAGCCGCCGCACGATCGACGTCAGCGACCGGGTCCCCTGCCCAAGGTGGGCGTACAGCGACTCGATGTCGGTCAGGCCCACGCCCTGCGCCGCGTCCAGCAGTTCCTCGTCGCTCACGCGCTCGGTGGCGCGCAGGCGCTTCAGCTCGCGGTCGACCATCTCCTTGCCCAGGGCGATTGCGTTGTCCCGGAACTGCTCGCGCAGCCAGTGGCGGATCTTCGAGCGCGCCGAGGGCATGCGCACGATCTTGAGCCAGTCGGTGTGCGGCCGCGCCGACGGCGAGGTCATGACCTCGACGGTATCGCCGTTCGACAGTTCGTGACGCAGCGGCACGAGCGCGCCGTTGACGCGCGCGCCCACGCAGTGAAAGCCGACCTCCGTGTGGATCATGAACGCGAAGTCGAGCGGAGTGGCCCCCTTGGGCAGGCGCTTGAGTTCGCGGCGCGGCGTGTAGACGAAGACCTCGTCCTGGTACAGCGCCGTCTGCAGGAACTCCATGTACTCCTCGTCGCTGGGTGCGGCCTGCCAGTCGGCGGTCTGGCTGACGAAGCCGCCGAGCTGCGCGTCGAGCTGGGCGTCCATCGGCCCGCCCTTGTACACGTAGTGCGCCGCGACGCCGCTCTCGGCCGTCCGGTGCATCTCGCGCGTGCGGATCTGGATCTCGACCATGTCCCCGCCGGGCACGATCACCGTCGTGTGCAACGACTGGTAGAGGTTGCTCTTGGGCATCGCGATGTAGTCCTTGAAGCGATCCTGCACCGGGATCCACAGGTCGTGGACGACGCCGAGCGCGCGGTAGCAATCTCCCTTGTCAGGCGTGACGATGCGCAGGCCGAGCAGGTCGAAGATCTGGTCGAAGGCGCGTGAGGAGCTCTTCATCTTGTTGTGGATCGAGGCGAAATGCTTGGGCCGGCTCGACACTTCGGCCTCGAACCCGGCCTCGGCGAGCCGCGCCAGCAGGGGCTCCTCGAGCCGCTTGAGCACGGACTCGCGATGTTCGCGGCGCGCCGCGACACGCTCGGCCAGGTCGCGGTAGGCGACGGGTTCGAGCGTCTTGAGCGCCAGGTCCTCGAGCTCGCGCTTGATCCGCGCGATGCCCAGCCGGTGGGCCAGCGGAGCGTAGATGTCGCGCGTCTCGCGGGCGATGCGCTGTGCCTTCTCGGGGCTCAGGTACTCGAGCGTGCGCATGTTGTGCAGGCGGTCGGCGAGCTTGATGAAGATGACGCGCAGGTCGCGCGCCATCGACAGCAGCATCTTGCGGAAGTTCTCGGCCTGCTCGCTGCGCGCCGAGTCGAAGTGGAAGCCGGAGATCTTGGTCATGCCGTCGACGAGCGAGGCGACCTCGGAGCCGAACTTCTTCTCCAACTCGGGCAGCGTCACCGCGGTGTCCTCGACCACGTCGTGAAGCAGGGCGGCGATGGCGATCGGGGTGTCGAGGTGGACGTCGAGGAGGTCGACCAGCAGGTGGACGGCGGCCACCGGATGCGAGATGTAGGCCACGCCGGACTTGCGCAGCTGATCGCCGTGCGCGGCGTGCGAGAAGTCGAACGCCTGCCCGACCAGCGCCACGTCGACCTTGGGCGAGTGGGCCCGGAGGTCCTCCAGGAGTGCGGCGCGGAGGGTGGCGACGTCGTTGCCGCTCTCGCTCATGCGACCTCCCGCGAAACTCGGACGACGTGAATGACGAGCACGACCAGAACGACGGGAACGACGAAGACGGGTGGGAGCCGGCCATAAGCCGAGTTCTGTCGGTACATCACCGTGGCGACCATTTCTCTGGGAGGCGCGTTACCGCGCCCCTCGTGCGACCGTACCCGGGAGTCGAGCGCGGCGGGCCACCGCATCCTCCCCTATTCGGTCTTGCTCCGGGTGGGGTTTGCCATGCCTCCTCCGTCACCGGAGGAGCGGTGCGCTCTTACCGCACCGTTTCACCCTTGCCTCGCGACCTTGCGGCCGCGATCGGCGGTCTGTTCTCTGTTGCACTTTCCGTGGGATCGCTCCCCCTGGCCGTTAGCCAGCACCCTGCCCTGTGGAGTTCGGACTTTCCTCGGTGGGTCACCCCGCCGCGGTCGCCTGTCCGACTCCCCTCCCGTCCGTCGTTTCCGAACCTAGCTTGCTGTCTCGAAGGTACCACCATCGAGCGCCCGGTTGGCCTCCGCATCGGCGCGCGCATTCTGGGCCCGCGGAACATGCCGAATGGCGAACTTTCCGAACCGGCGGGACAACGCCTGCGCCTCGGCGTACAGGGGCTTGAGCCCCTCGTTCTTCACCCGGTAGACGCCCGTCATCTGGCGCACGACCAGTTCCGAGTCCATGCGCACCTCGATCGCCGCGACCCCAATCGCGAGGGCGCGCGCCAGGCCCACGGTGAGCGCCCGGTATTCGGCGATGTTGTTCGTCGCATGGCCCAGCGCCACGCCCCCCGCGGCGCGGGGTGCGCCGGTGGGATCGTCGAGCACGTAGCCCGAGGCCGCCGGCCCTGGGTTTCCGCGGGCCGCGCCGTCGGCATACAGGGTCCAGATTCCCTCGCTTGCGTCCGTCGTCGGATTCACGAGGGCGAACATACCGGGCGGGGCCGCGAGGCACAAGGCGGTCGGATTCCGTGCGATCGCCATGGCGCGCTGTGTGGAATCTGTCCGCTGCGCTCGTGCGCTTTCCCGGAGGTGCGGCTCGGGTCGTGCAGGTTGCACGAAGCTCGGGGGTGTGAGGTTCGAGCAGGCGGGGACATCCGTGGGAGTCACTGGCGACATTTAAAGGCCTATGCGGCTTCGGCGCATGGAATGGCGCATGAAAAGACCATTCCATGCCCTGCGGGCACTCCATGGCATATCTGTTGCTCCCTTCCCGATCGTCCCGGGTGTTCGCACGAAGGGTCGCCATGGAAGGCGCCCGCCCGGCAGGCCCAGGGAAGGCTCTCGGACCACGAAGGCAGGAGACCGTCCCATGCAGATCAAGACCCGCACGCTGGGCGCCGTCGAGGCGACACCCGAATCGTTCGTCACCTTGCCGGAAGGACTGATCGGCTACGACGATCAGCGCGAGTTTGCGCTCGTCACCTCCGCCGACCATGCCCCGTTCCGGTGGTTGCTTTCGTTCGCCGATCCCGACGTCACCTTCCCGCTGCTGCCTGCCGCCCTCGTCGTGGACGACTATCGTCCGACGCTCGCGGCGACCGACACGCGGGTGATCGGCGCCGTGGCCAGCGACGCGCTCGAGGTGTACGTGATCGCCAGCGTGGATGCCGACGGGCGCCTCACCGCGAACCTTCGCGCCCCCATCGTGCTCAATCCACAGTCACGGTTGGCCCGCCAGGTCGTCCTGTCCGACGGTCGCTGGACGGTGGACCACGTGATCGCCGCCGCCGAGGAATCGAAGCAGGACGCGAAGGGCGAACGCACGCGACAGGCTGCCTGACCGCGCGATCGCGCGCGATTCGCACACGCCGCACCACGCGCCCCGGCGCGGGAGGGACCCATGTTGGTGCTGTGACGTCGCACCGGCGAGAACATCCGCATCGGCGACGACATCAAGGTGATCGTGCTCGAAGTGCGCGGCGGCCAGATCAAGCTGGGAATCGAGGCGCCGCTCGACGTGCAGGTGCATCGCGAAGAGATCTACGAACGAATCCAGAGACAGAACCGCAGGGCGGCCGGCACGATGCCAACCGACCTGCAGGAGGCGGCGCGCCTCTTGCGGCAGAACGGACGGTCCTAGGAAAGCGCGTCTCCCCGGCCCGTCGGCACGACGGTCGGCGAGCCTCCGCGGCGGGGTCGGAGCGAAGGAACGGGCGCTCCCAGCGCGCGCGAGTCCGGAGCCGGCAATGAACGCGGAACTCACACCCCCGGGGAAACCCGGGGGTTTTGTTTGCGGATGAAGTTCAGGGCGGCGGGAACTAGAAGGACGGCGCGGATACCGGGACGAGGATGCGCCCGCAATCCGGGCACTCGGCAACGCCCTCGCCGCGGCGAACCGCGATGGCCTTTTGCGGCGGCAGGTGCGAGCCGCAGGCGGCACAGGCGTCCCCCTCGAGGACCGCGACGGCGACGCCGCGCTTGGCCCCCAGGAGTCGATCGTAGCGCACGCGCAGGGCGGACGGCAGGTCGGCCAGGACCTCTTCGCGGCGGGCGACCAGCGCCTGCTCCTCGCCGCGGACGCCGGCCTCTTCCGTGGCAATGATGGTCCGCTCCGACTCGGCGGTCCGCTCGGCGGCGGCCAGGGCGGCCTTGGCCGCGACGGCGGCGGCGGCGGCACGACCCTCTTCGTCCATGGTTTCGAGAACGGCGGTCTCGCGCTCGGAGCGCTTCTTCTTGGCGCCTTCGATCTCGTGCAGCAGCGCCGAGTACTCCTCGTTCTTCTTCACCTGGGTGAGCTGGGTCTGGAACTTCCGCTCCTGCTCGCCAAACGTCTCGACGTCCTTCTCGGCGGTGCGCCGCGCGAGAGCGACGGCCTTCGAGCGCTCCTCGGCGTGTGTCAGCGCCTGGCGGGCGGCGGCGACGGCATCGTCCGCGGCCTTGCGCCGCGGCGCCAAACGATCCAGTCGACCGCGCGTCTCGGTGAGGAGGCGGTCGATCTCCTGCGCGCGCACGAGGCGGTCGAGATCGGGATGCACGAGATCCTTCGGTGAGGGATGGTGGGCGGTACAGGGCTCGAACCTGTGACCTTCGGCTTGTGATACCGACGCTCTACCAGCTGAGCTAACCGCCCGATGGCGCGCAACGTGCAAAACCTGCAACCTGACGAGTGGGCCCACGTGGACTCGAACCACGAACCTACCGATTATGAGCCGGCTGCTCTGACCAATTGAGCTATGGGCCCATCCACTGCGGACCGCTCGTCCAGACTTTCGTTTTTAGCACGCGCGGCGCGTCCGGTCAAGCCGGGGAGGACGCCGCGCGCCCTACAGCAACTCCGTGTACGCCTTGAGTCGGCGTGACCGCGTCGGATGGCGCAGCTTGCGCAGCGCCTTCGCCTCGATCTG
>JBKJNH010000249.1:0-2691 GCA_046596055.1 Candidatus Eiseniibacteriota bacterium
CCAGGTCCGTCGCCGCCTCGGGCTCGTGCGCGAGAAGCCGGAGCGCGCGGGTCACGGTCGCCTGCGTCCCCTGCCAGGCGGCGGACGTGGGCGCAGTCTCGGGGCGGCAGCGCAGGCACGGACGAAAGCCCGCCTCCTCGGCCGCGACGGGCGTGGCGTAGAAGCGGACGTGCTCGCGGAGCGGCATCTTCGCGGGGCAACCGGGGCGGCAGTAGATGCCGGTCGTCCGGACGGCGACGACAAAGCGCCCCTCGAAGCGGCGGTCGCGGCTCTTCAGGGCTTCGTAGCAGACTGCGGGATCGAGGGGCGTCATGCCGCGGAGCATGGCACGCCATCGGGGCGCGTGGCGGACGTTTTCGGACATGGCTGTCGGGGTGAGTCGGCGACCACTCCGTGACCAATTCACCTCGCCTGGGAGAGGTGGATTGGTCACGAAGTGGTCCATCGCGGGCTTTGCGGAGGCGCCGAAGTGGCGAGTCGACTTGCGCCGAGACGCTTGAATCCACAGCCCAATTCACCTCTCTCAGGATATTTGCATGGTCCGGTCAGCCTGGTTCCCGACGGTGCGCGACATGCAAATCAACTTCCCACGTGGGAAGTTGATCGGTCCGCCCCTTCTCGCGACATCGAAGCAATCCGCCCAATCGACTCGCACCAGTGCGAGTCAACCGGGCCGCGCCACCCGCTTCGCATCGTCGTGGAGAGCTGAGCCCAGCTGCCGGGCCCGACAGCATGGCTAAAGCGTGCGCCCGACCGCCACGGCCACGGCCTGCATCCGTCGCATCAGGTCCGCGAACAGCGGCGGATCGAGCGACTGGGCGCCGTCCGACAGTGCGCGCTCGGGGTGCGGGTGAACCTCGATGAGCAACGCGTCGGCCCCGGCGGCGACGGCGGCGAGCGACATCGGCGGCACCTTGTCGCGCACGCCGACGGCGTGCGACGGATCGACGACGACCGGCAGGTGCGTGAGCTGATGCAGCAGTGGGACGCACGACAGGTCGAGCGTGTTGCGCATCGCCGTCTCGAACGTGCGGATGCCGCGCTCGCACAGCATGACCTGCGTGTTGCCGCCGGCGAGCACGTACTCGGCGGCCATCAGCCATTCCTCGATCGTGCCGGACATGCCGCGCTTGAGCAGCACGGGCTTGCGCGTGCGGCCGACCTCGCGCAGCAGCGCGAAGTTCTGCATGTTGCGCGCGCCGATCTGCAGGATGTCGACCCAGCGCTCGGCGATGGCGACGTGCTGCGTGTCGAGCACCTCCGAGACGACGGCCAGGTCATGGCGGTCGGCGACGCGGCGCAGAATCTTCATGCCCTCTTCGCCGAGGCCCTGGAACGTGTACGGCGAGGTGCGCGGCTTGAACGCGCCGCCGCGCAGGATCGTCGCACCGGCGGCGGCGACGGCGACGGCGGTCTCCTCGACCTGTTCCTCGCTCTCGACGGCGCAGGGGCCGGCCATGACGGCGATCTTGTTGCCGCCGACGACGGTGTCCCGCACCGTGACCAGCGTCGGCTCGGCGCGGAAGGCGCGCGAGGCGAGCTTGTAGGGCACGCTGATACGCACGACGTCCTGGACGCCGGGCAGGTGGCGCACGTCGTCGACATCGAGCGAACCGAGGTCGCCGACGACGCCGAGCACGATGCGACCGCGCTCGTCGGAACGATGGACGGCGAGGCCCATCAGGCGAAGGCGCGAGGCGACCTCTTCGATGCGGGCTTCGTCGACGCCGGGGACCATGACGACGACCACGTCAGGCCTTCCCTTCGTCACTCGCGCGCTGACGCGCGACGTCGCGCGGGGCGCGCGCGCCTTCGGGGAGCGGGCGGGCGCCCTCGAGCGCACACTGATGGAGGAACGCGTCGGCCAGCGCGAGTGCCACCATCGCCTCGGCGACGGGCACGACGCGCGGGCAGATGCACGGGTCGTGGCGGCCCTCGACCTTGACGGTCACCGCCTCCCCCGCCGTGTTCACGCTGTCCTGCGCGCGGGCGATCGACGAGGCGGGCTTGACGGCGATGCGCACGACGACATCCTGCCCGCTCGAGATGCCGCCGAGGATGCCGCCGGCGTGGTTCGTCCTGAAGCCGTCGGGGCCCATGGCGTCGTTGCTCTGCGAGCCGCGCAGGCGCGTTGCGGCGAAGCCCGAGCCGATCTCGACGCCCTTGATGGCGGGGATCGACAGCATGGCGGCGGCGAGCGTCGCGTCGAGCTTCGCCATGGTGGGATCGCCCCAGCCGGCGGGGACGCCGCGGGCAACCACCTCGACGACGCCACCGACCGAGTCCAACTCGGCGCGGGCGGCCTCGATCGCGGCGATCATGCGCGCGGCGGCTTCCGCGTCGGGGCAGCGGACGGGGTTCGTCTCGGCCACTTCCCAGTCGCGGCGTTCGGCGACAATGTCGGCGACGGCCACCGTGCCCGCGACGATCGAGACGCCGCGCGTGGCCAGCAGCGCCTTGGCGATCGCGCCCGCGGCGACCCGGCCCAGCGTCTCGCGCCCGGAAGCGCGGCCCGAGCCGCGGTGGTCGCGCACGCCGTACTTGGCGGCATAGGTGAAGTCGGCGTGGCCGGGACGGAAGACGTCCTTGAGCGAGTCGTAGTCCTTGCTCTTGGCGTCCTGGTTCCACGCCAGGATCGCGATCGGCGTGCCGGTGGTCCGGCCCTCGAAGACGCCCGAGAGCAGGACGGCA
>JBKJNH010000360.1:0-4040 GCA_046596055.1 Candidatus Eiseniibacteriota bacterium
CCGCTACGACTCCGTTGGCCGCCTCGACCAAGTGAAGACGGATTCGGTGATCACGGCAGCTTACGCCTACGACTCCAATGGGAACAGGCTGAGCAAGACGACGTCCGCCGGGGTCGAGTCGGGCACGTACGATGGCCAGGATCGGATGCTCACGTATGGGGGCGCGACGTACGCGTACAACGCCAACGGCGATCTGACGTCGAAGACCGATGGCTCCGGAACGACGACATACGAGTACGACGCGCTGGGCAACCTGCGAAAGGTGACGCCCAGCAGCGGGCCAGTGATCGAGTATCTGATCGACGGCGCGAACCGCCGCGTCGGCAAAAAGGTTGGCGGCGGGTTGGTGCAGCAGTTCCTGTACTCCAGCGATTTGAGGGTCGTTGCGGAGTTGAATGGCTCCGGCGCTGTGGTCTCGCGCTTCGTCTACGGGACGCGCGTGAACGTGCCTGAGTACATCGTGAAGGGGGCGAACACCTACCGCGTCGTGACCGATCATCTCGGGAGCGTCAGGAAGGTCGTCGACACCTCGGCGGGCACCGTGGCGCAGGCGATCGAGTACGACGAGTTCGGTGTCGTGCTTAGCGACTCCGCGCCGGGGTTCCAGCCGTTTGGATTTGCGGGTGGGTTGGTTGATAGCGGGAGTGGGTTGGTGAGGTTCGGGAAGCGGGATTACTCGCCAAGAGAAGGGCGGTGGACGAGCAAGGACCCGGTGACCTTCGACGGCGGTGACACAAACCTGTTCGCCTATTGTCTCGCCGATCCGATCAACATGTTCGACCCATCCGGGCGATGGGCAAACGTCTCGCCAGTCGCCATCGCCGCAGGTGGCGCAGGAAGCGTCTTCGGCCCGCTCGGGGCAGCGATTGCATTCGGTTTCGGCCTGGCTGCCTTTGGCGACACGCATGCGGTGCCTGCGCCAGCGGCCACGCCGTCCCCCGCTCCGGCACCGGCTGCGTCCGTCCCCCAGCCACGGCCACCGGCGATGTTCACGCCGATAAATGACAACAGTTGCGAGGATGTTCAAGAGGAGGATGAGGACGATGAATGCGAGGAGCAGTACCAACGCGACATCCTCCGCTGCCCGACAATGACGACGCCGGAGCGCAAGAAGCGATGCTGGAAGAACGCGATGGATCGTCGATCGGACTGTCAAGCTGGCCGAAAGCCGCGCCCGTTGGACCCCTAACCTGAGCCACGACGGACACCTATGACACGCATCAAGCCAACGAAGACGCCGCTGCCGGTGCTGGTCCTACAGGGCTATCTCGCGATCGAGTCGAAACGAAATCCCCTCAACGTCATGGTGTGGCCGCCGGTCAAGGTCTCCGATGAGGAGTATGCATCGCGTGTCGTCGCTTCGCTTCCTCGGGGCAGCAGCGACTGCTTCATTCACGGCATGGACGAGCGTCAGGCCGAGGAACTGGCGATCGAATACGCCTACAACCTGCTGGGCATCGTGCTGGTCCCGCAGCGAGGAGCGGAGCCAACAGAGACGCCCGATTAGGCTCTCGTCATCCAGGCCCGCAGGGCGGTCTCGCGGTTGATCCTCGCCACCCTCGACGTGTAGTGGCCCCATGCCCCCGACCCGCCGTGTCGCCGATGATCTTCTCCATCGTCGGAATCAGGGCCGCGCTCTTCGTCTCCTCGACAGAGGGGGTGTAGCTGTTCGGGACTCCGGGATCTCGATAGCTGATCGGTTCTGGGACTCCTCGTTGAAGACCACCCCCTTCAACGCGAGCCGCCGCTTCTCCCTTTCGGCCCTCTCGATCAAGCAGGACGTGTAGACGAGTAGGACGGCCCTCAACACCTGCTCGTCCTCGATGTCCTCGCTGATGGCGATCGTCACCGAGGCGAGGACGATCTCCCTCGACGAGTCGAGCGCGTGAATGTGGACGACATAGGGAGGGCCGTTGCCGACGACGCCACCGACCATCAGGTCGAGATGGTCGGCACCGACCACGCGGAGCATGCACTCGGTCGTGACGATCAACTTCCCGCCGACGGCTCGGTCGAGCGCGCCGAGCACTTCGGGGTCGAGGGAGAAGAGATCCACGGCGGTTGGTTCGTGAAGGGTCTGCGCGTAGTACGGATCAAGATGAAGCGCGCCAAGCCCGACACGAAGAACGCCGTCCTCTACGTCCGCGTCTCGACCGACCAGCAGACCGGCGAAAATCAGAAGCCCGACCTCATGCGGCTCGCCGAGAGCCGTGGTCTTGATGTCGTTGGCATCTACGAGGAGAACGTCTCGGCCCGCAAGACCCGGCCGAGGTTCGAGGCGATGATGAACGACGCCCGCGCCGGGAAAGTTGGCACCGTGCTCGTGTGGGCGCTCGACAGGTTCGGCAGGTCGATGATCGGCAACATCCAGGCGCTCCTCGAACTCGATCGCCTCGGCGTCAAGATCATCTCGGTGAAGGAACCCTGGTTGGACACCAGCGGGCCGGTCAGGTCGCTCCTCTGCGCGATCTTCGGATGGGTCGCCGAGCAAGAGGCCGTGCGCGTGCGCGAGCGCACCCTTGCAGGACTCGAACATGCTCGCCGTCGTGGTGTTCGCCTTGGTCGTCCCCGAGCCCGTGTCGATTTGAACCTGTTCGACGTGCTCCGCCGCCAAGGTCACGAGATGACGGCCATCGCCAAGAAGCTCGGCGTGTCGGAGGCAACGCTCTACAGGGCGATCAAGTCGCGCCTGTCAGATACGAACGTTTTGGACGGCTCCGACCGAGCAGGTCGATCCGGGCACTTGGACGGTGCTCCGGGGGAGGGGTGATTTTGAGAGACGCTCCTTCAACTCGGCTCCTCGCCCTCGACCATCTCGACCAACGCCTTCGCCGTCTCCTCCTTGAGGGACTCGCCGGGCCGCTCGGGGTCGAACGTCACCGTGACGGGCATCTTCACCAACTCGATGTTGAAGCCGCGTCCGGCGAGGCCCACCGGGGACTCGGCCGGCGGTGGAAACAGCTGGACGAGGAAGTCGGGGTGCTCGACAGGCAACTCGCTGTGCTCGTGAAGAAGGTTGCTCCTGGGCTAGTCGCCCTGCGTGGCATCGGCGCCGACGTCGCCGGCTCGCTCCTGGTGGCCGCTGGCGACAATCCGGAGCGCCTGGCGAACGAGGCATCCTTCGCATCCATGTGCGGCGTCTCGCCCATCGATGCGTCCTCGGGAAAGAAGCACCGGCATCGCCTGAATCGCGGAGGGAACCGCGACGCCAACCGCGCGCTGTGGGTCGTCGCGTTGGTCCGACTGCGGTGCGATCCGCGAACGCGAACGTACGTCGCTCGACGCACCGCTGAAGGCCTCTCGAAGCCCGAGATCCTGCGCTGCCTGAAACGCTACATCGCGCGCGAGGTCTTCAAGATTCTGCAGGCCTCGTCGCGGGCGACCGCGGACCTCGCGATCCCCCTTGACGGAACATAGGAGCATCAACGCCGTCGCCGAGAGCTTCTTCGCCACCATCAAGGGCGAGATGATCGACCACCACGACTACCCCACGAAGGCTTCCGCCATCGCCGCGATCGCCGACTACATCGATGGGTTCTACAACCCCTGTCGTCGGCACTCGTCGATCGGCTACGTCAGCCCGATTGAATTTGAGTTGAAGTTCATGAGCGAGAAGATCGAGAAGATGGCAGCATAGTCAGACCGTCCACGCGATCGGGGGAGCTCCAGTTGGACGAGCCCTACATCGCGTTCGGACCTGATGGCAGCTTGTACCTGACGGACTCGCTGCGTGTTCGACGGGTCGATCCCAAAGGATACATTTCGACGTTTGCCGGGACCGGCGACACGCATGGTCTCGGGCTGTTCGAGGGAATCCCTGCCACGTCCCACAATTTGCAGGCCGCCGCGATCACGGTTGCGCGCGATGGCACCGTGTACCTCCTCGAAAGGTATGGCGCGTCGCTGATCCGCCGCGTCGACACACAGGGAAAGATCTGGACGGTCGCCGGCGTCCCTCCGGTCAGCGGCAATCAAAATACCGGCACGGCTGGGGAGGGCGGTCCGGCTCTGTTGGCTCAACTCCAAGAGTCGTCGCGCGG
>JBKJNH010000284.1:0-8546 GCA_046596055.1 Candidatus Eiseniibacteriota bacterium
GTGACGACCGTCGAGGGCCTCGCGCGAGGTGCCGAGCTCCACCCGGTCCAGGATTGCTTCGACCTGTACGGCGCGGCGCAGTGCGGCTTCTGCACGCCGGGGATGCTCGTCTCGGCCTATGCCTGCCTCGAGAAGAACCCCGCGGCGACGGTCCCCGAGATCCAACAGGCCCTGTCGGGTAACCTGTGTCGCTGCACTGGATACACGAAGATCTTCGAGGCCTGCTTGAAGGCCGGCCAGCATCTGCAGGAGGAGCGACGGTGAGCTCGACGCCCGTCGACGCGCCGCCCAAGCCCCCGCAGCCGACCACCGGTTTCTCGGTCATCGGGAAGCGTAACCGCAAGGTCGAGGGGCGTCGCAAGGTCACCGGCCAGGCGGTCTACGCCGACGACCTCGTGTTCCCGCGGATGCTCCACGCGAAGATCCTGCGCTCGCCGCATGCGCATGCCCGGATCGTCGGGATTGATCTCGCGCCCGCGCTCGCACATCCCGGCGTGATCGCCGCTTGCACGGGGAAGGACTTCCCGGTCCCGTTCGGCATTATCCCGTGGACGCAGGACGAGTATGCGCTCGCGTTCGACAAGGTCGCCTACGTGGGCGACGCGGTCGCGTGCATCGCTGCCGTGGACGAGCGGACCGCGACCGAGGCGCTGGCGCTGGTCAAGGTCGACTACGAGCTGCTGCCGACCGTCCTCACGATCGACGACGCTCTGGCGCATGACGACGACGCGCACAAGGTCAACCCGTTCGCGAAACATGGCAACATCTCGAAGCAGGTGACGCTGACGTTTGGCGACGTCGATGGGGCGCTGGCGTCATCCGACATCGAGCTCGAGCAGGAGTTCTTCTACGCGGGCTCGACGCACGTGCCGATCGAGCCGCACTGCGCGATCGGCGTGCCGGAGCTCAATGGAGTGATCACGGTCTATTCCTCGACGCAGGTGCCGCACTACCTGCACCGCGACCTGGCGAAGGTGCTGCGCATTCCGGCCGATCGCGTGCGCGTGATCCAGCCGACCGTGGGCGGCGGCTTCGGCGGCAAGAGCGAGCCCTTCTCGCTCGAGTTCTGCGTCGCGTTCCTGGCCTTGAAGACCGGCCGGCCGGTCAAGCTCCTGTACACGCGCGAGGAGGTGTTCTACGCGCACCGGGGGCGGCACCCCATGCGACTGCGCTACCGCGCGGGCGTGACGAAGGACGGGATGCTCACGGGCGTGAAGTCGAAGATTTATCTCGATGGGGGCGCTGCTTCGTCGTTTGGTCTGGTCACCACCTATTACTCCGGGCAGTTGCTGACGGCGCCGTATCGGTTTCCCACCTATGAGTTCGACTCGACGCGAGTCTTCACGAACAAGCCGGTGTGTGGGCCGAAAAGAGGCCATGGCTCGGTGCAACCGCGGTTCGCGTTCGAGTGCATGATGGACATGCTGGCCGAGAAGGTCGGCATGGACCCGATCGAGATGCGGCGGAAGAATTTCATCGGCGACCACGTGCGGACGGTGAACGAGCTGCGCGTCACTTCGAACGGTTTTCTCGAGTGCCTGGACAAGGTCGAGCGCGCCTCCGGCTGGAAGGAACGCTTCCGCAAGCTGCCCTTCGGGCGCGGGCTGGGCGTCGCGGGCTCGATGTACATCTCGGGCACGAACTACCCGATCTACCCGAACGACATGCCGCAGAGCGCCGTCCAATTGCGCGCCGATCGCAGCGGGCGCGTGACGATCTTCTGCGGCGCGTCGGACATCGGGCAGGGCTCGGACTCGATGCTCGCGTACGTCGTCGCCGAGGAGCTGGGCGTCACGCTCGAGTCGATCCGCGTCGTCGCGGCCGACACCGATCTCACGCCGGTGGACATGGGCGCCTACTCGAGCCGCGTCACGTTCATGGTGGGCAACGCCGCGCTCGACGCGTGCAGGAAGCTGAAGAAGTGGGTGCAGGAGGCGGTCGCCGAGGCGTGGGCGGTGCCGGTGCACAGCGTATGGCTCGCCGGCGGCAAGGTCGGCACGTGGCAGGACACCGCGCGCACGATGACGCCCGCCGAGGCCTTCGTGCTTGCCGAGTCGAAGTTCGGGACGCTGGGATCGGTCGGCTCGTACAACACGCCGAAGGACGTGCACGGCGCGTACCGTGGCGGCACGATCGGGGCGTCGCCGGCGTATTCGTTCACCGCGCACCTCGCCGAAGTCGACGTCGACGTCGAGACCGGCATGGTCGACGTGAAGAAGATCTGGATCGCGCACGACTGCGGGCGGGCGCTCAATCCCACGCTGGTCGAAGGGCAGATCGAGGGCTCGACCTACATGGGCTTTGCCGAAGCGGTGATGGAGGAGCAGGCGTACACCCCGACCGGCCTTCACGCCGGCCCGTCGCTGCTCGACTACAGGATCCCGACGTCGCTCGACTGCCCCGAGTTCGAGGCGCACATCGTCGAATCGGTCGATCCCGAGGGCCCGTACGGCGCGAAGGAGGCGGGCGAGGGTCCGCTGCACTCCTCGGTGCCCGCGATCGCGAACGCGATCTACGATGCGATCGGCGTGCGGCTGACCGTGCTGCCGTTCTGGCCCGGGCGAGTGCTGGCCGGGTTGGCCGCTCGCCGCGCGGAAGGCCGCGCGTGGAAGGGGGTCGTCTGATGCTCCCGCTCCCACGGTTCCGCGTGTTGCGCCCACGCTCGCTGTCCGAGGCGCTCGACGCGCTCGCCGTCAACGGCGCCGACGATGGCCCGACGGTGGCGAACGCCGACGCCTGGGGCTCGCGTCCGGTGCGCCTGCTCGGCGGCGGGACGGATCTCGTGCCCAATCTCAAGCATGGGCTGCTGGACGTGGAAACGGTGGTCGCGCTCAAGGCTTTGCCGGGGTTGCGGGACATCAGTCCCGGCGAAGCCGGGACCCTGCGAATCGGTGCACTGACCTCCATCGCCCGCGCCTCCGCCGATTCCGCCGTCATCGCGGCATGGCCCGCTTTGTCGCGCGCCTGGGGCCAGATCGCCGGGCCGCAATTGCGCGCGATGGGCACCGTGGGCGGGAACCTGTGCCTCGATACGCGATGCACCTGGTACAACCAGACGGCGCACTGGCGCGAGTCGCTGGGCTACTGCCTCAAGCGCGAGGGAACGAAGTGCCACGTCGTGCCCGGCGGCACGCGCTGCGTCGCGGCGATGTCCTCCGACGGCGCGACGATGCTCGTCGCGCTCGGGGGCACGGTCGTGCTGCACAGCGCCGCGCGGGGCGAACGTGTCGTCGCGCTTGCCGACTGGTTCGCGGGCGAAGGCCGGCGCAACAGCGTGATCGCCGCTGACGAGATCCTGACCGAGGCGCGCGTTCCCGCGCCCGTGCCCGGCGCCTTCGCCGGCTACCAGAAGCTGCGCGCGCGGAACGCGATCGACTTCCCGCTGCTGTCGGTCGCCGTTGCGGGAATGGCGGCGCCCGACGGAACGCTCGCGACCGCTCGGATCGTCGTCGGAGCGCTCGGCGCCAAGCCGCGCGAGGTCACCGGGCTCGACGCGGTCGCCCGCGGGCAGCGACCGACGCCGGAAGTGTTTACCGCGCTCGGCGAGGCGGCGAAGAAGCAGTGCAAGCCGCTGACGAACATTCCGGTCGATGCCGACTGGCGTCATGCGATGGTGCCGGTGCTGGTGCGCCGTGCATTCGCTCAGGCGCTGGGCCTGCCGGCCGGGCCGCCCGTCCTCGAACCCGTCCCCGCGTGAGGCACGCATGACCGACCTCCTCGTGCTTGATCGCGACGTGCCGCGTGCGCTGGTCCAGGTGCGTGCCGCGCGCGTGCCGGCGGTGCTGGCCACAGTCGTCCAGGTGACGGGCTCGACGCCGCAGGACCCCGGCGCGAAGTTGTTGGTGCTGGCCGACGGGCAGCAGGCCGGGACCGTGGGCGGGGGAGCGCTCGAACATCGGGTGCTCGCGGAGGCCGCCGCGTTGCTGGCGGCGGCGTGCCCGGACGGTGCGGCGACGCAACTGCTCGCGATCAACCTGACCACCGAACTCGGCATGTGCTGCGGCGGGACGATGCAGGTGTTCCTCGAACGGGTGACCATGCCGGCGCGGCTGGTCGTGCTCGGGGCGGGGCACATCGCCCTGCCGCTGGCGCAGTGCGCCGCCGCTGTCGGCTTCGCGACCCTGGTCGTTGACGGGCGCGAAGCGTGGGCCGATCCGGCGCGCTTCCCCGCGGGCACGCGCGTGCTGTGCGACGACCCCGAGGCCGTCGTCCACGAGCTCGTGCTCGACGCGGACACCGCCGTCGTCGTCGTGACGCACCACCATCCGCTCGACCAGGCGCTGGTTCGCGCGCTGGCCGCTTCGCGCGCGGGGTTCTTCGGCCTCGTGGGTTCGGAGTCGAAGCGCAACAAGTTCGTCATGCGCCTGCGCGCGCAGGGCCTGAGCGACAAGGCGCTGGGGCGCCTGCGCTCGCCGCTGGGGGTGCAGATCGGCGCGGTGACGCCCGAGGAGATCGCGCTGTCGATCACGGCTGAGCTGGTTGCATGGCGCCGCGGCGCGCCGATCGACGATGGCATTCCCGTGCGCGCAAAGCGCGCGCGAAGCAATGCAATCCCTGCTGACGCTCCCGTGGAGCGCACATGAGCTTCGGCGCCATCGTCCTCGCTGCAGGGTCTTCCGACCGCATGGGCGCTCCCAAGCCTCTGTTGCAGATCGAGGGGCAGACCTTTCTCGAGCACATCCTCGACCGCATCGACGCGGTCCCCGAGATCGACTCGACGATCGTGGTCCTGGGGGCCAAGGCCGCGCTGATCAAGGACTCGGTCGAGCTGGGGCGCGCCCTCGCCATCAATCACCGCGGACACAAGCTCGGGATGTTCTCGTCCGTGCGCGCGGGCCTGCGCTCGCTGGTGCGCAAGCAGCCCGATCTCGAGGGCGCGCTGATCGCGCTCGTCGACATGCCGATGGTGCGCGCCGAGACGTATGCCGCCGTCGTCCACGCCTTCCAGCTCGAGCTCGACGATGCGGTCCTCGCCGCCTACGAGGGCGAGGCGGGGCACCCGGTGCTGTTGTCGCGCGAGCTGGCCTATCGCCTGGGCGACACCGCGGCGGCCGACCCGGCCGAGACCACGCTCGCCGACTTCCTCGACGCGCACGCCGAGCGGCGGCGCTTCGTCGATGCGAAGGACCCGGCGGTGCTCATCAACATCAACACGCCGGACGCCTACCGCACCCACCTGGGTCCGGACGCGGCAGGGAACGGGCTGTGAGCGATCGAGGCGATCCGGTGGATCCGCTCCTCGCCTGGCGCGACGAGTTCCCCCTGTCGCAGCGCACGCATCACCTGATCGCCCACTCGCTGGGCGCGATGCCGCGTCGCGCCCGCGCGCGGGTCGCGGACTATCTCGACACGTGGGACGAGCGCGGCATCCGCGCATGGTCCGAGGCGTGGTGGATGCTGCCAATCGAGGTGGGCAACGTGCTTGCGCCCTTGATGGGAGCGCCTGCGGGCTCGGTGACCATGCACCCGAATGTGACGCAGGCGCAGGCGACCGTGCTGTCGGCCATCGAGTTCACGGGCGGGCGGGATCGGCTGGTCTGTACGGAGCTGGATTTTCCGTCCTGTCTCTATCTGTATGAAGGGCTTGTGGATCGTGGTGCCCGGATCGCTCGCGTCGCCTCTGGCGACGCAATCGCGATTGATCCCCAGCGCGTGATCGACGCGATCGACGAGCACACGGCGGTCGTCGCGATCTCGGGCGTGATCTTCAAGAGCGCGGCGCTGGTCGACATCGCGCCGATCATCGCCGCCGCGCATCGGCATGGCGCGCCGGTGCTGCTCGACGCGTACCAGTGGATCGGCGCCGTGCCCATGGACGTGACCGCGCTCGGCGTCGACTACCTGACCGGCGGCTCGGTGAAGTACCTGTGCGGCGGGCCCGGTGCGGGATTCCTGTACGTGCGCCCGGACCTACTGTCGACGTTTCGCCCGCGCCTCACCGGCTGGGTCGCGCACCCCGAGCCCTTCGGATTCGACGCGGGGCCGATGCGTTACCGCGACGACGGCCTGCGCACGCTCTCCGGCACGCCGCACATCCCGTGCCTCTATGCCGCGCGTGCCGGCTACGAGATCCTTGGAGAGATCGGCATCGAGGCGATTCGCGCCAAGTCGCAGCGTCTGACCTCGCGCATCGTCGCGTTTGCCCAGGAGCAGGGTTGGCCACTGAACTCGCCCGTCGATCCGGCGCGGCGCGGGGGATCGGTGTCGATCGGCGTGCCTGACGCCGCGGGCGTACAGGCGGAGCTCGATCGACGCGACGTCCTCTGCGACTGGCGCCCGGGCGTCGGCGTCCGACTCGGCCCGCACTTCTACACCAGCGAGGACGACGTCGAAGCCGCGCTGGCGGCCATGAAGGACATCGTCGACCGGATGCGCGCCGGGCCGTCGTGAGGGGGATCATCGACATCTCGCCCGCGATCGGTGTCGGCGCGCCCGTCTACCCCGGTGACACCGAACTCGCGATCGACCTCGCGTTCGATCCCGCGTCCGGGGACTCCGTGACCGTCTGCCGGGTCACGCTGTCGCCGCACACCGGCGCCCACGCCGATGCGCCGATGCATGTCGGCGCCGGTCCCGGCGACGCGGCGTCACTGCCGCTCGATGCGTTCTGGGGCCCGTGCGCCGTCGTCGCGGTGCGTGGCGTCGAGGCGATCGGGGCGGGGGAGGTGGAACAGGCGCTGGCGGACGCCGGCGGTCCCATCGAGCGGCTGCTCGTGCGCACGCAGGACGTGGCCTGGGCGACGTTTCCGGATCGCTTCCCGCACTTCACGGCCGAGGGAGCTGCCGCGCTGGCACGCGTGACCGGGCTTCGGCTCGTCGGCATCGATACGTTCTCGGTGGATGCGGTCGACTCGAAGGACCTGCCCGCGCACCGCGCTCTGTTCGGGGCGGGGATCGTGTTGCTCGAGGGGCTGGATTTGACCGGGGCCCCTGCGGGGCGATATGAGCTGGTGGCGCTGCCGCTGAAGCTGCGGGGTGCGGATGCGAGCCCGGTGCGGGCGGCGCTGCGCACGCTCTAGCGCGGCCGTCGCACCACCACCACCGTCACGTCGTCGTCGAACGCGCGCCTGGAGCCGTGCTTCCGCAGCCGGTCCAGCAGGTCCTCGACCGCAGCCTGCGCCGGGCCATCCCACCAGTCGAGCATCCACTGCCGCACGCCTTCCTCGCCGAACGGATCGCCGCCGTCCTCGGTGCCGCGCTCGATCACGCCGTCGGTGAACAGCGCGAGCATCGAGCCGCGGTCGAGGTGGGCAAAGCCCATCTTGTACGTCGACTCTGGCAACGGGCCGAGAACCGTGCCGCCGATCGAGAGCTCGTGGAAGCCCGAGTCGTCGAGGAGCAACGGCGGCGGGTGCCCTGCGTTGACGTAGGCGAAATTCCCGTTCTTCTCCAGCTCCCCCGTGACCGCGGAGATGAAGCGCGTGGAGAGACTGCTGCGGTGGATGACGCGGTTCAGCTTCTCGACGATGCGGTTGATCTTGAAGTCGCGTTCGACGCCCATGCGCAGGCCGATGAGCACGTCGCGGGCCTGGAGCGCCGCCGGGAGGCCATGCCCGGAGGAGTCGGCGATCGTCAACCCGAGCGTGTCCGAGTCGACGGCGATGAAGTCGTAGACGTCGCCCCCCACGCTCGTTGCCGGAACCGATGACGCGTACACGTCGTAGTCGGCGAACGCCACCGTGGGGTCGGGCAGAAGGCTCATCTGGATGGCGCGAGCCTGCTCGAACGTGCTCTCGAGGCGGCGGCTGTGCGCCTGGCGGGCGAACGCGTGCTCGATCCACGTGCAGGCGAAGGACAGCCGAGCCAGCGTGGCCGCGTCGATCGGCGTGCCCAGGGCCGCGGGATCGCGGTCCCCAAAGGCGAAGAGCGAGTTGCGTTCGTTGTCGACGGGGGAGAGCCACGTGACGCCGATCGCCGTCCGGCCGATCCACACCGGGTGCTCGGCGTCGGGCTCGAAGGGCACGTGTTCGGCAGCACCCGCGAGGACGTCGGCGATCGAGGGCGAGTCGTCACCCCAGTTGTGGGCAAGGGTGTAAACGTCGCCGGAGCGATCGTAGAGCTGGACGACACGCCAGCCGAGCAGCTCCGAGAACTGTTCGAGCAGGCGGGGTCCGATGCGCTGGGCGAGCGGGCGCCGGGTGAGACCGGTGGGGAGCCCCTCGAGGACGGCGGCGATGCGCCGGTAGAATTGCTTGGGGTCCGGAAGCGCGCCCCGGGCGTCGGGGGTCGTGAGGCCCCCCGCGTCCGGGCTCATCGGCCGCCGACGCGCACGAACTTCCGTACCACCGCGACGCCGTCCAGGGAGAGGCGGGCGAAGTACACGCCGGCCGGTGCGGGCTCCCCACCCTCGGCCCGGCCGTCCCACGCGATCGATTGCGGACCGGTGGCGAACTCCCGCTCCGCGAGCGTGGCAATCGCGCGGCCCGCGGCGTCGTGGACGGTCGCCGTCACCCTGCCGGGTCCCGACAGCGTGAACTCGAAACGCGCCCCGTCGGGGGCCGGGTTCGGCGTCACGCTCCGGAACGCGATCGCGCCCGCACGTGCGT
>JBKJNH010000002.1:0-3571 GCA_046596055.1 Candidatus Eiseniibacteriota bacterium
GACCGAGCCGGCCGCCGCGGACAACCTGGCCCCGGGCGACCGCGGCGACACGCCTCTCCTGCGCTCGTCGACCTGGCTTGCGGGCCTCGGCATCGAGGATCGCAGCGCGGGCGAGGAGGCGGGCGGCACCGTGCGCGGCGCGTGGCCGCGCGGCGAGCGGCGCGTGCGTGCGGCGCTCTATGCGGGGCAGAGCGATCCGGGATTCGACATCGCGCGTGAGCCGTTCGCGCTCGACGGAGCGGTCGCGCTGGCGACCGCCGTCCCGGGCGACGCGACGCAGTTCGTCGCGGCCGTGGTGAACTTCGCCCTCGCCCCGTTGCGGGGCCTGCGTGCGGAACTCGGCGGGCATGCGCTCGGACGATCGGTGAGCCCGGTCCTGCGCCCGTCGGACCCGGACTGGCGCCTTCACGCCGAACTCGAGGCGCGCCACGCGTTTCTCTCCGGCGACCTCGACCTGCGCCTCGGCGTGACCGGGGAGCTGATCGGCGCGCGCAGCGACACCCCGGTGGGGGACCTGCCGACGGCATCCCGGCTCAGCCTGTTCGCCGCCTGGGTGATCGACGAGTTCGAGGTCCGGGCCGAGATCCGCGACTTTGCCGGATCGAACCGGTTCCTGCCGGTCGAGGACGAGTTCGGTCGGCTGCGGCGGGCCGAGGAGTCGAGGTTCGTTCTGGCGGGGCGGTGGACGTTGTGGGACTAGACTGACCTCAAAAAGCATGCGCGGGCCCTGCCCGCGCAGTTGGGCCCCCGAAGAATGCGCGGGCTTCGCCCGCGCGGATCTGCCCCCGCGGAGTGATCCGCATGCTCACACCCGATGAATCGCGCGCCCTCGCCGTTCTCGCCATCCTGGTCGCCACGGGCGCGGGCTTGTCCGTGCTCGAGGCGCGGCGTCCCGACGTCCTCGCTCTGACCCTGGGCGATTCGCTCGCGCTCGGTTTCACGGCCGAGGCCGATCCGGCGCCAGAAAGGGCGCCGGCCGCTCCGCCTCCGGCGGCTCGGCTCGCCGGCCACCCCGACAGCGCCTCCGCCCCCGACAGCGCCAACGGCCCGCCTTCGGCATACCTGGCCGACGGCCGCCTCGAACTGAACCGGGCGTCGGCCGAGGAGCTGGAGGGCCTCCCCGGGATCGGCCCCAAGACCGCAGAACGCATCGTCGCCGACCGGAAGAAGCGGGGGCGCTTCCGGACCGTCAAGGACCTCGGGCGGGTCAAGGGCATCGGCCCGAAGACCCTGGCCCGCCTCTCACCCCACCTGGTCGTCGAAAAGTCCCGAAAGCCGTGACCGTGCAGAACGCGGGCCCGGGAAAAAAGGGGTGTTGCAGAGTGGACGATCGGCCGATCACGAGGACGAACCTGACTTCGATCTGCACGAGCGCGCGCCCATCCCGGCGCGCGCCCGGTGGGTCGGACCGTCCTCGACCGCCCCCGGGTCGCCGGGGGATTCGGCGTGCTTGACGTAAGGAGACAGCCTTGCTCGACGACGTGGGACAGAAGCTCATCGACGCGCGGGTCATCGACGACGCTGCGTTGCAGAAGGCCCATCTCTCGATGAAGAACTCCGGGGGATCGCTGTCCCACAATCTGATCAAGGTGGGGGCGATCAGCGAGGAGGGACTGGGCGACTTCCTTTCCGACCTCTATCGCGTGGCCGCGGTCGACCTCCGACGCGTGGAGGCCGACCCCGCCTGCGTGAAGCTGCTGCCGGCCGACGTGGCGCTCAAGTTCATGGCGCTGCCGCTGTCGCGCAACGGCCGCCGCCTGACCGTCGCCATGGTCAACCCTTCCAACATCTTCGCCCTCGACGACATCAAGTTCATCACGGGCTTCGAGGTGGAGCCGGTCGTCGCGTCGGAGCCGGCGCTAAAGAAGGCGCTCGACAAGTACTACGACCAGGCCAACACCATGGCCGACGTCATGAAGGGCATGGAGGACGACCTCGCCGTCGTCGAGGAAGTCGAGGAGGAGTCCGGCGACGGCAGCATGTCGATGGCCGACGAGGCCCCGATCGTCAAGCTGGTCAACTCCCTCATCGCCGACGCCGTCCGCAAGGGCGCCTCGGACATCCACATCGAGCCCTACGAGAAGAGCCTGCGCGTCCGCTTCCGCATCGACGGCACGCTCTACGAGATGATGGCGCCGCCGTTCAAGTTCAAGCTGGCGATCATCTCGCGCCTCAAGATCATGTCCGAGCTGGACATCGCCGAGCGCCGCGTGCCCCAGGACGGGCGCATCAAGATCAAGGTGCTGAACCGCACGATCGATCTGCGTGTCTCGACGCTGCCGACGATCTTCGGGGAGAAGATCGTGATGCGTATCCTCGACAAGACGAACCTCAACGTCGACCTCGAGAAGCTGGGCTTCGAGCCGCAGGCGTTCCACGACTTCACCAAGGCCATTCTCCAGCCGTACGGGATGGTGCTGGTGACCGGGCCGACCGGCTCGGGCAAGACGACGACGCTGTACTCGGCCCTGACCAAGATCAACACGCCCGAGACCAACGTCATGACCGCCGAGGACCCGGTCGAGTACAACCTCGACGGAATTAACCAGGTGCTGGTGAACGACGACGTCGGGCTGTCGTTCGCCGCGGCGCTCAAGGCGTTCCTGCGCCAGGATCCCAACATCATCATGGTCGGCGAGATCCGCGACATCGACACCGGGGCGATCGCGACCAAGGCCGCGCTCACCGGCCATCTCGTGCTCTCGACGCTGCACACCAACGACGCGGCAAGCGCCATCGGCCGTCTCGTCGACATGGGCATCGAGCCGTTCCTCGTCGCCTCGTCGGTCAACCTGGTGCTGGCCCAGCGGCTGGTGCGACGGCCGTGCGCGTCGTGCAAGCAGCAGGTCGACCCGCACCCCGAGGTGGTCCGCGAGCTCGGCTTCACGCCCGAGGAAGCGGCCGAGTTTCCGTGGATGGAGGGCGCCGGCTGCGTCGACTGCAACGACACCGGCTACAAGGGTCGCCAGGGCGTCTACGAGGTGATGATGGTCTCGCCGAGCATTCGCGACCTCATTCTCGATCGTGCGCCGGCGTCGACGATCAAGAAGCAGGCGATGGCCGACGGCATGCGCACGCTGCGCATGGACGGGCTCTCCAAGCTGCGTCGCGGCCTGACCACGGCGGAAGAGGTCCTGAAGGAAACAGCGCTCGACAATGTCTAGCCGCATGGAAGGCAATCACCGCGACCGGAAGGAGCCGGAGACCCCGTGATCACTCTGAAGCAGTTGCTCGAGGACATGATCCAGCGCAAGGCGTCGGACCTGCACATCACCGCGGGAGTGCCGCCCGAGTTCCGGATCGACGGGTCCATCACCCCGTCGGAGTACGAGATCCTGACGCCGGACCTGACGGCGGGGCTCGCCTACTCCGTCATGTCGGACGAGCAGCGCAAGAAGTTCGAGAACACCCGCGAGCTCGACTTCTCGTTCGGGATCAAGGGCCTGTCGCGCTTCCGTGCCAACGTCTACCTGCAGCGTGGCGTCGTCTCCATGGCCATCCGCCAGATCCCATACGAGATCATGGCGTTCGAGAGCCTGGGGCTGCCGACCTCGGTGCGCGAGTTCACGAA
>JBKJNH010000234.1:0-20426 GCA_046596055.1 Candidatus Eiseniibacteriota bacterium
GTCGGCCGCCCAGCGATCGACGTCGGCCACCAGAGCCGCCTCGGTGAGGAACGCCTCGAGCGAACCGCCGCCCTCGGCGATCGCGCCGTCACCGTCTCCGTCGTTGCCGCGCTCGGCGAACTGCCGCGCCGCGACCACCAGTTCGCCGACGTTCTCGCGGCGATCGGGCGCGTCCTGCGGGAACGCGTCGTCGAGGGCCTGCAGGTAGCCGGTGCGCTCGAGCGTCTCCTCGATCAGCCGGTCGGCCGGTTCCCCGCTGCGGCGCCTCAGGTCGTCGAGCAGGTCGAGGAACTGGCGCGCGCGCGACCCCGCCACGCCCGCCACGCTGCCGGACTCGAGCGCGGCGGTGAGCGCCTCGGCGGCCGTGTGCCCGGCGGTCACGCCGGCGTCGACGAGCCCTCGCACCTTGTCCCCCAGGCCGCGTCGCGGCACGTTGAGGATCCGCAGGAACGCGACGGCGTCGCGCGGATTGAGCGCGGCGCGCAGGTAGGCGAGCACGTCCTTCACTTCCTTGCGCTCGTAGAACGACACGCCGCCGACCAGCTCGTAGGGCACGCCGACGCGGCGGAATGCGATCTCGAGGGCGCGCGACTGCGCGTTGGTGCGGAACAGGACCGCAACGTCGGCGAGCTTGCCCCCGCGCTCGAGCACCCGGCGGGCCTCGCGCGCGACGCGGTCGCCCTCGGCCTGCTCGTCCCCGGAGAGCACCAGGCGCAGGCGCGGCCCGGCGTCACGCGTGGTCCACAGCGTCTTGCCCTTGCGCGCCCGGTTGTGGGCGATGACCGCCGAGGCGGCGGCGAGGATGTTTCCGCTCGAACGGTAGTTCTGCTCGAGCCGGATGAGCCCGGCGTTCGGAAAGCGCCGCTCGAAGTCGAGGACGTTCGACAGGTCGGCCCCACGCCACCCGTAGATGCTCTGGTCGTCGTCCCCCACCGCCGTCACGTTGCCGTGCGTCGAGGAAAATGCTGCGACGAGCCGGAACTGGGCCTGGTTGGTGTCCTGGTACTCGTCGACCAGCACGTGGCGGAAGCGGTCGGCGTAGCGCGCCCGCACGTGGGGGACGTCCTCGAGCAGGCGTGCGGTGCGCACGATCAGGTCATCGAAGTCGACGGCCCCCGCCCGCGCGAGGCCCTGCTCGTAGGCCGCGTAGATCCGCGCCACCCGGCGGTCGAGGTCGCCGAGCGACTCGCGCAGCATACCGTCGGGATCGACGAATGCACTCTTCGCCGCGGAGATCTTCGAGAGGATCGCGGACGGCTTCACGTCGTCGGAAACGTCCGCGTCGGCCAGCGCACGCTTGAGAACCACAAGCTGGTCGTCGCGATCGTAGATCGTGAACGCCGGGGGCAGGCCCGCGGCGACAGCCTCCTGGCGGAGCAGGCGGGCGCAGGTGGCGTGAAACGTGCCGACCCAGAGGGCGCGCGCCGTCGCTGCGCCGACCAGCGTGACAATGCGCTCGCGCATCTCGCGTGCAGCCTTGTTGGTGAACGTGAAGGCGAGGATCCCGTGCGCCGGCACGCCCGCCTCGCCCAGCAGCCAGGCGATGCGCCGGGTGAGCACGCGGGTCTTGCCTGATCCGGCGCCCGCCAGGACGAGCAGTGGCCCGTCGCCGTGCGTCACCGCTGCGAGCTGCGCGTCGTTCAGGTCGGTGTCGATCACCACCGGGGCCCCCGCACTAGAACTGCGGCGACAACGAGAAGTGGTATCGAGGCTTGCCCCAACGGTCGAGATCGTACGGCCAGGCGACGTCGAGCTTGAGCAGCAGGTAGCCGAAGTAGGAGCGCGCTCCGACACCGGCCGACGTATACAGGTCGCGCGCGCTCCGGTAGCCGGTGGCATCGGTCTCGGTCCAGCGGAATCCCGAGTCGTCGTTCCACACGCCGCCCACGTCGCCGAAGACCGCGCCGCGCAGGTTGAAGACGCCCAGCGGCAACGGCCCCACCACGCCCAGCGCGTTGATGAACGGGAAGCGCAGCTCGAAGTTGGCGAACAGCGCGTTCGACCCGAGCAGCGAGAAGTCCTCGTAGCCGCGGATCGTCGAATAGCCGCCCAGCTCGAAGACCTGGCGGTCGCGGCCGCTCGAACGCAGCCACTCGGCGCGCATGGCGAACTCGTACTCGGGGACGATCGGGAAGTACCGTCGCCAGTCGACCGCGCTGCTGAAGTACGACAGGCTCTTCGGGAACACCGGGATGGCGTCGGTCGCGTAGACGTACCAGCGCGAGCCGCTGATCGGCCCATAGTAGCCGTAGAGCACGTTGTCGTTGATGAACGCCGCCGACGGCGCCGTGACGGTGCGCAGCTCGCTGCCGGTGCGATACAGGTAACCGAAGAAGTCCTGCGTGAAATAAGAACGATCGACGACCATCTGCGTGAGGCTGAAGTCGTAGCGACGGAAGCGATCGAGCGGATAGGACAGGAGCCCCGCGAAGCCGACGTTGCGGTCGGAGAACCGGCGGGCCTCGGTGAACGACTCTCCCAGCGCCGTCGTGCGCGAGAAGTAGTAGCTCTTGTAATGGAACACGCCGAAGCCGTAATCCCAGCGCTTGGGCATGTGATAGTAGTAAGCAAGAACGTTCGTTTCCTCGAGCGAGCCGGAAAAGATGTCGGCCGAGATGTAGAAGCGATCGTTGCCGAGGAAGTCCGACATCGACAGGGCCGTCGTCCCGGCCAGTCCGAAGGCCGAGTTGAACCCGACCTGTCCCCCGGCGAACTCGGTCGAGAACTTCCGCCGGTAACGCTTCGGCTCCTGGGACAGGAGGCTGTCGGGCAGGAGGAACGGAGCGTCGAGGCGCGCGAGGTCGATTCCGGCGCGCGCTGTCTTGATGCTGTCGGCGATCGCGACGCTGTCCTGGAAGGCGAGCAGCCGCTCGCCGTAGCTCGTCATTCCCGGCACGCCGAGTTCCCGCCACCCCGCGGCCGCCGAGTCCGCGGGCGGATTGAGCCCGGGGCGGCCCAGAGAGAACACGTCGGGCACGGACTCCGCGAGGGTGCGCACGCCGGCCGTGTCCGGCCAGATCGGGGCCAGGGCGCCCCGCGTCGAGTCGACCACCGCCTTCGGTTCGAGCGTCATGGGAAGCGTGGCCTCGCCGAGGCTGAGCACAGACTCCGGCGAACGCGCCGCGAGCCGCGTGCGAACCGCGCCGAGCGACAGCGGTTCCTTCGCGACGAAGATGTCCCATCCGCCGTGGTTGAAAGCCGAGAACACGACCCGATCGTTGTCCTGCGACCACGACAGCGAGTAGATGCCGCCGATCAGGTCGGTGAGCTGCAGGATCGTGGAGTCGGCCGGGTCGTAGAGGTACGCGTTCCGCGCCCCGCCGCGATCCGAGACGAACAGCAGGCTCTGGCCGTCCGGGGCGTAGGCCGGCGTGCCGTCGTCGCCGCCGGTGCGCACGAGCGGGAGCACCGAGCGATCGGCGACCGTCAGCTCGAAGAGGTCGTACTCGCCGAAGCTCTTGCCGTCGGGCCAGCCCGCCGTGAGCACCACCCCGTGGCCGCGGTCCGACGAGAACGCCAGTCGCATGCCGTCGGGTGACCACGTGGGTTCCTTTTCGTCCCAGGTGTCGTCGGTCAGCCGAGTCATCGCGCCCTGGGGGTCCACCAGGTACAGGTCGCTGCGCCCGTGCTTGACGCCGATGAACGCGATCGTCTCGGCGACCGGCGAAAACGTCGGATACGAGACCGCGTCGAAGTCGAGCTGGTGCTCGCGGACGATCTTGCCTTCCTGGTCGGCCTCGACCACGTAGATCACGTCCCGCGCCTGGGCCTTGGCCACGAACGCCAGGCGCTTGCCGTCGGGCGACCACGACAGGCTGGAACGGAAGGACGGCACGCTTTCGAACTGCCGATTCGTGTCCCCGCGAATCACGCGTTTGAGGATCTTCCCGTCGAGCGAGGAGAGGATGTAGATGTCCGTGTAGTTGCGTCGATCCGAGATGTAGGCGACGCGGTCCCCCAGCGGCGAGACGGCGGCGGCCATGTTGATGTTCGAGCGATCGCGACGGTGGTCGGTCAGACGCCGGGCGAATTGCTCGGGACCGTCGCGGTCCGCCACGCTCGGCCAGTACGTCTTCTTGAGCCACGACTGGAAGTCCTCGTCGAACTTGATCACCGTGGTGCCCATGGCGACCTCGAACGCGCGATCGAAGTTCCGGTGGAACTTGAGCTTCGCGAGAATGTCGCGGATCCGGTCGGGGCCGTAGCGCTCCTCGATGAAGCGCATGGCCGCCTGCCCCTCCTTGTAGACGAGGTAGCCCCCGCCGTACGGCAGCGGCGGCAGGTAGCCGGCGATCGTGCCATCGCGCATGAACATGTCGGCGTTGGGCTCCCAGCCGATCGACAGCCACTCGGCCATGCCTTCGGCGAACCACAGGGGCACGCTGATGATGCTCTGGGCCGTGACAAACGACGGAAGCCCGTTGGAATAGAGCATGTCGAACATGAACGCATGCACGAGCTCGTGGACGAGGACGTGGCGGTATTCCTCGTACGAGCCGGTGAACGGCAGCACGACGCGGCCCTTGAGCAGCTCCGTGAACCCACCCGTTCCCGCATCGAGGAACTCGGTGGTCACATTGGTCTGCGCGAAGTCGTTGTGCGAGATGTACAGGATGATGGGCACTTTCTTCGTGAGGATGTGCCCCATGTCCCGCGTCAGCTTGACGTTCGCCTTCTCCGCGAGGTCGAGGGTGCGCAGCGCGAGCGAATCGCCCCCCGTGTAGTAGTAGACCTCGAAGTGCGGGGAGGAGATGACCTTCCAGTCAAAGGTGCGGTACTGGACCTTGTTCTTTCCGAACCCCTGGGCGGCGGCGGGCGCGCAGTGCGCCAGCAGTCCGCCGGCCGCGGCGAGGACCACGAGGAGACAACCGACCATCGTGCGCGCAATCATCGATGCGAACTCCCGGCGCCCTCAGTACTCGTGACGGGCGCGCACGTCGAGGTTGTAGATCGTCTGATCCTGCGAGGTGATCAGCACGCCCCGGCGTCGTGTCACCTGTCCGCTCAGGAAGAGAAGGCGATTCAGCCGGTACTCGGCGGTGAGGTCCTGATAGTCCACCGCATCCGTCTGGCTCACGTCCCCGACGACCTGAGAGTAGCGCACGAGCAGGTCATTGGTGAAGTAGCGCGTGAGGCCGACGGTGGTGAAGGCCTCGGATGCATAGTCGTCCTTGCCCTCGCTGTAGCGCTGGCCGACCTCGATCGTCCCCAGGTACTTCTCGACTTCGGGGACTTCCTGCGACAATTGCCGGGCCAGCATCTGTGAACCGGCCGCGACCAGCGCGGTGCCTCCGCTGTTCTTGATCTGGCCGTAGGTGAGCAGGCGCACGATCTCCCCCTGCGCCAGGGCGCTCGGAGTCGACGTCAGGGTCACCCGGGGCGACTGGGCGCGGCCGGTCACGGTGAGCGTGATCGTCTCGCGCGTGCTGTTCGACTGGCTGGTGTCGAGCACCTTCTCCGTCGTCAGGACCGCGTCGACCGTGGGGTCCATCTCCTGCGCGGCGTCGAAGAACAGGTTGCCGGTCTGCAGGTCGAAACCGTTACCGAGGAAGTAGTAGCGACCGCGCAGGGCCTCGACTTCGCCCAGCATGCGGAAGCGGTCGGCATCCTGCATCACGCGGAAGCCCGTGAGGCGGCCCTCGATGTTCGCGTCGGTGGGTCGGTACCAGACGTTCTTGTCCGCGTCGACGTCGATCGCGTAGGTCCACGGTGGCAGGACCAGCGGCCCCTGCGTCATCTGCTGGCGCGTCGGGTCGGCAAAGTTGTAGAGGAACAGCGCCTCGTCGACAAAGGCGGTGCCGGTGATGTGCGGCAATGGCAGCGGCCCGCCCGCGTCGATCCCGTCGGTCACCTGGAGCGCGGCGTCGAGCACGATCACGTACTCCCCGCTGGAGAAGGCGGTGATCTTCTCGAGTTGAACGTCGAGCGCGTATTCGACGAGTCGCAGGTCTTCGATCGTGCCCGATCCACCGGGCTTGACCACGAGCCGCCCGCGCTTCCCCTGCCGCGCGGTGAGGCTCTGGATGATGAGCTTGTCCCCCTCGAGCACGACGCGCCCGTCGACGTCGGTGAGCACTTCCTCGCGCGAGGCCGGTCGCACGATCCCGTCGCGAATCGTGATGCTGCCCGCCAGCTCGGGCTTGCGAGGCGTGCCGGTGAGGCGGGCGTCGAAGTCGAACTTGCCACCGGCAGCGGCGATCTGCGGCAGCAGGAGTGGCACGATCGACAGGTCGACGCCGTGGGCGAACGCGTCGATCTCCATCGGGCGATCGGGCAGGCGCTCCTCGTTCTTCACGCCCCAGCCCAGGCTCAGCGGCATCGACCCGGTCACCGAGGGGCCCAGGCTGTCGGGGCCGGCCATCGCCAGGCGGTGCACCGTGACCAGGTCGTCGTGGTACCGCAGGTCGACGTCGAAGTCGTCGAGCGTCGCCTGTCCCCAGCCCGGGCGGTGGATCGCGCCGGTCACGCGGACGACCGGCGAGGCCGGGCGGCCGTCCAGCAGGCACGTCAGGTCGAGGACGCCGCGCCATCCGCCGAGCTGCGGGAACCAGTCGGCGAGCTGGTCGACGGCCAGGCTATCGGCAACGAGCTCGCCATGCCAGCGCGGGGCATCGGTGAGTGCCCGGTTCCACTCCGCCGCATCGGCATCGAGGGCTGGCGGCTCGGCCCAGGCCAGGTCTCCCGTGAACTTGAGCCGTCCGCGGCCGGTATCGAGGTTGAGCTGTTCCACCTTCCAAGTCGACTGCGTGAGGCGGCCGCGGGCGATCGCGTGCCGGGCGTTGAGTCGCCGCCAGCGCAGGTCCCGGCCCTCGAGGTCGATCGTGTAGACCGTGTTCTTGCCCATCCCCTCGATGTGCGCCCGCCCCGTGACGATGCCGCGTGCATCGGCGGCCGGCACGAACGGGGCGAGCATCGACTCGAGGTCCAGCGTCTCGAGCTCGAGCACGAGGTCGCTCTGTCCGCTCTTCCCGCCCCACGTGCCGGCGGCGGCCACCGAGCCGGCGTTCGAGAGGACGTGGGCGCGAACGACCTCGATCCGGCCGTCGGACTCGAGGCGCACGCGCAGCAAGCCCTCGCTCTCGAGCGCGAGCGCCTCGCCGACGTCCCACGTCGCGCGATCGAAGGTCACGTCCCAGGCGTCGCCGTCGCGCACCAGCCGGCCGCCGAGGGCCAGCACGGAGTCGCCGCGGCTCGCCCGCAGGTCCTCGATGACGATCGTGCGGTCGCTGAAAGAGACGCGCGCTGTGACGGTGTCGGCGCGGGCTGGTCCGATCGTCGCGTCGCGACCGGCCAGCGTCACGCCCCCCTCGGGCGCGGCGCCGAAGACGCCGTCGAAGTCGAGGTCGGCCGCGCCCATGGTCGCGCCCTCGATCCCGACGTCGGCAAGGCGCGCCCGCCCCGTCGCGCGCGGGGCGCGGGCCGGGCCCGTGAGCCGCGCGGACAAGGCTTCTACGCGACCCTCCGGCGTGGTCGCGATGCCGAGCGCGGCCCACGTGGCAGGCGGAATGGCCGCAGCGTCGACCGCGGCGGCCGACACCGCCAGGTCGAGGCCGGCCGGCCCGATCGTCCCGCGCGTGCCGACGCTCCCGCCGCCGAGTCGCGAGCGTGCGTCGATCGTCTGCACCCGGCCCGCCATCGCCCACGTCCCCCGCAGGTCGCGCACCGGCAGGTCGCGCCACGTGCCGTCGGCGTCGCGCACCGTCCCGGTATAGCCGCGCCTGTCATGCAGGAGGCGCACGTCGCCATCGAGTCGCGATGCGTCAAGGTCGGGCATGGGCCACAGGCGCGGCAGCTCCGCCAGGTCGAGGCTGCCGAGTCGCCCGTCGATGGCCCAGCCACCCCCCTGCTTCGTGTCGAGTTCGAAGCCCCCGTGGAACGTCGCCTCGCGCCACGCGACCGTCCCCTGGTCGAGCGCGAGCCGACCCTGCGCCCAGCGACCGTCGAATCCCACGGTCATCGGCTCGTCGCGCCACAGGACATCGAACCGCGCGCCGTCGAGTGCGACCGAATCGCCTTGCGCGCGCCACCCGCTCGTGCCGGCCACGCCCCCCGGCAAGTCGAGCGCGTCCTGTCCCGTCCATCGCGCCAGACGACTCCAGGTCACCTCTCCGAGCGCCAGCCGGCCCGCGAGGTCGAGCCGAGGCGAGATCCGTCCCCTGCCCGCTCCGGCGATCCAGCCGGCATCGGACTCGAGCCGGAAGCGCGTCAGATCGAGCGCGCCGCCGTCGTAGCGAGCCCGGCCCGCCAGCTTCGCCCCCAGGAGGCCGGCGGCGGGCCCCCGACCTCGGAGGTCGAGCACATCGACGTCCCACCGCGAGCCCCGCTGCTGCGCCTTCACCTCACCCGTCGCACCGGCGACCAGCGTCTCGGCGCGCGCGTCGGCGCCCAGTCCGTCGAGTGCGATCACGGCTAAGTTCGCCAGGTGGAGGTCGAGGTCGAGGCGCGCCTGCGCCGCGGGCGGGCGCCCCGTCCCCCGGAAGGCGGGCAGCAGCCAGGACCCGTCGGGGCGGCGGCGCAGGTAGACCCGCGCGTCGCGCAGGTCGAGACGGAACGCATCCGCGCCGCCGAACAGGAGGCCGCCCCACGTCGTCCCGATCGCCAGCTCGCGGGCGGTGAGCAGCGGGCGCGCCGCCCCGGTCGAATCGACAATCGAGAGGACCGGCCGCAGGATTCGAGCCCCGTGCTCCGACAAGAGCGTGCGCTCGGCCGTCAGCCGAAGGTCGGTCGACCCGGTGAGCGCGCGGTTGACGAACCGCAGCGCGATCCGGGCAGACTCGGGACGCCGCGAGAATGCGATGAGTCCCAGCGCGGCCCCCGCGACGAGGAGCACGGAGAGTCCTAACGCCCAGATGGCGCCATCGCCGAATCGGCGCAGCCATCGGCCGGATCGAGCGGATCGGCCGCTGCCCGGGTTCGGGGTGGTCACGCGCGCGTCGTCCATGGCTCCATCAGAACATGAACCCGATGGCGAAGTGAACGCCACCACGTTCGAGGGTGCGGCCGGCGAGCAGGTCGCTCTCGTCCGCCGCGAAGCGCCGAGCGTAGTCGAGACGCAGGGGTCCGATGGGCGTCACGAAGTGCAGCCCGACTCCTCCGGCCCAGTGCATGTCGTCGAGACCGTAGGTGCGCTCGGCGCCGGTGGGCGTAAAGAAGCCCGCCAGGCGGACGTGCGACGGATCGCGCCAGACGTTTCCGCCGTCGATGAAAAAGGTGAGCCCGACCGCGCCGCGCACCCGCCGCCGGTACTCGAGGTTGACCACCGACAGCAGCACTCCGCCCCCACCATCCTCGCCGCCGCCGTCGATCCCGTTCTCGTGGTAGCCGCGCACGTTCGACGTCCCGCCCACCCGGTAGCGATCTGTCACCGGTACGCGCGCCAGCGTGCCCTCGGGTCCGCCGGGACCGTGGCCGATCGCGCGGATGATTCCGGCGCGCAGGCCCAGCGCGATGGTCGAGCCCGTCCCGACCGGAAGGTGTCGCCCGGTCGAGGCTTCGAGCTTTGAGTACCACCCGGCTTCGGCTTTCGGATCCCCGGCGAGCTGGGCGCTCACGCGGTTGAGCGCGCCCTTCGTCGGCAGCAGCGGCTGATCCCGGCGGTCCTGGTCGAACGCAATCGTCAGTCGGGGGAGGTACGGGGCGAGAAAGAACGTGGTCGTGTCCCCGGGCGCCTGGTCGATGATCTTTGTCATCGTGGTCCACGTGTTGTCGAACGTCAGAGTCAGTCGCGAGTCGGCGGAGTAGTCATCGCGGGACAGCCCGAAGGACAGGCCGTAGCCCTCCTGGATGTAGGTGCCAGCCGCGTACTCGTCGAAATCGCGGGCGGCCGAGGCGGCGATGCGCCCGCGCGTGCGGGTGTGCAGCAGCCACGGCTCGACGAACGCGACCTCGGCGCGCGTGCGTACCTTCTGGCCGCCGTTCCAGCCGAACGTCCCCGTCGCCGTGAGCGTCTTGCCGTCGCCCGAGAGGTTGCGGTGCCCCCACTGGCCCCCGAGTCGCACCCGTTCGTCCGAGCCGGTGCCGACGCCACCCTCGAGCCAGCGTGGCTTGCGCTCACGGACGGTCACGTGGAGGTCCACCTGCGCCTGGTTCGAGTCCGGCCGCGCGGGCTCGATCTCGACGGAGGTGAACAGCCCGCTGCCCGACAGCCGCTCGGTGCTCTCGACGAGGCGGTCGCGGCGATAGAGGTCGCCCGGCTCCAGCAGGAGTTCCCGCACCACCGCCGAGGTGTCGACCTGCACCACGCCCGCCACCGTCACACCACGAACGAGGTACGGCGGGCCGTCCTGGATGATGAAGCGGACGTCGACGCGAGCGCCGTCCTGCGTAACCTGCGTCTCGATCGACGGGAAGTGACCGCGTTCGGCGTAGCGGTTCCCGAGGAGGCCGCGGTCGATCGGAACCTGCACCGGATCGAACGGACGCCCCGGCTCCACCTTGATGATCGAGAGCAGCTCCTTGCGGGTGAACAGCGTCGTCGAATCGATCGTCACCGAGCGCACGATCACCCGCGGTCCCTCCGTGACGTGGAAGCTCACGAGGACGCGGCCGGGCCGCGAACCCGAGTCGGCAGCGGCGGTCGCGACGGCATCGAGAAAGCCGCGTCGGCGATAGAAGGTCTGGAGCGCGGTCACGTCGGCGCGGAGGAAGTCGGGGCGGAACAGCGGCATGCCGCGCAGGCCCAGGAAGTCCTGGTCGCCGGTCTTGAGGACCTTCTTGAGGTCCCCCGTCCCGATCGACTCGTTCCCGACGATGGTCACCTTTTCGACGCGCTTGAGCGCGCCCAGGAGTTCGTCGTCGGCCGCATGCGCGGAGCCGGCGGTTCCGGCCCATGCGACGACGACCGCGACGGCGAGCATGCCCCGGGCGAGAGGCATCCACGACCCGGCGCGGCCGCGAAGAGTGTCCAGTCGGAGCCTAGCGCGTGGGGGCGACTTCACCCGGGGGCGCCTGGTTGTTCCGTTGCACGGCGGCCCGATGCTGGATGGAGCGGGAGAGGTCGTTGTACAGCACGAACACGATGAAGCTGCCCATCACGACCAGGCCCACGCGCTGGTAGGCATTGGTAAACCAGGCGGCGGGCGGACGACGGCGCACGGCCTCGATCAGGGCGAGGAACAGGTGCCCGCCGTCGAGGACCGGCATGGGGATCAGGTTGAAGGCCATGATGGCGAAGCTGATCGCGGCGAGGACGTAGATGAAGTCGCCGAGTCCGCGCTGGGCGCTCTGGCCCGCGATCTGGACGATCATCTGCGGCCCGCCGAGCGAACCGGCCGAGGCGAAGGGGCGCATGAAGAGGGCCTGGATCCCGGCAAACGTCTGGCTGACGAGGGCCTGGGTGGCCGGCCCGGCGCCGGCGACCGCCTCGGGGAACGACGAGCGCTCGAGATACGTGCGGACGCGCGGCGCCTCGATCCCGATGCGGCCACCCTCCCAGGCGCCCGGGGTCGGCGGTCCCTGCGGTGTGATCGAGACGTCGAACGTGCGCGACGAGCGCTCGACCGTGAAGCGCAGCGGAACGCCCGGGCTGGCGGTGATCGCGGTCGTCAGGTCACGCCAGCGCGACAC
Source organism: Candidatus Eiseniibacteriota bacterium (assembly GCA_046596055.1). GTDB lineage: Bacteria > Eisenbacteria > RBG-16-71-46 > RBG-16-71-46 > DASYSL01 > JANPEF01. Next base: position 11,566 of record JBKJNH010000234.1, read on the forward strand.
CGGCTTGCCGTCGATGGCGACGATCCGGTCGCCGGCGGCGAGTCCCGCGGAGTACGCCGCGTTGCCGAGCACGACATTGCCGATGGTGCTGGGCGCCTCGGGCGGCGCGAGCGAGCCGAGGACGGCTGCGCGCTCGGCCGAAGGGATGGTGACCGCTCGCCCGACGCCGTCCGGCGCCTCGACCGTGAGCGTCAGCTCGCGATCCGCGGGCTCGCCTGCGAGCTTTGCGGCGAAGTCCTGGAAGGACGTGACCGGCTGGTCCCCCACGCGCGCGATCCGGGTTCCCTCGAGGAGCCCGGCACGCGCGGCGGGCGAGTCGGCCGCGATGGGGCCAAGCACGGCGTCGTAATCGGGTAGCTGGACACCGACCATCGCCATCAGGATGAGGGCGACATACCCGGTGATGAAGTTCGCCCCGGGCCCGGCCAGCGCGATCACGAAGCGCTTCCACCAGGGCTGCTCGCTGAAGCGATCCACCAGGTCATCCTTGCCTTCGGCGTCCTTGATCTCCTCGGCCATGGACACGTAGCCGCCGAGCGGGAGCGCCGAGATCTGGTACTGCGTCTCGCCCCGCGTGAAGCGCAGGAGCGCGGGACCGAAGCCGAGCGAGAACTTGTAGACGGGAACGTGCAGCCACTTGGCCATGAGGAAGTGGCCGAGCTCATGCAGGAAGACGAGGATGCCGAGGAGGAAGAGTCCCGGCAGGATGATGTTCCAGTTCACGTGGGTCCCTCGGGCGCCGGGGTCGGAAGGCAGGTTCCGACTGAACCTAGCAGAGCGTTCGACGCCCGGTCAACGCGGGCGCGACCCGCGGGACGAACGCTCGCCGCATGCCGCGGAGTACGCGGCCTCGGTGCGCGCGGCGATCACCGCCACGTCATATGCGACGACCGTCGCGCGGGCCGCCTCGGCCCTGGAGCGCGCCGCGGCCGGCTCCGCATGGACACGATCGAGCGCGGCCGCCAGCGCTTCGGGGTCTCCGGGCGGAACGAGCCATCCGGTGTGGCCATCGCGCACGATCTCGGGAAGGCCCCCGATCGCCGCGGCGATCACCGGAACACCCGCCGCCTGGGCGGCCAGCACGATCGAGCCCATGCCCTCGGCCCGCGACGGCACGACGAGGACGTCGAGCGCGGCCAGCGTGACGAACGGATCGTCGTCGGCGACGAACGCGACTCCAACCGGCCGCGGGGCGCGCGTCGCGAAGGCACGCAGCGTCCCATCCTCGGGCCCGGCGCCATGCAGGATCACGTACGGCCGGGCGGCCGAGCGCCCGGCCGCGGCCACGAGCACGTCCTGTCCCTTCTCGCGCGTCAGGGCGGCGATCGTGCCGGCGACGAATGAGCCTTCCCCCGCGCCGCTCGAAGCCCGTCGGGCCGCGGCCGAGCCGTCCGCCCGCGCTGCCGCCACCGCCCGCTCGACCGCCGCCACGTCGACGGCGTCGGGGACGATGTCGATCCTCGCGTCTGCCACGCCGAGGGCCAGGAGCTCGGTTTTCACCGGCCCCGACAGGGCGAGGTAGCGATCGATCGGCAGGCGCGTGTACTTGAACGCGTGCGGCAGGCGCACCGTCGCGCCGAAGGCGACGCGACGCGAGACGACACACGCGGCGCCGGCGGCGCGCGCCGCGAACCAGCCCAGCGCGTGCGCACGTGCGTCGTGCAGATGCACGAGATCGGGTGCGAACGCGCGCGCGCGCGCCGCCAGCAAGAGCGCGGCCGGCCCGTCGAGGTCTCCGTGCGGGGCGAAGCGCACGACCTCCACGCCGCGGGACGTCAGACGCTGCGACAGCGGTCCCGCGGGCGCGGCGACGAGCTGCGTGTGCCCCCGCGTGGCGAGCCCGCCGACCAGCAGGTCGACCTGGGCCTGGCCGCCACGCCACGTGCGCCCGGTGTCGACATGGAGGACGCGCAGCGGCGTCATGCCCCGGCCGGCGCCGCGGGCCCCAGCGACGGATCCGGACGGTGGCGGCGATGCGGGACCGCCCCCGCCGGTTCGCGTTCGCTGCGGGCTCCGAGCGCGATCAAGAGCTGACGCGCGGTCGCCTCGGGCGATAGCGTCGTGCGCGCGAGGGTGCGTCCGGCCTGCGCCAGTCGCAGGCGGCGGTCGGAATCCGTCGTCAGCGCGGCGAGCGCCCGGGCCAGCGCGCCGGGATCGCCGGGTGGCACGAGCACCGCGTTCGAGTCGTGCACCAGGAGTTCGCAGGAAGCCTCGCTCGCCGCCGTGACGATGCATCGCCCCGCGGCCAGTCCCTGGACGACCTTATTGGGGATCACGCGCTCGCCTTCGCCGTCGCGCTGGAACACGCCGAGAACCACATGCGCCCCGGCCATGCGCTGTGCCAGTTCCGCCAGCGGACGACGGCCGTGGAATACCACGTTGTCGAGCCCGGCCTGTTCCGCGCGGGCCCGCATCGCGTGATACTCGATGCCGTCGCCGACCAGGTCGAAGATCACGTTCCGGCCGCCCCCGGCGGCGAGCGTCCTCGCGGCCTCCACGATCACGTCGACGCCGTGCAGCGGCAGGAACCCCCCCACGTACAGCACGCGCAGGGGGACCGCGGGTGGCGTCTCGTCGGGAACGGCGAAGAACTCGTCGGCCGCTCCGACGTAGACCACCGGCAACGGCGGCCGACCGACCATGGCGCCGTAGCGGCGCGCGTGCGCAGCGGTGTCCGCGACGACGACGCGGGGCCACCCGAACGCGATCTCGTCCCAGCGCCGGCAGGCCCAGCCGTCGAGCGAACGCGGTCCGTACAATCCCCAGTCACCGACCATGGTGTCGAGCCGTGAGATCAGCGGGTCCGCCGCGAGCAGCGCGCCGACCCGACGGGCCGCAAGCCACGCCGCGGGCACGTCCTTGTGGCAGAACTCGGCGACCAGGACGACGTCTGGCCTGGGGTGCATCGCATCGATCACGCGCAGGATCTCGAGGCCGCGACCGACGACGCCGCCCGAGGGCGCGACGAAGCACGTCTTCACCTCGATTCCCAGTCGATTGAGTCCCACCCGCAACACCGAGTTGCGCGGGTAGCCCGGGTCGAACCCGCCGACGTAGGCGAGGATCACGGCGCCTCCCCGTCGCTGAAGACGACCGGTCCGCGCGACGTTGCATCCCACAGGAGTGCGTACTTGACGAACACCGCGATCGCCGACAGCCCGCACAGCGCGAGCCCCGCCCCGCCGTCGAGAAATCCGCCCTGCGCCAGGTACATGCGCACGAAGCGCACCGGCGGGCGCACCAGCATGTCCAGCGGTCCGCTGCGCCGGCCCGCGTCGAAGGCCATGCGCGCGTTCGCCCGCGCGTAACGCCAGAGCTTGCGCTCGTAGTCTCCCCAGGTGCGGTACGGGTGGTGTAGGAGTGCGCCCGGCAACGTTGCCACGCGGGAGAGGCCGACGACGTGCTCGTGGATCGCACCCTCGAAGCGCGCTGCGTCGCGACGGAACAGGCGCAGCACGGCATCGCCCTGCCAACCGCTGTGCTCGATGCGCCGCCCGAGGAACCAGTTGTGGCGCGCGAGGCGGTAGCCGTCGGCCGCCGGGTCGGCCGGCAGCGCGGCGATCGCCGCGGCGAGCGTCCCGTCGACGCGCTCGTCGGCGTCGACGCACAGCGCCCAGGGATGCGCGAGCTGCGCCAGCGCCCAGTTCTTCTGGCTCGACCAGTCGTCGAAGCGACGAACGAGCACGCGTGCACCGTGAGCCCGCGCGACCTCGACCGTGCGATCGGTGCTCTCCGAATCGACGACCACGACCTCGTCGGCGAACGCGAGCGACGCAAGGCACTCGGCCAGGTTCCGCTCCTCGTTGCGGGTGGGCACCAGCGCCGAGATGCGCGGTCGGCTCATCGCGCCCCCACCGTGCGGAGCGCGGGCAACGCCTCACGCACCGCCTCAAGCGCCGCTTCCGGCGTGACGCGAGTCAGGCAGAAGTTCTCGGCCAGCGGGCAGACCAGGCGCTGGCACGGCGCGCACTCGATCGGCGAGGTGAGTGTGCGATGACCTCCCTCGGGGGGTGTTGCGGTCGGAATGTCGGTCGGACCGAAGAACGCCACCGTCGGCAGCCCGACGCCGACGGCGACGTGCCGCGCGCCCGAGTCGCCCGAGACGAGCAGGTCGTGCGCGCGCAGCCCGCGCGCCAGCCCCGCGACGTCTCCGCCGGACGCCTTGATTGCGCGCGGCTCGCCGGCGACGAGTCGGTCGACCAACGCCTCCTCGCCCGGGCCCCAGAACACGGTGACCGCGGCGTTCATGCGCTCGACCAGCAGCGTGAGCAGGCGCGCGTAGTGCGCCTCGGGCCAGGCCTTGGCGGACCATGTCGCCCCGGGCGCGACCGCGATGCGTGGCCGGCCTCCGGTCGCAGCCTCGAGCGGGGCCTCGGCCCCCGCGGGGGCGAACGAGAGATCGGTCGTCGACGCGCCGACGGCGGCCACGAGTTCGAGGTAGGCGTCGCGCATGTACACCGGGCGTCGCGCATCGGAACGCGGCACGGTCACCGTGTAGGCCCACGTGCGCCCGCGGATTGCGAAGCCTGCACGGATCCGCGCGCCGCTCCACCACGCGAGGAACGCGGTGCGTGGCGTCCCGATCGCGTCGACGACCAGGTCGTAGCCGGTGGCGCGCACGTCCTGGTGCAGTCGCAACAGCGCGACGCCGCGCCCGCGCGGTGTCGAGGCCGCGTCCGGGAACACGACGACACGGGACACGTACGACAGCCCGTCGACGACGCCGACCAGGGACCGATCGACGAGCAGGTCGACGTTGGCCCGCGGGTAGGACGTGGCCAGGGCGCGCACCGCCGGGAGCGTCAGGAGCAGGTCGCCCAGCGCGCGACGGCGCAGGACGAGGATCCGGTTCACGCCGGGGCGGGGTTCAGGCGTGTCCATCGGCGGCGGTGACGCCCACGCCCCGGCGCGCGAGTTCGCTGCGCACGGCCTCGCGTGCATCCCGATCGGCGGCCTGGATCGCGGGCAGCGTCTGGGCGGCGACGGCCGGCACCGTCTCGAGCGCGTGCGCGAGCAGGTCCGGCACGTCTCCCAGGCGGATGCTCCCGGCGAGAAACGCGTGCACAGCGACCTCGTCGGCCGCATTGAGGATCGCGGGCGCGGTTCCCCCGGCAAGTGCGGCACGGCGCGCCAGGTCGAGGCACGGATACTTGCCCGCCGGCGCCGGTTCGAACTCGAGACGGCCGAGGCCCCCCAGGTCCAGCGCCGGCAGCGGCGCGGCCAGGCGTTCGGGCCAGGCCAGCGCCATCTGAATGGGAAGCTTCATGTCCGGGCGCGACAACTGGGCCAGCGTCGAATGATCGACGAACTCGACCAGGGCGTGGACAATCGCCTGCGGATGGACGACGACTTCGATCGCCTCGTAGGGCACCCCGAACAACACGTGTGCCTCGATCACCTCGAGGCCCTTGTTGAGCAGCGTCGCCGAGTCGACCGTGATGCGGTCGCCCATCCGCCAGATCGGATGCGCCAGGACGTCGGCGGGCGTCGCATCGGCCCAATCCGCTCGCCCGCGAAGCGGGCCACCCGAGGCCGTGAGGATCAGCCGCGCAAGCACTCTCCCGCTCCGATCACCGCCCACCCCCGCCCCCGCCAGGCACTGGAACAACCCGGCGTGCTCGCTGTCGACCGGAAGGATTGGCGTGTCGGTCGCGGCGGCGCGCGCCGCGACGAGTTCGCCGGCGAGCACGAGGCTCTCCTTGTTGGCGAGCGCGAGCGGCGTGCCGGCGTCGACGGCGCCGAGCGTGGCGGGAAGGCCCGCCGCACCGCCGACCGCCTGCAGCAGCATGTCGAGCGGCGCTCCCGCCGTCTCGGCAAGGCCCGCCGCGCCAACGCGCACCTGCGCCGGGGCGAGATCCGTGAGCGCGAGGAGTTCGGCGCGGGACGCGTCATCGGCGACGACCACGAGGCGCGGACGAAACTCGGCGACCTGCACGGCAAGGGCCCGGACATTGCGCCCCGCGGCGAGGACCTCGACCTGGAAGCGATCGGGGTGGGCGCGGGCGATCGCGATGGCGCCGGCGCCGACCGTTCCGGTCGAGCCAAAGATACCGAGGGCGCGCGGAAACGGTCGCCCGGCCCACGCGAGTGCGCGGGTCGCCGGGGCGGTGGGATCGAGGCCGTACGGGCGCGGGCTCATGTCACATCGACCGGAAGACGATCATCTTCAGGTAATAGTAGACAAGCGGTCCCGAGAAGTAGAGGGAGTCGAAGCGGTCGAGCACCCCGCCGTGCCCCGGGATCAGCGCCGACGCGTCCTTCGTCCCCGAGACGCGCTTGAGCAGCGACTCGGACAGGTCCCCCACCTGGGCGAATACGCCGACCCCCACGCCCAGCACGGTCGCATGCCCGATCGTCAGGTAGGGCGCGAACCACACGCGGGCCACGTGCGCCGCGACGACGGCGGCGACCAGCCCACCGATCGAGCCCTCGACCGACTTCTTGGGGCTCACCTCCGGCAGCAGGCGGCGCGATCCCAGCCACATGCCGAAACCGTACGCCGCCGTGTCGCATGACCACGTGAGGAAGAATGTGAGCAGCACGTACGACGCGCCGAGCGCGTAGTCCTGGCCCAGCGCGTGCGGCAACTCGCGCAGGAAGACCAGGTGCACCGACAGCCAGCCCACGTAGAGGATGCCGAACAGCGTGACCGCCATCGGCTCGATGCCTCGCTCGCCGACCGACCGCAGGAGCTCGGCGCAGAAGATGAGCAGGAGCCCGGCGGTGACGAGCAGGTTGGTCTGCGATGGCGTGCCGGTGTAGGACAGCACGCACAGGGCCAAGGCCATGGCCATGCCAAGGCGGCCGCTCGGGCGCATGCCCCGCGTCATCATCATCTTGTAGAACTCGGAGAGGCCGAGCGCGACCTGCAGCATGACGAGGCCGGCAAACCACGGGCCACCCTTCAATGCGAGCAGGATGAGCAGCGGCAGGAACAGCACGCCGGAGAGGATGCGCAGCGGCAGCTTCGGATCGGCGGTCACGTGGACGGCCCGGGAACCTCGACGCGACCAAAGCGACGATCGCGCCCCTGGTAGTCGGCGACGGCCTTGAACAGGTTCTTGCGCCGGAAGTCGGGCCACAGCGCGTCGTCGAACACGAGCTCGGTGTAGGCCAGTTGCCACAGCAAGAAGTTCGAGATCCGGCGCTCGCCGCTGGTGCGGATCAGCAGATCCGGATCGGGCAGGCCCGCGGTCATCAGGTGCGCTTCGAAGGTCTTCTCGTCGATCTTGAGCGGCGCAACCGGTCGCGAGCCCGCCTCGGCCGCGATGCGACGCACCGCCTCGAGGATTTCTGCGCGGCCGCTGTAGCTGATCGCCAGGCACAGCAGCAGGCCCGTGTTGTTCGTCAGCTTCGCGGTCGAGGCGTCGATCACGTCGCGCACGTCGGGCGACAGGTCGCGCGCGCGACCGATGACGCGCAGGCGCACGTTCTGCCGGTGCAGCTCCTTGATCTCCTCGCGCAGCACGCGCTTGAGAAAGGTCATGAGCCCCTGCACCTCGGTCTTCGGGCGCTCCCAGTTCTCGGTGGAGAACGTGTACAGCGTGAGGACTTCGATCCCGAGCGCGACGGCGCCCTGCACGGTGTCGCGCACGGCCTCGCGGCCGGCGTGATGACCGAGCAGGCGCGGCACGCCTCGAGCCTTCGCCCAGCGGCCGTTGCCGTCCATGATGATCGCCACGTGGCGCGGGATCGGGCCCTTTGCGCGGAGCGCCTCGGGCGTGAGGGAGCGGGTCGTCATGACGGTCCGGGCGGGCGCCCTCAGACCTCCATGAGTTCCGTCGTCTTCTTCGTCTGCAGCTCGTCGACCTGGGCGATGTACCGGTCGGTGAGCTTCTGGATGTCCTGCTCGGCGCGCTTCTCGTCGTCCTGCTCGATGTCCCCGTCCTTGAGCAGCTTCTTCAGCTCGTCGTTGGCCTCGCGCCGGATCCCGCGCACGTGGACCCTCGCTTCCTCGGCCATCTTGCCGATCAGCTTGACCATGTCCTTGCGCCGCTCCTCGGTGAGCGAGGGGATCGGCACGCGCACGATGGCGCCGTCGTCGGTCGGGTTGAGGCCCAGGTCGGCCTTCTGGATGGCCTTGGAGATGGCAGCGACCATGGTCTTGTCCCATGGCTGGATGACGAGAAGGCGCGGCTCGGGCGCGCTCACTGCGGCGACCTGCGCCAGCGGCGTGATGGCGCCGTAGTAGTCGACGTGGATGGTATCGAGCAGTGCCGTGGTCGCGCGCCCGCTGCGGATCGAGGCGAATTCCTTGCGCGCGTGCTCGATCGACTTCTTCATGCGATCTTCGGTACCGGAGAGAAGTTCCTGGCGCGCCATGTCCTCAGCCTCCGACGAGTGTGCCGACGGGCTCGCCGTCGACGACGCGGGCGAGGTTGCCCGGCCGTCCGACGTCGAACACGACGATTGGCAGCTTGTTGTCCATGCACAGCGAGACCGCGGTCGAGTCCATCACCTTGAGGCCCTGGTTGAGCACGTCGAGGTAGGTGATCGACTCGTAGCGCGACGCGTCGCCGTGTCGTTCCGGATCCTTGTCGTAGACGCCGTCCACGCGGGTGCCCTTGAGGACCACGTCCGCCCCGACCTCGATCGCCCGCAATGCGGCGGCGGTGTCGGTGGTGAAGTACGGATTGCCCGTCCCCGCCGCGAAGATCACCACGCGCCCCTTCTCCAGGTGGCGCACGGCGCGACGGCGAATGAACGGCTCGGCCACCTTGTGCATGTCGATCGCCGACTGTACGCGCGTGAACACCCCCTGCTTCTCGAGGGCGTGCTGGAGGGCGAGCGAGTTGATCACGGTCGCGAGCATGCCCATCGAGTCGGCGGCGACGCGGTCCATTCCGCGCGACGCGGCGGCC
>JBKJNH010000285.1:0-3967 GCA_046596055.1 Candidatus Eiseniibacteriota bacterium
GGCGAGACGCTGACGCTCAGCGACGAGGGAACGTTCGTCCGCTACTGGATCGTCGAAGCGCAGGCCGGCAACTTCGCCGACATGAAGAAGGTGACCACCCGGGTCGTCTGGACGTACCAGCGGCCCGACACGATCGAACTCGTGACGTACTTCCGCAGGTGATCGACATGCGCCCCGACTCGAGCCGTCCCCTTCCGACGCGACCGCCCCGCGCCGGCTTCTCCCTGATCGAGATGATGGTCACGCTCGTGTTGCTCGCGATCGTGGTCGCCGTCATCGCGACCGTGATGATCGGAAGCCAGCGTTCCAAGTCCGTGACGGAGGCCCGACTCGAGGCGCAGCAGAACGCGCGCACGATCTCGGACATGATCGCCAACGACCTGCGCTCGGCGGGTTACCAGATCGACGAGACGACGTCCCCGCCGCAGCTGGCGTTCGCCTACGTCGACTCGCTCGAGCTGGTGATCAACGCGAACCTGGGGCCCTTTCCCGACACGCTGGTTGTCGCGGGGCAGGCGTCCCCGGACGAGCCTCTCGCCTACAACCCGAGCGGAACCCCCCTCGTGCCCGTTCTCGACGGCACGGGCTACGAACCGCCCATGCGCTACACGACCGGTGCAGAGACGATCCGCTACACGCTCGACCTGAACGACGATGGCGTGATCGACGCGAACGACCAGTCCGATGCGCTCGCGCTGGACGCCCAGCGCACGGCGAATCCGAACGACTTCGTGCTCGCGCGTGCCGTCTACGGGGACAGTACCGCCGATACCCCGGGGAACAATGGCGGCGCGAAGGAGAAGCTCGGCCTCGTCCGCGGCCCGGGCCCCAATGTGCCCCCCCTGTTCAACGTCTACCTGGGCTCCGTCGACACGCCGTGGGACTGGTCGGACGGCGCGATCCCCGCGAACCGACTCGACGAGATCTCTCGCATCGAGCTGCGGGTCACGACCGAGTCGCGCCGTCCGGGTCCCGACGGCGAGTACACGCGCACGACGTTGACGAACGAGGTGAACTCGATCCGCAACGTGCCCAACGCCGCCTCGACGCTGTACTCGGTCGAGGGATGGGTGTTCGACGACCTCAACGAGAGCGGTGAACGCGAGACCGGCGAGCCCGGAATCCCGAATGCGGTCGTGCGCATGGGGAACGTCGCGATCGGCACGTCGAACGCGCTCGGCTACTATCGCGTGACCGGTCCGCCCGCGGTCTATGGCGTCAAGCAATTCCCGCCGGTCGGCTACGGGGCGTTCTCCGCCGACTCCATCACGGTCGACTTCCTCGCCCTTCCCGGTGATTTCATGCACAACTTCGCCGACACCGTGCGGGCCGGCGGCTTTCTGCTCGATTCCTGCTTCGTCGACGTGGACGGCAACGGCGTGTTCGGCCCGGGCGACGAGGGGGTCAGCGGGGTCACGGTCGACGTCGGCGGACAGTCCAATCGCAGCAGCGGCTCCGGAGCAATGGCGACGTTTCTCCCGCCGGGATCGCACGTGGCCACCTATACCGCCCCCGAGTCGATGGTGGTCGTGTCGACGAACCCTGCGACCGTGTCGATCACGGATGGCGTGAACACCGTGCACTACGTCGAGCTCGAGCGGGGGGACTTCGGCACCGTCGAGGGATACGTCTATCGTGACAATGACCGCGACGGCTTCAAGGACACGGGCGAGCCCGGCATGAGTGGCGTCTGGGTGGGGGTCACCAAGCTCTCCGGGACCGTGACCCTGGCATTCGATACGACCGACTCGACCGGTTTCTACTCCATCCAGGCTCCGGTCAACATGCCCGCCGCGACTACTCCGTACGAGATTACCCTGATTCCGCCGGGGGGCTACTATCCCACGACCTCGATCCAGATCACGCCGATCTGGCTCTCCGTCGGGCAGACGATCACCGGCCAGCACTTCGGCGTCTCGAACTTCACCCAGATCACGCTCAACGCCGACCGCGTGCTCTCGCTCGCCAGTGGCAACCTGCTCGAGAAGGACTGGTCGGGCGCGGACGGACAGTGGGCGACGAAGGCATCGTTCGACATCGACCTCGTCCTTGGGTCCGAGTACGTCTCGAACCCGAATCTCGCGGTCTGGTTCAACGGTTGGAACCCCCCGTCGGCGACGACCTGCTTCACCCCCGCGCCGACCTACACGCGCAACGCGCAGTCCTCGGCCCTGTCGGTCGCCGTGGGACCGCTCGACGTCACGGCGCCGAGCCAGCGCGAGGATGTCGTGACAGGCCTGGCGCGCAAGCCTTCGGGCAACATCGCCGTCTGGATGAACCAGAACTCGTCGGCCAACCTGGGGCAGCTCGCCCCCCCGCCGTCGAACCTGCCCTTGCTCTACCAAACGCAGAACACGGGGGATGCCAACATCGTCGTGCTCCAGGACTTCGGCGGAACCACGACGAACGACTTCATCGTCGGCACGACCGGCGCGGCCAACACGGGCACGCTCGAGACCTGGATCAACTCCGGCTCGGGCACGTTCACCCGGGACGAGATCTACCCCCCGCAGGGCAACCTGCCCTCGGGCGCGCTCGGCGAGGTGAAGGCGATCTCTTTCGTCGACGTGACCGGCGACGGCGTCCGCGACCTCATTGTCGGGACGAAGATCGCACCGGGATTGGGCCGCGTTCACGTGCTCGGCCTGAACTCCCGCACGCCGAGCAATCGCTACCGCCACGTGCGGACGTTCGACGTCATCGGTGAGGTGACGAGCATGATGGCGATGTACGTCGACTTCGATGCGATCCCCGACCTCGTCGTTGGCACGCGCATCAGTTCGGTCGCCGGGGACATCCAGTACTGGAAGGGTGCGGGTGGCGGCCTGTTCGCGCTGGTCCAGAATCACCCCTCGAACGGCCCGGTCCTGGCCATGGGCAAGGGCGATTTCGGCGCAAACGCGCGCGAGGACATCGTCTACGGCTTCCGCACCAACGAGTCGGTTTACTCGGGCGGCACGCGCATCCTCTTCCTGGATGCGGGCGTCCTGCCCGTCGGAGAAGTCGACCCCGCGGCGGGAGGGCACGACTACATGTCGCCAGCCATCACCGTGAACAACTTCAACTATCGGCTCAATCCGACCTCGCCGGGCGCGATGCTGCTCGACATGGCGGTGGCGACGAAGACGAGCGCGACGACCGGAGCGCTCCTGGTGTTCATCCGATGACGCGCGACGGGAGGAAGCCGACAGTGGAATCGAAGCGCAACACCCGCGCGACGACGGGGGACGAGCGAGGCATGGCGTTGGTGATGGCCCTGCTGGTCATCCTCGTGCTCACCGTGCTCGCCGCCGCGCTCATGGCGAACGTGAACACCGAGACCAAGATCGCGAGCTACAAGATTCGGGACACGCAGGCATTGACCGTCGCCGAGGCCGGCGTTCAGGAGGCGATGCTGCGCATCCGCAATGGCGACGTTCTGGACGACGGGAACTGGCGAAACGTCCACCTCGTCTACAACACCGTGGCCGGGTCGATCCCCGTCTCGGGCGCCGACACGACTTCGCTGCCGACGCTGCAGCCGGCGGCCGGAGCTCTCCCCTACTCGCCATCCGGGGGGCAGAAGAACCCGACCGTCCTGTCGATCAAGTACAAGCGACGAGGGACCACCATCCTCCGCTACGACGACACCGTTTCGCCCAAGATCAACACGACGACCGGCAATCCGATCTGGGTCATCAACTCCACGGGCCACAACAACGGCGCCCAGCGCAGCATCTATGCGGAGGTCACGCGCAGCCGCGTCAACGTGCTCGCCCGCGCGGCCGTCGCCGCCGACGTGACGATCGGCTTCGGCGGCAACATCGACGTCTGCGGGCACGATCACCGGATGGACATCCTCGTCAACACGGGACCGCCGCAGTGCAACCTCGCGGCCAATCACAACCCCTCGCCGCACGCAGGGTGCCTCCCGGGGGCATGGTCGTCGGACGTCATCGACCAGGGCGGATCGTCACAGATCGAGGGC
>JBKJNH010000286.1:0-2812 GCA_046596055.1 Candidatus Eiseniibacteriota bacterium
CGAGACGGGCGAGGCGGGCAACGTGCAGCACCTGTTCGCGGTCGATCATCGGCGTCGATTCTAGGCGGCCGCTGCGCGCACGCTGGCAGCGAGCGCCTGGACTGCGCGGCCGACTCCCGCCTCCGGAAGGTTCGCGTACCCAATCACCAGCGCGGGCCGCTCACCGCCCATGCCCTCCAGCGCCACGCCGGTGGCCCGCGCCGCGGTGAGCACGGCGGCCTCATCGCTGTCGCCGGGCAGACGCAGGACGACGAACAGGCCGGCGGCCGCACCCTCCACGCTCAGGTCGGGGAGCTGCCTGGCGAGCTCGGCGAGCAGCGCGTCGCGCCGGCAGCGATACCGGCGGCGCTGGCGCCGTAGGTGACGGTCCAGTTCGCCGCGCTCGACGAGGTCGGCGAAGGCGAGCTGATGCAGCGAGGCGGGCATCCCGCCGCGCCGGCGCTGGAGGTCGGCAAGCGGCGCGGCGAGGTCGCGGGGAACGGCCAGCCACCCGAGGCGCATACCCGGAGCAAGCGACTTGCTCGCCGAGCCGGCGTAGACGACGTGATCGGGCGCGAGACCCTGCAACGCGCCGATCGGATCGCGGTCGTAGCGATACTCGGCGTCGTAGTCGTCCTCGACGACGAGGCCGCCGTCGCGTCGCGCCCATTCCACCAGCGCGGCACGTCGCGGCGGCGACAGCACGGCACCACTCGGATACTGGTGCGCGGGAGCGACCGCGACCGCCCCGACGCCGCGGTGCGCCGCCAGGTGATCGACGACGAGACCATCCTCGTCCACCGCAAGCGGCGTGATCTCGAGGCCGGCGTCGAGCGCCGTCTCCATCACGCCGCGCCAGCCGGGATGCTCGACCGCGATGCGCCGCGTGCCGCCGGCCGCGAGCACCGCCCACAGCAGGGTGAGTCCCTGGCGCAGCCCGTTCGTCACGACGATCTCGTCCCAGCTCGTCCGTACGCCGCGAGAACGGCCGAGGTAGGCGGCCAGCGCGACCCGCAGCTCGACTGCACCCGCGCCGTCCGGCAGCCCGAGGCGCTCGTCGGGCGCGTCGCGCAGGACGCGGCCGACGGCGCCCCGCCACCCCAGCCGCGGAAATGCGGCGAGCGCGGGGACGAACGGGTCGAGGTCGTGGCGGACGGCCGTGCGGCTCGGCGTGGTCGCCGGCACCGCGCGGGGCTCAGGGCCGGTCTCGGCGACAGCCGTCCAGGCCCCGCGCCGCGCGGTCAGGTATCCCTCCGCCAGCAGCTGGGAGTAGGCGTCGGTGACGACGCCGCGCGACACGCCCAGCTGGTCGCACAGCACCCGCGACGGTGGCAGCCGCACGCCGGCGGTCAGCGCACCGCTGCGGATGGCGTCGCGCAGTGCGGACTCCAGGCGCGCGCGCTGCGATGAACCCGGCGCCGCAGCGAGATCGAGCAGGAGCTCCATTGGCTCTTGATTCTGACGCCTGATTGGTCCTTTTCACAGGGCCAACCCCGACCGTATCTTGACGCCCATGGCCCAGGCTCCCTCCCAGCGGACCCGCGTGCGCCGAGCGCCGTCGCGTGCCGACTACGAGCGCTCGACGATCGACGCGATCCTCGACGAGGGGCTCGTCGCCCATCTCGGCTTCGCCGTCGACGGACAGCCCTACGTGATCCCCACGCTGCATGCGCGCGTCGGCGACGTCGTGTACGTGCACGGCTCCGCCGCCAGCCGGCTGGTGCGGGCGCTCGCCGCCGGGACGCCGGCGTGCCTGACCGTGACCGTGCTGGACGGCATCGTCCTTGCGCGCTCTGCGTTTCACCACTCGATGAACTACCGGTCGGTGGTGGTGCTCGGCGAGGCGCGTCTCGTGTCCGAACCCAAGGAGCTGATCAACGCGCTGCGCGCATTCACCGAGCACATCGTGCCCGGTCGCTGGGACGAGGTGCGTGAGCCCAATGCCCAGGAGCTCAAGGGCACGCGCGTTCTCGCGATGACGCTCGACGAGGCGTCCGCGAAGCTGCGCACGGGCCCGCCGGTCGACGACGAGGAGGACTATGCGCTCGATGTCTGGGCGGGGGTGATCCCATTGACGCTCACCGCTGCGGAGCCCGCTGACGACCCTCGAATGGCGGCCGGCCTGGCGCCGAGCGTCACGGTGCGCGGGTGGAACCCGCAGCGATTCGCCGGCGGCGCGAGCCCCTGAGGTCAGCGCATCGGCTCGTCGCGCGGGGCGCGCGCCGGCGGCGCCGGCCGGGCCGCGCCGCGCACACCGAGCACGCGCTCGGTCTGGCGCAGCGAGATCGCGCTGTCCTTGCGTTCGTCGGCGAGCGCGCGCCAGGTTCCGGCGACGATCGCCAGCAGGCACAGCAGGCCGAGATAGGCGCCGGCCTGGACGCTGACGAGCGTGTTGCGGCCGGGCTCGTCGATGCCGACGCGGTACAGCAGGTAGAGGACCGCGAGCGAGCCGACGCCGATCGTCACCACGGATGCCGAGGTCGCCATCGAGACCGCGCGCGCGCTCAGGGTGAAGGCGACGAGGGTCATCCCCAGGGCGATCGTCAGCACGAGCAGCACGCGCCCGACGGTCAGCGTCGACCAGCCCGACTGGCCGCCGAACCAGTCGGTGAAGAGCACGACGGCCAGGCCGAGCGCGCCCGCCGCCGTCAACAGCTCCCCGCTGCGCAGCCGGCGCGGGTCCATCAGGCGAGCACCGCCGCGGCGCGCTGCATGCGCGCCGCCTGGAGAGTGTTGCGCAGCAAAAAGGCGAACGTCATCGGGCCGACGCCGCCGGGCACGGGCGTGATCGCCCGCGCGATCTCCCTGACCTCTGCGAAGTCGACGTCGCCGA
>JBKJNH010000342.1:0-3181 GCA_046596055.1 Candidatus Eiseniibacteriota bacterium
CGCGAGGAGTTCATGCCGCGCGAGCTCCTGTACTGCGCCGAGGAGGCGTTCTTCTCGGGCACCGCGGTCGAGATCACGCCGATCACCTCGGTCGATCGGATTTCCGTCGGCGACGGCCAGCGCGGCCCGGTCACGCGCGCGGTGCAGAAGGCATTCTTCGACATGGTCGAGGGACGGAGCGAGGACACTCGCGGCTGGTTCACGCCGGTGCGCGCAGCGCAGGTCGCGCCCGCGCCTTCGGCGAAGTCCTGATGGCCGAGTCCGGCCTCGATTCGATCCTCCGGCGCGATCCCGTGGTCCATGCGGCGATCGTCGCCGAGGAGAAGCGCCAGCGCTCCACGCTCGAGCTGATTGCTTCCGAAAACTTCCCGTCCCCGGCCGTGATCGCGGCGATGGGCACCGTCCTCAACAACAAGTACGCCGAAGGCTACCCCGGCAAGCGCTATTACGGCGGCTGCGAGTACGTCGATGTCGTCGAGACGCTGGCCCGCGACCGCGCGAAGCAGCTCTTCGCGGCCGAGCACGCGAACGTGCAGCCGCACTCCGGCGCCACGGCCAACATGGCTGCCTACTTTGCCGTGACCGATCCTGGGGCCACGATCCTCGGGATGGCGCTGGCCCACGGCGGTCACCTCACGCACGGCCACCCCGTGTCGTTCAGCGGCCGCTTCTACAAGGTCGTCCAGTACGGCGTGCGCGCGGACGATCAGGTCATCGACTACGACGCCATGGACCGCCTTGCCGACGAACACAAACCCGCGATTCTGATCGCCGGCGCCTCGGCCTACCCGCGCACGATCGACTTTGCCCGCTTCGCCGCCGCGGCGCGGCGCACCGGCGCGAAGCTCGTCGTCGACATGGCGCACATTGCGGGCCTCGTCGCCGCCGGGCTGCATCCGACGCCCGTGCCACACGCCGACTTCGTCACGACCACCACGCACAAGACGCTGCGCGGCCCGCGTGGCGGCATGGTCCTGTGCCGCGCCGAGCACCAGGCCGCTCTCGACAAGAGCGTGTTCCCGGGTGTGCAGGGCGGGCCGCTCATGCACGTCATCGCCGCCAAGGCGGTGTGCCTGGGGGAGGCGCTCACGCCCGGCTTCGTCGCCTACCAGCAGCAGGTGATCGCCAACGCCCAGTCCCTCGCAAAAGGGCTGCTGGCCCGCGGCTTCCAACTCGTCTCGGGCGGCACGGACAACCACCTGCTCCTGGTCGACCTGCGCTCCAAGGGCCTGACCGGCAAGCTGGTCGAGGCCGTGCTCGAGCGCGCGCACATCACGGTCAACAAGAACGCGATCCCGTTCGATCCCGAGAAGCCGTTCGTCACCAGCGGCATCCGCGTGGGCACGCCGGCGGTGACCAGCCGCGGCATGCGCGAGGCCGAGATGGAGACGATCGCCGACTTCATCGGCCGCGCGGTCGAGGCGCGTGACGACGACACGCGCCTGGTCGCGCTCGCCGCCGAGGTCATGCGTTTCACCGCCGACTTCCCGCTGCACGTGGGCGTCGAAGAGCTCAGCGCCGCGCGCTGAGGGCGCCCGCGTGGTTCATCTTTCCCTCGACGACGTCGCACTCCCGGCGCTCTGGCTGTTCCTCCTCGGCTTCCTGCTGTCCCTCGGCATCGTCCGCACCCGACGGGCCCACGACGACGTGCGCGACGACTGGAATCGACTCGTCCGCTTCAGCGATCGCCTCAAGATGGTCGAAGCGACCGGCGGGCTTGATGAACCGGCGCGCATCGAGTGCGCGGCGCTGGCCCGGGCGCTCGATGAGTTTCTCGATCCCCCCTACGAGGACCTGACGCTCGCCACGCTGATGGACCGCTTCGATCCGCAGGGGCATCCCTGGGGGGTCGGCAGCGACGTCACCTTCGCCACGGGGCAGGCCTTGCGGGTGCGCGTGCTGCAGATCGACCGGGAGTTGCAAGGCCGCATGAAGGCCGGCGTCCGCAGTGCCGACAACGTCGGAAAGGTCTTCCTCGCGGGCGTGGGGGGTGTGCTCGTCGCACCGCTCGAGGTCGCCCGCCGCGCCGGACTGTTGCAGCGGCTCACCGCGCGCCGTGTCGAGGCAAGCCCCTGGTTCCACGCCGCCCTCGGCGTGGCGCTGTTTCTCGTGGCGGCCGGCACCGTCTTCGTGGGGCTCCGCGCCTGGAAGGTCCTCGGCCGAGTGGCGGGGGAGCTCGACCTCGGTTCGTGACGGCGCGCGCGCGCGTGGGCTAGACTGCGGATCACGGCAGGCCAACCAGGGAGGTGCGATGAGCGTCGAGGCAGGACGGGCGACGGAACGGGTGACGCGGGCGGGCGACCGGATGGACGCCTTGCGCGCCGAGATCGGGCGGGTCATCGTCGGCCAGGACGCGATGGTGCATCGCCTCCTGATCGGCCTCCTCGCCGATGGGCACCTGCTGCTCGAGGGCGTGCCGGGGCTGGCCAAGACGCTCGCGGTCCGCACGCTCGCCGGCGCTCTCGCCCTGTCGTTCAAGCGCATCCAATTCACGCCCGACCTCCTCCCGGCCGACCTCACCGGCACGCTCGTGTTCAACCCGCGTGACGGGTCGTTCAGCGCCAAGCGCGGCCCGGTGTTCGCCAATCTCGTGCTCGCCGACGAGATCAATCGCGCTCCCGCGAAGGTGCAGTCGGCGCTGCTGGAGGCGATGCAGGAGCGGCAGGTCACGATCGGCGAGGAGACCCACCGCCTCGAGACGCCGTTCCTCGTTCTCGCCACGCAGAATCCGATCGAGCAGGAAGGAACCTACGCGCTGCCCGAGGCGCAGAGCGATCGCTTCATGATGAAGCTCAAGGTCGACTACCCGACGCGCGTCGAAGAGAAGGAGATCCTGCGCCGGGTCGGCATGAACACGCTGCCCGACGTGCGCCCGGTGTGCACGCGCGAGGACCTGCTGTCGGCTCGTGCCGCGCTCGGCGAGGTCTACGTCGACGACAAGATCGAGGAGTACGTGCTCGACCTGGTGCAGGCGACGCGGGATCCGAAGCACTTCGGCCTCGACCTCGCCCACCTGATCGCCTACGGCGCATCGCCGCGCGCGACGCTGTTCCTCCTCCAGGCCGCCCGCGCCCACGCGCTGCTGGACCGCCGCGCCTACGTCACGCCCGACGACGTCAAGGCGATCGCGCTCGACGTCCTGCGCCATCGCATCCACGTCACCTACGAGGCGGAAGCCGAG
>JBKJNH010000272.1:0-7794 GCA_046596055.1 Candidatus Eiseniibacteriota bacterium
CGCCACGAAGCGCCGCGCGAGTTTCGTCGCAATAAACTTCGCAGTCGCCGGGTGGGTCGCGAGCAAATCCAGCACGCGCTCTCCATCCGCCTTGCCGCCCGCGTCAATGGTCTTGCCAAGCACCACCTTGGGGTCGTTGTCGTGCATGCCTGCGTTGAACTGGAAGCTGCCGCCATCCCTGGGCCGGTCGATCGTCCAGCCGGTAAACGCCCGGGCCACCGCAATGACGTCGGCCTGCGTGTATCCGGCATCCACACCCAACGTGTGCAGTTCCATCAGCTCACGCGCGTAGTTCTCATTCAGGCCTCGATTCCGAAGCTGCTGGATGCGCTCTGCCGGTGTCTGGTTCCCCTGCGCGTTTTGTGGGGGCGTCTGAACGCGACCTCGACCCCGGCCACGTAACGCCGCCTGCTGCTGGCGCGCGGCAAGCCCCTCCGCCTGCTTCTGCGCGGCCTTCGGATCAACGCTCTGGAAGTTGTCCAGGTAGAAGAGCATCGCCGGACTTTCGGCTACCGCACCGAGCATGTCGCGGAAGTTGCCAAGCACATAGGGACGAATAGCCTCGCGCTCGTACTCCGTCAGATACACCCGCACCTGGCCTTTGCCCGAGAACACATTGAAGTGGTTGAACCAGAAGTCCACCAGCACTTCCTCAAGCTGGCGCTCAGACGCGATCGCCCGCACCAGTCGCGCCTGCATCAGGTCCTGCAGGATCTGTTGCTCCTTCTGGCGCGCCGCGCGCAACTCAGGCGACTGGTTCCGGTCCTGTGGGCGCTGTGGCGCGCCCGCCATCGTCGGATCACCAGCCATCGTCTGTCCGGCCATCGTCTGTCCGGATGTGGTCTGGCCAGCGGCCCCCGCTCGTGCAGGCTGATTGGCCTGGGCGCGCTGCTCCGCCCGCCGTAACTGCTCGGCCGGACCGTAATAGTCACGCGCGAGTTCCGCGGTGGAAAGACTAATGGTCGGATACGCGGCCAGTCGCGCCTTCAGGCCGGCGTCTTCGATCCGCTCAGGATGCAGCTGTTGCTCGATGTACGCGGTCACCGTCATCTGCTGCACGCGGGCGATGTCACCAGGAGACGGGCCGTAACCGAGACGGTTCAGCACATGCGCCACCGTCGCATCGTCGGCCGAGCGGGGCACGGCACTCGATCCCTTTTGGGCGATAACGACCGGCGCGAGAAGGACCACCGCCAACGCCACCACAGCGCCCGCCGTGCGTCCGAAGACTCCTGGGTAATTTGTCATACAACCTCTTGGACCCACCCCGACGCAGGATGGTAAAACGGGCGAAGCCGGGATTGGCGGTATGGCACAATTCCGGCACCCCATGCCGGTAGCTGCCGACATTCCCCCCGCCCAGGGCGACATCGTCCGCGTTCGCTCACGGCGCTACCTGGTTGAAGAGGTGGCCCTGCCGATCGAGCCTGGCGACGACCACCTGGTTCGCCTCTCGTGCCTGGAAGACGACGCCGAGGGCGAAGAACTGCAGGTGCTGTGGCAGAGCGAGGTGGATGCCGAGCGCATGGCCGAGGCCGACTGGTCGAAGTTGTCGAAGGGCGAGTTCGATTCAACCGCGCACTTTGCCGCGTACTACCGCACGCTGCGCTGGAACACGGTTACCTCCACCGACCCGAAGCTGTTCCAGGCGCCGTACCGCGCGGGAATCCGCATTGACGCGTATCAGCTCGAGCCGCTTCGCAAGGCGCTGCTGCTGCCGCGCGTCAACCTGTTCATTGCAGATGACGTGGGCTTGGGAAAGACGATTGAAGCGGGCCTCATCGTGCGCGAGTTGCTCATGCGCCAGCGTGTCCGTCGCATCGTCGTAGCCGCGCCTCCGTCTGTGGTGCTCCAGTGGAAGGAAGAACTCGACCAGCGCTTCGGGTTGACGTTCGTGGTGTTCGACCGCGACTACCTGCGCCGCATGCGTATGGAGCGTGGTTACGCGGTGAACCCGTGGACCACCCACTCGCGGTTTATCGTCTCGCACCACCTGCTGCGCGATGAGGACTACGCGTCCACCCTGCGCGCCTGGCTCGATAACGATTCCAGTGGCAGCCTATTGATCTTGGACGAAGCCCACAACGCCGCGCCGGCCAGCGGCACACGGTACGCGGTGGATTCACAGTTCACCAAGTCCATCCGAGAGCTGGCGCCAAAGTTCGAACATCGGCTGTTCCTGTCGGCCACGCCGCACAACGGTCACTCGAACAGCTTTTCGTCGCTGCTCGAGATCCTCGACCCGCAGCGCTTTTGTCGTGGTGTTCCGGTGGAATCCGCGACGCAGCTCGAGCCGGTGATGGTTCGCCGGCTCAAGGACGACCTGCGGAAGATGGTCGGGGGGTTTCCGGAGCGGCACCCGGTTGAGGTGATCCTTGATGGCCTTGCGCCCGAGTCAGCGGAGCTCGAACTCCCGCGGCTGCTTGACGAGTATCGTCAGGCGCGGGATGAACGCCTCAAGGGCGCATCGAAGTCTGTGCAGAGCGCGTCGGCGCTTGTGCTCTGCAATTTGCAGAAGCGGTTGCTGTCGTCCGTTGAGGCGTTCGCCTGCACGCTCGCGGTCCATCGCCGAGCTTTTGAGGCGGCGGCGAAGGCGGCACCGGCAGTGCCGGCCGCAGCAAGCCTTGCGCAGCTTCGGCTGTTGACCTCGGCGCCAGGGGCAGACGATGACCGCGGTGTGATTGGGGAAGAGGAGCTGCGGGCAGAAGACGAGGCGGCCATCGAGGCGGCCACCCGCAAGGCGGAAGCACCGGGCAATGCTTCGAGCCCGGAAGGAGGGCTTGCGAGAGAGCGGGACCTCCTGGCTCGCATGACGGATCTGGCTAACGCCGCCAGGGGCACCGCCGACGCGAAGGTGCGGCACCTGGTGGAGTGGGTGCAGGGTCATCCGAACGAGCGAGTGCTCGTGTTCACCGAATATGCCGACACCAAGCGGTATCTCGAGAAGCAGTTGCGCGCGATTCTGACGCCGGGCAGGGAAGCCGATCCGCGCATCGCGACCTTCCATGGTGGCATGATCGATGAGGCGCGTGAGGATGTGAAACGCGCCTTCAACGCCGAGGTGGCCAAACATCCGTTGCGTGTCCTGATTGCGACCGACGCCGCGCGCGAAGGTGTGAATCTACAGAACAACTGCGCGAATCTGTTTCACTTCGACGTCCCGTGGAATCCCAGTCGACTTGAGCAGCGCAATGGTCGCATCGACAGAAAGCTGCAGCGGTCCCCTGACGTCTGGTGCCATTACTTTGTCTACGCGCAGCGGCCCGAGGATGCCGTGCTCAAGGCTCTGGTGCGCAAGACCAAGGTGGTGCGCAGGGAACTCGGCAGTCTGGCGCCCGTGCTCGAAGGGCAACTGGAAGATCGGCTGAGCAATGGGTTCTCGCGAGGGGAGGCTGCGGCGCTGGCCCTCCAGATCGAGCACGCGGAACTCGACGCCGACCGTCGTCGCGCCGTTGAGAGTGAGCTTGAGTCCACGCGCAAGCGCGAGGTGGACCTCAAGCGCCAGATCAGCGACCTTCAGGATCTCCTGAAAAAATCGTCCGACTGGCTCCACATCGACAAAGACGATCTGCGTCAAGCCGTCTCCTGCGGCCTCGAACTCATGGGCGCGAAAGGCCTCAGTCCATACGTGGGGCAAGACGTAGGGCAGGCCTTCAGGCCTGCCGACACCTTCACCCTCCCAACCCAGGTGACTACCCTCGACACCGACCCGTCCTGGCAGAACACGCTCGACACATTGCGTCCTCCGCGTCGGCGCAACCAGCCGCCGTGGGAATGGCGCAAGGAGAATCCGATCCGTCCGATCGTGTTTTCCGACCCCGGTTCACTCGACGCGACGACCGTGCATCTGCATCTTGAGCATCGGTTCGTGCAGCGTCTGCTGGCTCGCTTCCGGAGCCAGGGCTTCACAGAGCACGACCTCGCGCGCGCCTGCATCGGCGTGACGGACGACCCCATCGCGCGTGTGATCCTCCTCGGACGCCTGTCGCTCTATGGCGATCGTGCCGCCCGGCTGCACGACGAAGTCCTCGCCGTCGCCGCGCGGTGGGTGGATGTGGATATCCGCAAGGGTTCGCTCAAGCCCTATGCCGACGCCACGCTCGAAAAGACGCTCGACCTTCTTGAATCAACGATGAGCGATGGCCGGCAGCGGCAATTGCCATCGGAAGTCCGGCGCCGGCTGGCCGGTGGAGCCACGCAGGATCTGAACGACCTGCGTCCGCTCCTCAAGCAGCAGGCCGACGAACGGGCCGCGCTGGCCATCGAGCAGCTCGGCGCCCGTGGCGTGCAGGAGTCCGCAGACATGCGGGCGATTCTCGAAGCGCAGCGGACGCGTATAGAAAAGACGGCGACTCGTCGAGAGCAAGATCTCCAGCAACGCGACCTGTTCGAGCAGGACGAGTTCAAGCAGCTCCAGGCCGACAAGCGGTACTGGGACCGTCGCCTCGCCGCACTGGCCGGAGAACTCGACACCGAGCCCGCGCGAATTCGACAGAGCTACGAAGTCAAGGCCACGCGCTTCGAACCCGTGGGCCTGGTGTATCTCTGGCCCGTGACGGGGTAATTCAGGCCGCGATCATCGGAGCGAGGTCGGCTGCACTGGCTGGTGCCTGTCCGAGTTCCCGAAGTACGGCGTTGAGGGCCGCGAGGGAGACCAGCGATGGCGCCGTGATCTCGATGCCGATGGCCTGATCATCCGACGCAAAATCGATGACCAGCCCCGGCTCAGCCCGGCGGCTTCTGACGCTCCGCTGCTGTGCCGTGCGGGGCAGGTAGTAGTACGCCGCAATGGCTACGCCCTGCCGAAAGCTGACTTCGAGGTACGGCTGTTTCATGGCCGGTCCCTCCAGCCAGTCTTGCCGGCCCACCCCATCTCGGGCACCGACTTCGCCTCGTGACCGGTCAGGTCGCACTTCAGGCGGCGGGGTAGGCACTCGTCAAGCAGTATGCGCACGGGCGAGGAGTGCATCCTTCGCTTGTTCAAGGGCGGCCACCGCCTGGTCGCGACTCACCGAAGGAAAATCGTCCAGGAATTCGCCAAGCGGGTCTCCGGCCTCAAGGTAGTCCAGCAACGTCTGGAACGGCACGCGCGTCCCGACGAACACGGGGGTTCCTCCCATGATGTCGGGATCCCGATGGACTACCGGCTGAGATTGCTCAGGCATACCCGAAGCCTACCATCGTCTCGGACCCCTGGACCCCTGGACCGGCCAACGACGGGAAAGTGACCCCTGACGGGGTAGTCAGGACAACAGGCGTTCAAGGCCCACACGGCAGAGCTGTTGCATTCGGTCAGGATCAAGCGCTCTGTTCGGGACAATGCGTACCGCGTCTCGAATCGTGTCAGTAACAGTGTCGAACTGAGTCCGGACAGCGGCGCGGAGTTCCCGAAGTGTTCTTTCCGACAGCGCGACCTTGACGCGCTCGCGCCATAGGTCAGCCATGTTGACAAGCTCTGTGCTGAACAACTCAAGCGTGTCGTGAATGTAGAGCAGGTCGCCGGCCCGTTTCTCCGGCTTCCGGAGATGAAGCACCAGCATTTTCTGAACGATGAAACTTGGTGGGTTGGGGACACGTACGGTGGCCGGGGACTGGAGGGCGAACCCATTGTTCGGCCCAATCTCTATGGTCCAGGGTTCGATCAGCAGCAGGTCCAAGTATCGAAGTTTCTGGGCATTGACACCACGGACTTTTGCAGTCTCATCAGGGCTGCCATCCCGTCGATGAGTGCCGCCGGTGAGTGGCGTCAGGAACTCGGCGTAAAAGCCGTTGGCCTCTGTTCCGAGTTGGTAGTGTGTGACCGGAGGGCGCGCCTCGCCTGAAAACTGTTCGGTGAACCCCTTGTTGGCCAAAGCACTCTTGAGATTCGCCTCACGGTGTGAATGGTCCTTGGTGACGACGACATCAGCGTCGTAGGTGAAGAGCGGATCGTAGGTGACGGCGCGTGCCTTTGGCGACAGGCGGTGCAGTCGATGGGCCCAGCCCCCGATTATGAGCGTGGTGTTCAGCGAAGGCCGAAGGGCCTCGATCAACAAGGAAAACTCCGCGCGACCGTCCCTGCCCGCCAATGTCATGGAAGGAGCCTCGGTTCCAGGACGCGTTGATAAATGAAGTCAGCCTGGTCCTTCCCTCTTGAGGGATGTGAGGCCACGTCGAGCCACACTTGCAGAATGTCGGCGGCACGGCCTCGCGCGGACATCACCTGCCCGCGAAACACGGATTCCTTGGCCCGTGGGATTCGCAGAACCACATCTGGAATTTCGCCAGGAAGTGCGCGGACCACCCCCATGCGTTGGAGGCCATCGTCGTTGAAGTCCGGCACGTAGACATGGACGGGCGCGCCGGACACATGGTTGAGCCCATGGGCACGAGCAGCAGCGAACAGGCCGAGGCAGGCGCGTCCTCCGTAGGCCTTCATCGCATCGGCGATCTGGTGGTCGGCGTCTTCGGGGATGAGCCATCGAACGGGCATTTCCCTGGCTGGCCGCTTATAGACTGCGGCCCAACGGTCGAGCAGATCACGCACTCGTACGAGCTCTATCAATTCATTGGATTCGTGCAGGAAGCCTTCGTGTTTCAGCTGCTCCAGCAGTCTGTAGGCACTCATGACCGATACCTTGGCTTCTTTCGCCAGCTCAGAAGCGTTTCGATAGTGCCCGACGGGAATGTTGAGCATGTCCGGTTCGTTCAACCGGCCGGCCAATAGGACCTTCAGCATCCATTGGTTGCGGTCCGAAAAGAGGTCTGGAGCTGGTGCAGACATTGCCGGCTGATGGGGAAGCATCGCGGGCTCGGCATTGAGTTCCTGCAGGTCATGAGCGGAAAAACTGCGCCGTCCGTCGAGGTCGAATATTCCGGCGGCAACGTCAGGTGCGTATCGTTCGGCAAACTCTAGTACGACACTTGCGGCTTTCCTGGAGACTCTGGGCGCGGCCACGATGGCGACGATGTCTGACTTGTCGGGGTAGTGCTTGGCACGCGCTCTGACTTCAAGAATTGCCTGGGAGAGGAGTGGAATCATTCGATCGGGGCGACCTTCGGGCGCCACTTTGACTCCGATAATGGAGCTACGCCCCTCTCGAAGGGCGACCAGGTCGTAGCCACGGATAACCGGGTGCGGGCTCTCGTGGATCAAGAAGCCAAGTTCGCGAAACGCGTTTGCGACAAGCTCGTGGTACCGGGGGTTCTTTTCCATGGGTATTCCCATGGCCATGTTAATTAACATGGCCAAGATAATTAACGTGGCCATGTTAACACAGGCGTGCTGACCAGGACCCCAGGACCCGCCTCCGCCAAGGCTCCGGCGGGCAAGTCCCGGACCCCAACCACGGGTAAAGTAATGCCACCCCGTGGCCGCCGTCCCCCTAGAACTCCTCGCCCACCGCGAATGGCTTGGCCAGATTGGCCCGGTGGGCCTGGTCGTGTCGCCGTCCGTGCTGGTCCGGCAGCAGGTGTTCGTGGACAGGCAGCGGGCCCTGCAGGTGCAGGCCAAGCTGGTGGAGCTGGCCGGAGACGATGGCGAGGCGCCGATTGCGGACCCGGTCCGGTTCTTCACCGAAGTCCTGGAATGGCCCGCCGGAATCCTCTCCGAGCCTCCCGACAGCCTGACAGTCGCGCTCCCCGAATACGAAGACCACCTGCGCCCGGCGTACGCGATAGCCGCGCCGGCCACAAGCTCTTCGGAGCCCCGGGGCTTTCCTGGCCCGAGCAAGGTCGAGGGCAGCCCCGGGGACCATCTTCTCCTCATCCAAACCACCACCGCCTCCGATTTGGACTCGAAGCCGGCAAGCGACC
>JBKJNH010000187.1:0-7244 GCA_046596055.1 Candidatus Eiseniibacteriota bacterium
TTGCTGCAGTTCCCGCGGAGGGTGAGACCGGCATGGATCTGGCGCAGGAAATCCGCAGGCGGCGCACCTTCGCCATCATTTCCCACCCCGATGCCGGCAAGACCACGCTGACCGAGAAACTGCTTCTCTACGGCGGCGCCGTGCAACTCGCCGGTTCGGTGACGACCCGACGACAGCTCCGTGCCACCACGTCCGACTGGATGGAACTCGAGAAGAAGCGCGGGATCTCCGTCAGCTCGACCGTGCTCCAGTTCGATTACGACGGCTACCGCATCAACCTCCTCGACACGCCGGGCCACAAGGACTTTGCCGAGGACACGTATCGCGTGCTCACGGCGGTGGACTCGGTCGTCATGGTGATCGACTCCGCGAAGGGCATCGAGCCGCAGACCCTCAAGCTCTTCGAAGTCTGCCGCCAGCGCCGCGTGCCCATCTTCACCTTCATGAACAAGTGTGACCGTCCGATGAAGCACCCGCTCGAGTTGCTCGATGAAGTCGAACGCGCGCTCGGCATCGGCGTGTTCCCGGTGAACTGGCCGATCGGCGACGGCGTCGACTTCCAGGGCGTGTTCGACCGGCAGACCCGGCAGATGCATCTCTTCGAGCGCGCGGTGGGCGGTCGGCACCGGGCGCCCGTTCAGATCGCCGACCTGGACGACGGGTTTATCCGCAGTCGCCTGAACGACGAGACGTACCGGAGGACCGTCGAGGAGCTCGAGATCCTCGAGCATGCCGGCCACGAGTGGAACGACGCTGCCGTGCTTGCCGGGGAGACCACGCCGGTCTTCTTCGGTAGCGGCATCAACAACTTCGGGGTGCAACTGCTGCTCGATGGATTTCTCGAGCACGCCCCCGCCCCCCGCGGGCGCGATGGCCACCGCGGGGTGCACGTCGCGGCCGATTCGCCCCACTTTTCCGGGTTCATCTTCAAGATCCAGGCCAACATGGACCCGAAGCACCGGGACCGGATCGCGTTCGTGCGCGTGTGCTCGGGCCGGTTCGAACGGGACATGAGCGTGTACCACTCGGCCACGGGGCGGATGGTCCGCCTCTCGAGTTCGCATCGCATCTTCGGGCGGGACCGGGAGACCGTGGAAGAGGCCTTCCCCGGCGACGTGATCGGCCTGGTCGGGCACGACAGCTTTCAGATCGGGGATACGCTGACCACTGATCCTGCCATCCAGTACCAGGAGATCCCGCGCTTCACGCCCGAGGCATTCTCATTCCTGCACAATCCGAGCACCGCACGGTCCAAGCAGTTCCGTCGCGGGCTCGACCAGCTCGTGCGCGAGGGCGTGGTTCAGACGATCCACCTTCGCGCCGGTGAAGCGAGGGTGCCGCTGCTTGCCGCCGTCGGACCACTCCAGTTCGAAGTCGTGCAGTACCGACTCCAGAGCGAGTACGGCGCCGAATCCCGGCTCGAGACCGCGCCCTGGAGCGTCATTCGATGGTTGCCCGCGGATCTCGATCCCGGCCGCCTCGACGCGATGTTTCTCCCGGGCGACGCCCGCGTGGGCGACGACATGGACAACAACCCGGTCGTCCTGTTCGCCAGCGAGTGGTCGGCAAAGTACTTCGCGGAGCGCAACCCCTCCGCCGGCCTCACGCGACTCCCCCCGCCGGCGTCAGGGCACATCACGTCTTCCTGAACTTCTCCGGGATCACCGCACTTGAATGACCTTCTGACCGCGCCCTGCTGTCATGGAGGAGGGGGTGGGATTCGAACCCACGAGAGCTTGCGCCCTAGCGGTTTTCAAGACCGCCGCCTTCGACCACTCGGCCACCCCTCCCCTGCTGCGGGAGAATAACTTAGCTGGCGGCTGATTTGTCGCTGGCTACGGTCTGGCTACGGTAAACGCGGTTGGCTTTGGCCTTCACGATGTCATCGCCGAGCCGCGCGTAGCGCTGCGTCACGACGATCGTCGAGTGGCCGAGGATCTGCTGCAGGGCGGCAAGGCTGCCGCCTCCCTCCAGCCACCTGGTCGCAAACGTGTGCCTGGTCTGGTGAACGTGAAAGCGCTCGACGCCGCTGTGTCCCTGAACGACGGTCGCGAACGCACCGGACGTCTTCGTCGAGTACGGAAACAAGCGACCCACCAGCGCCAGCCGAAGGTAGAACGCCCACGGCTCCGGAACCCCAGCACGGCCCTGACCTCGTCATCCGTCAGTCTGTCCGGCGGTCTCTCCTGAACCCGCGGGAGCAGCCGTTTCGGAACCGGAGCGCTGCGGATGTACTCGCAGTCCTTCGCCCACAGGAAGAAGCACCTCGCGTCACTCAGAATGTGGGCGGTCGTTTGCGTGCCGACCCGTTTCTCCAAATGCAGCCGGTAGCGCCGCAGATCCTGCGGTCGGACGCTCCCGACGGCGTAGGGCCCGAAGAACGGATCGAAGTACAGTTCCGTCCTCCGCTTCGCCAGCTGCTGCCCCTTTTCGTTCCGGGCCGTAGCGATGTAGACCTTGAGCCAACGCTCGATCAGGTCGTGCACCAAGACCCGCTCGTCGCGATCGGGCTGGAATCTCGTCTCCTTGAACTTCGCCAAGGCGACGTCGAACTCCTTGCCCAGCGCGACCCATCGTTCCTTCCCGCCCTGGTACACGCGGCAGTAGTAGCCCCTGCCCTCGCGCCAGAACATTCCCTTTGGTGGGCGCATTACCTGCCTCCTCTCTCGGCCCACCGAGCAAGGATCGCAGGCGAGAAGCGTTCTTGGCTGCCGACGCGCACGCAAGGCAGGCGTCCCCGGGCAACCAGTCGTCTGAAGGGCGATCCGATGGGCGTTGTGGAGCAGCCGGCGCTGCGCGGCACAAAGCTCGAGATTCTCGAGTTGTGCGAGTTGCTGCACCCGAGTGTCCTTGATCGATAGGTACCCACCGACGCGGGTGACCGCTTTGCACTAGACGCATCACGGCCTGGGCCCCATGGTGGGGCCCGCGCACGCTTCCCCAATTGCCTTCTTAGCGGACTCCCCTCCGCAACGTCCGGTGGCGGCCGACGGGGCCCCATCGAGCACCCCATTCAATCCCGTCCGCCAGGGAGTCCTCCGATGCGACGCATCCTCCTGTTTTACGTCGTCTGCGCGTGCCTTCTTTCGACCCGTTCCGACGCTGCCCCGCGAGCCGCTGAAGCCACGACGACCGTCCAATCCGAACAGACCACGGTCGAGGTCGACGCTGCCCGCATCGAGCGCCTCGAACGCGTCGACCTCAATGCGCGCATGAACGCCGTGCTCGAGGCGGCGACCAAGAACATCGCTGGCCTCCAGAAGATGATCGACGCCTCGACCAATGCCGCGACGACCAAGGATCTCGAGAACCGTATGGCCCAGGCCAAGCAGGGCCTCACGATAGACCTTCTCCAGGTTCAGGCCACGTTCGCACGCGAGAAGGGACGCGTCACCCAGGCCGAGGAGATCGACGCGCAGATCGAGGCGATCCTTCGACCAAAGCGCCCGGCGGTCGCACCGTCGGTCTCGAGTGCCACGCGCTCGGTGACGCGATGAAGGCAGTTCTTCTCGCGGCGCTCGCCGCATTGGTAGTGACGGCCGGCTCAGCCGGCGCGGTCGCCCTCATGAATTCCCAGAAGTCCTCCGCGCCGGTCTTCGACGGGCGCGTGCTCGTGCAGCTGTCGCCGAACGAAGCGTCGGTACTCCGCACGCAATCGCTCCGCGGCATGGCGCGGATGCGTAGCGCAAGCTCGGTCGTGAAGAGCCTTACGGGAACGTACGAAGTCCAGGCCGTGTCGATCGCGATCGAGGAACAGAACCTGTTCCCCGAGGCCCGCGCGCACGGCCTCGATCGCTGGTTCGTGTTCCAGCTGGATGCCTCGTTGGGCTATGAAGCGGCCGCCGCGCGCCTGCGTGCGACGCCGGGCGTCGAATACGTCGAGCCGGCGGTCTCGAACGTGGACCTCTTCGTCACGCCGAACGACACGACGTATGTCCGCAACTGGGGCCACAACAACACAGGCACGTTCAAGCAGTGGAATTTGGGGACCGTGGCGCACACGGGTTCGAACGTGGGCACGGTCGGCTTCGACACGAACATCCAGTCGGGGTGGGGCGCGCCGGCGGGCTACGGCACGAACAGCATGATTGTCGGGATCCTCGATACGGGCATCGATCCCACCCATCCGGACCTCAGCCAGTCTGCGGGCTGGGACTACATGTTCAACGACCCCGTAGCGTCGGACTCGCTCGGCCACGGAACGGCGTGTGCCGGCATCGCGGCCGGTTTCGCAAATAACACGAAGGGCGTCGCGGGCGCGGCGGGCGGCTCCTCGGTCATGGCGCTCCGCGGATTCGACGGCGTCAACAGCTTCCTCGTGACGAACATTTCCAATTGCATCACCTACGGGACCTCGCACAACGCCAAAGTGATCAGCATGAGCTTTCAGATCCCGTGGTTCAAGATCGTGTCCGACGCGCTCAACGCCGCGGACGCGGCCGGAGTCGTCCTGGTCGCGGCGACCGGGAACTCCAACATCTCCTCGATCGCGTTCCCGGCGAACCACCCGAAAGTCATCGCGATCGGCGCGGCGAGCCCGTGCGGTGGGCGCAAGCGGTCGAGCAGCATTCCCTCCGAGGCCGCGTTCGGGAACTCGCAGCCCGACTCGCTGGGCGTGAGCTGCGACAACGAGATCTTCTGGGGCTCGAGCTGGGGCGTCGCCACCAAGGACGACTCGGCGGCGGTCGACTTCGTCGCGCCGACAATGCTGCCGACGACCGACATCCAGGGCTCGGCCGGGTACAGCGGGACCGAGTACAGCGAGTACTTCAACGGCACGTCGTGCGCGACGCCGTATGCGGCGGGCGTGATCGCGTTGCTGCGCTCGCAGCACCCGACGTGGACTCCGGCCCAGGTGCGCGCCCGCCTGGTCGAGACCGCGATCGACCTGAGCGATGCGCAGACACCGACCGGTTGGGACAAGTATACGGGCTACGGCATGATCAACGCCGGCCTGCCCGACCTGGTCCCGTTCGCGTTCGGCGGCTGGTCGTCGCCAATGGTGCCCCGTGCTGCGGCCGACGCTTCGTTCGGCTCGGTGCCGGCCCCGACGACGCTCAATGGCGACGTGAACTCCTACCTCAACGTCGGGGTGGCGAACCTCGGAGACTCGCGGAGCGGCAACGACCTCCTCGGTTTGTACGTCGACGGAGTCGAGGCCGGCGGCGGCGTGGGCTACAACCTGCCGCCCGGCAGCGGCGCGTTCCTCCTGAACGTCGCGTGGAACGTTCGCGGCGGCCGCCACGTGATCGGGACGGCGGTGAACAAGAACAACGACATCGACGAGATCAGCGAGACCAACAACCGGAACGCCCACCAGTGGTCGTGGGTGCCGGTGACGATGCCGACGTCGGCGAGTGCGGTGGTCTCGCGCACGCCGCCGCCTCTGCGCACCGCCGGTCGCGCCGACGTGCCAGTGTCGGAGACGACGTACGACAACCTGGACGCGGTGCGCATGGTCGGCCCCGCGCTCCTCACCTCGGCCGAATTCTGGATCATGGCGCTCCATCCGTCGGATGACGTCACGGATCTCGACCTCGCGCTGCACTTCCCGACGAGTTCGGCGACCGCGGGCTTCACGACGGGGACGCAGTACATCGCGTCGACGCACAGCGCGGGCAAGACCGAGTGGGCGATGGTGAACCTCCAGACGAATCCGTTGGACCAGCTCGACGCGACGAGCCTGCTCGTCTCGGGCACCGGCGGCTCGCGCCTCGAGTCGCGGCTGTCCGGCGGCACGTCGACCTCCTTCAGCGGCACGACGACAACCATGACCGGATCGTTCGCCAGCGACCAGATGGTTGCCGTCCGTGACCTGAGCGTGCTGGCCGCAGGCGTTGGAGCGGTGTCGCTCGAGCTCAACGCGACGTCCGGGCTTCACTTCGCGGTCCAGGACCCGGGTTTCGAGATCGGGACCCGAACGTCGGCTTCGCGGGTCTCGGCGCAACTTGGGCTCGTGCAGGGCGCGACATGGACCGCCGCGCAGGGGCGTCACGCGATCGTTGTCTACCGCGATCGCACCGAGGGCACCGGCACGCTCGACTACACGATCACGATCCGTCGTCCGACCGCCGAGCTCACCGCGTCGACCGCGGGCGGCGCGATCAACCAGCCGGCCGGCGTCTACAAGGACGGCGTCGGGAACGCGACCTCACAGCCGACTGTGCTCGACGGCAACGCGAACAACACGCGCTTTTACTACGGGTACACGAACAACGGGCCGACCGCGGCGACAGGCTTCACGGCGCGCGAGCTGCTCGACGGCGGCGAGGTCCTGACCTGGTCGCCGCCGGCGCTCAATGCCGGCGCGAACGCTTCGTGGATCTCGACCCTGCGCAACATCCGCGGTGGACGGCACACGATGGGCTTCATCAACGACTTCGGGCAGTCGATCGACGAGTTCAACGAGATCGACAACGACTGGGCCGTGCAGAAGATCTGGTCCCCGCTCCTCGTCAACCCCGACGTGCCGGTGACGCGCGCGGCGCCGCCCGACCCGCAGGGTGGCTGGGCGCAGGTGCCGGCCGCGGTCACGAAGTACAACAACGTCGACGGCCTCCGGACGCCGACGATCCAGGACGACGGCGTCAACGGCTACTGGTGGTTCTACGCGGCCGTTCCGCGCACGGCGACGGACGACATCGACCTCGCGGCGTATTCGCTGACGTCGACGGGACCGGGGAACGGGTTCACCCTGCCTGAGAAGACGTCGACGTTCCCGGCGGGGCGCACTGAACTGCTCGGGTTCGACGCCAGCGCATATCGAGCGGTTGATCTCGGCCTGGTCAAGGCGGGCGCGGCGACGGGGAACGTCGTCGTGCATGGCACCAAATCCATCTCGATCGGGACGGACACGGGCACGTTCGGGCCGTACACGCTCGATCCCGACGAGCTGGTCGCTGCGCTCGAATTGCACATCTTCAACCTTCCGCGACAGGTCCGCCTGATCAACCAGTCGGGCAACGCGAATCTCGACCTGCGCATGTTCGATCACCAGGTCGAGGATTCCATCTACGTCCCGCTGCTGCCCAACCAGGGGCTGCTCGCGGAGGCGAACGGGGACGGGGTGGACGAGGTGATCCAGTACAACGGATACCTGGGCGCCTTCCCGGCGGTCGTCGTCACCAAGCGGGGGAGTGCCGACATCTCGAAGACCGCGACCTTCTACATCCAGGTCGGAACCCCGACGGTCGGCACGGACAACGCGGCGCTGCCCATCGCGGTGCGGCTGTCCGCGGTGCGGC
>JBKJNH010000068.1:0-3903 GCA_046596055.1 Candidatus Eiseniibacteriota bacterium
GTGGCGGCGACCGACTCGGCGAGCGCGAAGCGGGCCCCCGCTCCGGGCGCGGTGAGCACGTATAGATCCGCGGGCTCCTCGAACTCGACCGGGTAGAGCAGCGCGGTTCGCGAACCGTCGGGCGACCGCACAGCAATGCGGCCGAGCGCATCCTCCGCGCCGAGGTCGGGCAGTGCGCCTTCCACCGGATGAAACAGCGGCGCCAGCGGCGGCTCGGTGCGGCGGGCGGTCGACCGGACGAGGAAGACCGACACCAGCAGCACGAGCACCGCAAGCGCGACGAGGATCTCGACGGCGCGTCGGCGGGTCATGCCCGGATGGTGCCCCTGGGCGGAGCCGGAGGCAACCCCCCGCGTTCGCGCTGCTACCGTCGAACATTTGAAAATCCTCCGTGCAGTACGGCAGGAAAGTGTCTAGTGTGCGTCGCACATTGAAACGGTCTTCATCCGGGGCCGGTCTCATTGCTGGTCTGCTCTTGATCCACGATCCCGAAGTTCCCGCCGTAAGCGTCCGTTCAGGAGACTCTCCATAATGTCCTCGCGTGCCCGCGTGATCTCGACCTGTGCCCTGGGTGTCCTGTTGTCAGCGATGTTCGCCCTGCTCGGAGTCGCTTCCCCCGAGTTCGCCTCGGCCGCCTCGCTCAACCGGGGCATCGCGTACGACCGCACCGCCGACGGCGCGTGGGCCGTCGCGGGCGCATCGCGCCGCGACGACTTCCGCGGAACGGCGTCGGTCTACCGGCGCGCGGGCGACCGCTGGATCCTCGAGGCCACGCTCGCTCCGGAGGAACGCGAGGCCCGTGCCCGCTTCGGCGCTGCGGTCGCGGTGTCGGGCAATACGATGGTCATCGGCGCCCCGTGGGACGAGGGCTGGCACGGCGCGGCGTACGTGTACGAGCGGACCGGAACGACCTGGCGCCTGGCGGCGCGTCTCACCCCCGCGGGCACGGTGGGTGATCGCTTCGGCACGCGCGTCGAGTCCGCCGATGGCGTGGTCAGCCTCGCCAGCGACACCGGCGCGATCGTCCGCTTCCGCCGCACGGGTGCGGCCTGGATCAAGATCGAGCACGTCCCTGCAGGCGGCGCGACGCTCGCGCCGGTGCGGACGGTCGACGCGGAGTTGATCGCGGCCACCGCCGGGCTCGCGGCCGAGGGCGCCGGGCCGGAATCTGCGGTCACGACGGCAATCGACCCACCGACGTTCGTCCGGGCGTCCGACGCCATTTACGAGGACCGCACCGAAATCCGCTGGGCGGCCGTTGACGCGGGCACATTCCTTTACAAGATCTATCGGCGTCTCGCCGGCGATCCGCCCTCGGCGAACACGCTCATTCGCGTCGCATCGCAGGACGACCTGCTGTTCTCCGATGTCACCGGCACGCCGGGCGTCGAGTACACGTACTGCGTGTCGGTCGTGGACATGATGGACATCGAAGGTGGCACCACGTGCGACAACGGGCAGCGCATCATCTTCCCGCCGACGGGCTTCACCGCCTCGGATGCGACGTTCGAGAACTACGTCCGCCTCCAGTGGTCCGATCGATCGACCGTCGAAGCCGGCTACCGGATCCTGCGCGACGGCGCCCCGTTGCAGGTCACCGCGCCGGACATCGAGGCGATCGAGGACCGGACGGCGGTCGCCGGAACCACCTACACCTACGAACTGATCGCGTTCGACGCCGCGGGGAACACGACCGCGCCGCTCGCCGACGACGGCGCGAGCGCCGTCATCGGGGCCCCGCTCCAGGTCGCGGCCTCCGACGGCCAGTACACCGATCGGGTCGTGATCACCTGGCTGGATGCGACGCAGCTCGAGGTGAACTATCGCGTCTACCGCGCCGAGGGCGGCGCGCCGCAGCTGATCGCCACCCTCCCGGCGGACTCGATCTCGTACGTGGACCTGACCGCCGTCAGCGGCACGTCCTACGAGTACTGCGTCGCCGCCGTGGACGGCGGCAACCGCGAGTCCGCGCGCGGCTGTGACACGGGCGGCATCGGGATCCTCGCCGGGCCCGCCAACGTGCAGGCGACCGACGGCACCTTTGACGAGAAGGTCCGCATCAGCTGGCGGGACGACTTCGAGACCGAGGACGGGTTCCTCGTCTACCGGATGCCGGCCGGGACCACCGACTCGACCCTCGTGGGGAATGTCGGCGCCGACGTCACGGCGTTCGACGACAACGGGGGCGCGCCTGGCACGCCCTACACCTACTGCGTCGTCGCCTTCAGCAACCAGGGCGGCCGCTCCATTCCGGTCTGTGACGACGGCAGTCGGTCGGTCGTCCTCGCGCCGGTCAACGTGGCGGCCACCGACGGCACGCTCGAGGACCGCGTGGACATCACGTGGGAGAGCACCTCGACCTCCGTGGTGCTGTTCAAGGTCTTCCGCGGAGGCACGTTCATCCGCTCGGTGTCCGGGGATCGCCGGTCCCACTCGGACGACGGCGGGCCGGCGGGCGTCCGCCTCGAGTACGCGGTGACCGCGGTCACCGCCCTCGGCGTGGAGTCGCCGGCGGCGCCCGACAGCGGCTCGCGCCGGATCTCCGCGCCGGTTTCGGTCGGCGCGTCGGACGAGGAGTTCGAGGACCGCGTCGAGATCGAGTGGACGGACCGCTCCGCGATCGAGAACGGCTTCTACGTGTACCGGCGGCTCGCCGGGACGAACGACGCGCTCGACCGCATCGCCACGCGGCCGGCCAACAGCGTCCGCCACGTCGACCCGACCGGCACTCCCGGCCGGCGCTACGAGTACGTCGTCCGGGCCTTCCAGGCCTACGGCCCGGGCCGCGCCGACACCACCGAGTCGGACGGCGGGAGCAACGAGGGCAGCCGGTCGCTGCGGGCCCCGACCTTCGTCGATGCGACCGATGGAACATCCGAGAACCGGATCGTGCTGACGTGGGTGGACGAGTCGCGCTACGAGGAGGCCTACCACGTCTGGCGCCGGAACACGGCGACCAACGACTCGCTGCAGGTGGCGGTGCTCCCGGCCAATGCCAATCGCTTTGAGGACGCAGCCATCACGTTCGGGACCGAGTACGAGTACTCGGTCCTCGCCGTGGACCTGCTCGGCGGCGCCACGCTCGGAGTTTCTCCGGTCGGAAGGGATGCGGGCTACACGGCGCTCCTTCCACCGGTGAGCGTGAACGCCTCGGACCTGTACCCGGACCGGGTGGTCGTCGCGTGGCTCGACCAGTCCGCCCTGGAATCGGCCTACCGCATCCGCCGCGACGGCGTCCTGCTGCAGGAGGTCCCCGCCAACACGACCTCCTTCACCGACAACACGGCGGTGCCCGGCACCGGCTACACGTACTGCGTGGAGTCGGTCGCCGGGGCGCTCTCCTCGCCGCAGGTGTGCGAAAGCGGCATGGTTCCGAGCTTCGGCGACGGCGATGCGACCGCGTTCACCAACCTGATGCCGTCCTACTTCTACGGCTATCCCAACCCCTACAACTTCGACGGATTCGGCTGGTCCATCGATGGCGAGGGCGAGTGGCTCGTCATCGGGGCCCCCTACCGCGAGATCAATTTCATGCCGTTCCAGGGCTCCGTGGCCGTGCTCTCCCGCGACGGCGTGCTCCCCGGTGCTCCGCTCGAGGGGGGATACCGGTTCGCTTATGACGCCAGTTACAACTTCCACACCTTCTACCTGGGCTCGGACGTCGCGATGAGCGGCCGCTGGATTCTCGCCTCCGCCAAGGACGGTCAGTCCATCTCCACCGCGACGGGTGACGCGGTCTACTTCTTCGAGACCGGCGACCCGGGGTACAAGCAGTCGGAATACGTGAGCGAATCCGGCACCGGCCCGAGCCCGGTCAAGGTCGACATCGACGGCTCCCACGCCGTGATCGGGTCCCCGGTCGAGGCGACCTTCTGGGCCGAGACCCTTGCCAGCCCTCCGTCC
>JBKJNH010000098.1:0-42399 GCA_046596055.1 Candidatus Eiseniibacteriota bacterium
CGAAGCTGCGCCTGAACGCCAGCAACTGCGTGCACTGCAAGACCTGCGACATCATGGATCCCTACCAGGTGATCACCTGGGTGCCGCCCGAGGGCGGCGGCGGGCCGAGGTACCGGAAGTTGTAGGGGTTTCGAGCCCCCTTACGACAATCGAGAGCCCGCAGGCTGACACGCCGTCCCCTCCATCGTCACAGGTTGGGAGGGGACCCCGACACCATGGAGTCTCCATTCCGATCGTCGACCCTGGAGGCTCGCCATGTTCCGCCGCCCTGCCGTCCCCGCCGCAGTCCTGTGTCTTTCCCTCGCCCTCCCTGCCTGGGCCGCGACCGCCCCGCCTGCGGACGTCATCGCTGCGCTGGCGACGACCCCCATCTGGACGCAGAACGGCACCGTCGTGAACGCCCGCTTCGGCTATTCCGTCTCGACCGCAGGTGACGTCGACGGGGACGGCTACAGCGACGTCATCGTGGGAGCACCGGACGCGGCCGGCGGCGGGCGCGCGTATCTCTATCGCGGCACTTCGAACGGCCTCGTCTCCACGGCGTGGAACGTGGGCGGGCTCGATCCGCTGTCGAAGTTTGGCTGGTCGGTCGCGAGCGCCGGCGATGTGAACAACGA
The DNA here is from genome assembly GCA_046596055.1 of Candidatus Eiseniibacteriota bacterium. Lineage (GTDB taxonomy): Bacteria > Eisenbacteria > RBG-16-71-46 > RBG-16-71-46 > DASYSL01 > JANPEF01. Next base: position 618 of record JBKJNH010000098.1, read on the forward strand.
CGGCTACGACGACGTGATCATCGGCGACCCGACCGTATGGCAGACGCCGCACCCGAGCGAGATCTACAACGCCGGCCGTGTCTACGTGTTTCGAGGATCCGCCGCAGGGCTCACGATGTCGACGAGCGAAGTGATCTACGGCTCCTACTACACGGGCGTAAAGAAGCGATTCGGCTGGTCGGTCGCCGGCGCGGGTGATGTCAACGGCGACGGATTCGACGACATCATGATCGGAATCCCTGGCGATCCGTTGGACCCGGGAAACGACGACGGCGCGGTTCTCTTCCACGGAAAGGCCCAGCCTCTCGGCGGGATCGCCTACAGCCCGGCCGACCCGATCGGCTACGTGCAGTCCGGAAGTTCGGTGGCGGGCCTCGGCGACATCGACGGCGACGGGTACGACGACGTGCTCATGGGCATGCCCGGCAACGCGCCGGGCGATCCAGGCCGCGCCATGATCTGGTACGGCGCCGCGGCGGGAGTGACGTTCACTGGCCGGCAGAGCCTGCTCACCGATCCATCGGGGCAGGTCGGCACGAACTTCGGCGCGAGCGTCGCCGGCGTCGGGGACATCGACGGTGACGGCTATGCGGACTTCGCGATCGGTGCGCCGGGCTACGACGCCGGCATGAGCACTGCGGCAGGACGGATGTACGTCTACCGCGGCCGGGTCGACATTCCGCACTCAGGAGTCGCGGCCTACCAGGGAGCGCCGGTCTTCACGCACACCGGTGCTGCCTTCTCGCAGTACGGCATGACGGTCGCGCCGGCCGGCGATCTCGACGGCGACGGCCGCGCCGAAATCCTGGCGGCCTACCTTCCCGACTTCGAAGCGAGTGGTGTGACGCACCACGTGTTGACGTGGTCGCCGAATGAATTCGGCAACATGGCCTTTCTGGGCTCGAGGGTCGCGCCGTTCCTGGGCCCAAGCGCGATCTCGGCCGGCGATGTCAACGGCGACGGCTTCGGCGACATCGTTTTCGGTTTTCCCAACTTCGATCCGCCCGGCGTCCTCGACGGCGGCAAGGCCGAAGTCTGCCTCGGCGGGCCCGAGCCGCTCGCGCGATTTCCCACCGTGTCGATCCTCGGTGGCGGCCCCAACGAAGCGGTCGGGAGCCGCGTCGCGCCCGCGGGCGACGTCAACGGCGACGGCTATGCCGACCTGCTCGCGGCCGAGCCGGGCATGACGTCGCCGACCGACCCGGCGTACACCGGACGCGTCCGACTGTTCCTCGGCGGCGATCCGCCCTCGCCCGTTCCCGTGTGGACGATGGGCGGCTCGGCCCTGAACGGGACGAACTTCGGCTTTTCGCTCGCGGCGGCCGGGGACGTCGACGGCGACGGTTATGACGACATCCTGATCGGCGCGCCGGGACCTTCCCCGTACGTCGCGCCCGACGTGGGCCGCGCGGTGCTCTGGCGTGGCTCACCGGCGGGGCCCTCGGTCGGGCCGCCCGATCGAACGTACAACGGCACCGGCGCATACGACGGGTACGGCTTCAGCGTGGCCGGCGCGGGCGACGTCAACGGCGACGGCTTCGCAGACTTCGTGATCGGTTGTCCCTACGCCGACGATGAAGTCCTCGGGCGTGCCGACGTGGGCGAGGTCACGCTGCATCTCGGATCGCAGTCGGGGCCGGGGCCATTGCCGAACCTCACCTGGCGCGGCAGCGAGACGACCGCGTTGATGGGCTACGCCCTCGCCGGCGAGATCGACGTCAATGGTGACGGCTACGACGACGTCGTCTTCGGCGCGCCGCTCGCGGATCCCGTGATCTTCGTCTTCGGCCAGCCCGTGGGGATCGTGCCCGACGGCGGGCGCGTCTTCCTCCATCATGGCGGACCGGCGGGTCCGCCGCTCGTCGCGAGCCAGCGCCGCGACGGGGAGTACGACTTCGCGAGCTACGGCCTTCGCGTCGCCGGCGTGGGTGACGTCGACGCCGATGGCTACGGCGACGTCGTCGTCGGCGAGCCCTACATCGACGGGAGCTTCGGTCCCAACGAGGGCCGCTTTCACCTGCATCGCGGCTCGGCGGCCGGGATGATCGCGCTCCCCGCCTTCATCGGGACGAACGGGCAGGCCAACGAGCAGTTCGGCGAGACGGTCGCGCGCGCCGGTGACATCGACGGCGATGGGTACGACGACGTGATCGCAGGCACCCCGCTGATGAACAACCAGTTCAACGACGCCGGGGTGATCCGTGTCTACCGCGGAGGCCCCAACGGGTTGGACCCCGGCGTGCCATTCTTCTACCAGGGTGCCGAAGCGGGCGCGCAGCTCGGCCTGTCCGCCGCCGGGCCCGGCGACATGAACGGCGACGGCTTCGCCGACGTCGTGATCGGCACGCCGTTCGCGGACTTGTTCGCGGGATCGGACGCGGGGCGCATCGACGTCTTCGCCGGCAACGGTCGCTTCACGCCGAACCGTCGCACGCGCATGATCCTCCCCGGGAGCACCTCCGTGCTCGCGGCGCACAACTCGATCGGGCTCGGCGAGTTCGCGCTCGAGCACCAGGTGCGCTCGCCGCGCGGCGGCGGCGACATGCGACTCCGCGTCGAGATGGCCGATGCCGGCAATCCGTTCGCCCCGGCCGACGGCGTCCACCACGACACGTGGCACTCGTTCTTCGCGTCGACCCTCGGCACGTCCGCGGCAAGGATCACCACGCGCGAAATCAACCCGCCGTTCGGCAACGGGCCGATCCACTGGCGCGCGCGGCTCGAAACGAGGTCGCCTTTCTTCCCGCGTTCGCCGTGGTACTCGCTCGCGGCGGCGGCCCAGCGCGGGAACCAAATCCTGCGCGGCGACATGGTCTGGCCCGGGCTCGATGTCGATCCCACCGGCGGATCCGGTTCCCTCGCCCTGCGCGCATGGCCGAATCCCTCGAGCGGCGCCGTGACGCTCGGGTTTGCCCTGGCAGCGCCCACCCAGGTGCGGGCGCGCATCGTCGATGCGCGCGGGCGCATCGTCCGCACGCTCGAGTTGGGCCGGCTCGACGGCGGGCCCCAGGTCGTGCGCTGGGACGGGCGCGACGCTTCGGGCCGCGGGACTCCGGCAGGCGTCTATTTGGTGCAATTGAGCGGGCCCGGGGTCGAGATCAACGGTCGGCTCGTGCGCGTGGCCTCGGTGGGCGCGCCGGATTGACCCATGGATCGAGATCGGGGGGGCGGCCTCGGCTCCCCTCTCCTGAGTTTTCCCTGGCTGAGCACGGACCTCCTTCACCGCCCGGTGGAGGAGGTCTCGCTTTGGTAGACTGCCGGGGCTTCGGGAACCAAACCCCATCCCCGTCCGTAGCAAGGCACGGACCCCCGATGCGCCCCTTCGACCGGATGCACCCCAACGTGGAGATCACGAGAGCATGAAACGACGAGTCCTATGGATCGGTGCTGCAGGGCTGCTCGTCGTGGGCGCCGTCGCGGCCGTCCTCGTGATGCGCGGCCGCGGGGGGAAGGAACTCGAGGTCCAGACGACGCCGGTGAGCCGCCAGAAGATCGTGCAGAAGGTCAACGGCACCGGCCGGATCCAGCCGCGGGTGCAGGTCAAGGTCAGCGCCGACCTCAGTGCGCGGATCACGAAGCTGGCGGTCCAGGAAGGCCAGTGGGTCGAGAAGGGCACCCTGCTGGTCGAGCTCGAGCGCGATCGCTACCTCGCGGCGGTCGAGAGCGCCGAGGCCAGCGTGCGTTCCGCCCAGGCGAACGCCGCGCTCGTGTCGCAGACGATGGAGCAGGCGCAGAAGGACCTGGCGCGCTCCAAGGAGCTGCTCGGGCGGGGCCTCGAGTCGCAGTCGTCCTTCGACACACGGCAGACCGCGCACATGGTCGAGGTGCCGCGCCACCGCGCCGCGCTCGAGCAGGTGGCGCAGGCCCGCGCCGCGCTCAAGCAGTCGCGTGATGACCTGTCGAAGACGCGGATCTACGCGCCCATGTCCGGCACGGTGAGCGAGCTGAACAAGGAGGCCGGCGAGATGGCCCTTGGCTCGCAGTTCCAGGCGGACGTGATCCTGGTGATCGCGGACCTGCGCGAGATGGAGGCGCAGGTCGACGTGGACGAGAACGACATCATCGACATCCAGGTCGGCCAGGCGGCGGAGATCCAGGTCGACGCCCTGCCCGGGCAGGTCCTGAAGGGCGTCGTGCGCGAGATTGGCAGCAGCGCCAACGCCTCGGGAACAGGCACCGCGGACCAGAAGACCGAGTTCGAGATCAAGATCGGCATCACGGAGCCACTGGCGACTTTGCGGCCGGGAATGACCGCGACGGCGGACATCCTCACCCGCACCGTCGAGAACGCGCTGAGCGTTCCGCTCCAGTCCGTCGCACTCCGCACCGTCGACCAGCTTCTGATGAAGGGCGAGAAGCGCAAGGACGCCGAAGCGCGCTACAAGGCCGACCGCGACGGCTTCGTCGAGGTCGTCTTCCGCCTGGAGTTGGGGAAGGCGAACGCCCGGCCGGTCACCACGGGCATCCAGAGCGAGGAGTGGATCGAGATCCTCAGCGGGCTCGCGGAAGGCGAGGAAGTCGTCTCGGGCAGCTATCGCGCGATCTCCAAGGACCTCGAGAACGGCGCGACCGTGAAGGTGAACAACGAGAAAGCGCCCGAGAAGACGGGCGAGACGGCGTCACGGGAGTAGGGAGCGGCCCGATGCGAACGCCGCTCGTCGTGCGCGAATCCCTGCAGGTCGCCTTGCGTGCGCTTCTCGCGAACAAGGCCCGGGGCGCGCTGACGACGCTCGGCATCATCATCGGCATCGTTGCGGTCGTCACGACGATGGCCGCGGTGAACGGGTTGCAGAACAAGTTCCGCGAGAGCCTGTCGGCGATGGGCACCGACGTGATCTACGTCTCCCGCATGCCGTGGGTCGTGATGAACGACTTCTTCCGCTATCGCAATCGCCCGCCCCTCGACCTGCGCGAGGCCCGCCTGCTCGAAGCCCGCCTGCGTGGCCGGGCGCTCGTCAACCCGACGCTCAGCACGCGCCAGGACGTCAAGTTCCGCTCCGAGATCGCCGAGGCGGTCACCATCCTCGGCACGACCGAGAAGGAACTGAACATGTCCGCCGGCCAGCCCGAGTTCGGGCGCTTCCTGATGCCGATCGACGTGTTCTCGAAGCGGCGCGTCTGCGTGATCGGCCGCGACATCCGCGACGGCATCTTTCGCGGCACCGAGCCCCTGGGCAAGACGCTCAGGATCGGCCGCGTCGACTTCCGCGTCGTCGGCGTCATGGAGAAGCAGGGCGGTGGGTTCATGGGTGGCCCCAACTTTGATCGCCAGGTCTACGTCCCGATCACGTCCTACGTCCGGGCGTTCGGCGGCCGCCGCGGGCAGGTGGACCTGAACATCGCGATCAAGGCGCCGCGCCAGGAGGACGTCGCCGAACTCGAATACCTCGTGATTGGCGAGATGCGGAAGCTGCGCCAGCTCCGCCCGGCCGAGGCCGACGACTTCAGCATCAACAAGCTCGACACCCTGATGGGCACGTTCAGCAATGTCATGGGCGTCGTCCTGCTGGTCGGCCTGCTGGTCACCGGCGTCTCGCTGTTCGTCGGCGCGGTGGGGGTGATGAACATCATGTTCGTCTCCGTCACCGAGCGGACGAAGGAGATCGGGCTGCGCAAGGCCATGGGCGCCACGCGACGGAGCATTCTCCTCCAGTTCCTGTTCGAGTCGGCGGCGATCTGCCTGCTGGGCGGCCTGATCGGGATCGTTCTCGCGGCGATGGTCACCGCGGTGATCAACGCCACGGTGATGCCGGCGAGCCCGTCGATCCCGATCGTGATCATCGCCATCCTCGTCTCGATCGTCACCGGCGTGGCCGCCGGTGTCGCGCCCGCCGTGCGCGGCGCGCGGCTCGATCCCATCGAGGCGCTGCGCCATGAGTGAGACGGGAAGGGCGGCCCATGCGTTGGGGTGAGCTCGTCTCGATGTCGCTCCGCTCGCTGGCGGCGAACCGACTGAGGTCGGCCCTGACGCTCCTCGGGATCGTCGCGGGCGTCGCCTCGATCATCGCCGTCATGACCGCTCTCGCGCTCGTGCAGGCGACGATGGAACAGGAGATGAGCGTGCTCGGCACACAGGTGTTCCAGGCCCAGAAGTGGCCGGCGGGGGGATTCGCGTCGGACGCGCAGCGTCGGCGGGCGATGCGCCGGCCGCCGCTGACACTCGACGAGGCCGCCGCCATCCGCGAGCAGGTCACCACGGCGGACCTCGTGGGCTCCGAGCTGTGGGACTTCGGCTTCGTCGTCGAGTACAAGGGGGAGTCGACCAACCCGAACGTCTCGATCGTCGGCGGCACCCCGGAGTACGCGCCAAACAATACGCACGCCGTGGCCCTGGGGCGGAACCTGTCGCCCATGGACGTGCGCAGCGGCGGCAAGGTCGCGGTCATCGGGCACGCGATCGCCGGGAAGCTGTTCCCGTTCATCGACCCGATCGGGCGCGACGTCCTGGTGGACCGCCGCAAATACCGGGTGATCGGGGTCTTCGACGAGAAGAAGTCCGCGTTCGGCGGCAGCTACGACAACTACGTGCTCATTCCGGTGACGACGTTCCAGGACGTGTACGGCGCCACGGACCGGGGCGGCCAGGCCCGCTCGGTGAACATCACGGTGCGGGCGAAGACGCCGCTGCTCGTCGACGACGCGATGGAGCAGACACGACAGGTCCTCCGCAGGGAGCGCGGCGTGCGCCCCGGCGAAGAGGACAACTTCGACTTCTTCAGCAGCGCGAGCCTGATCACGCAGTTCAACGAGATGAGCGCGGGGCTCAAGCTCGCGGCGTTCGTGATCGGCATCGTCGCATTGATCGTGGCCGGGATCGGGATCATGAACATCATGCTCGTCGCCGTGACCGAGCGAACGCGCGAAATCGGCCTGTGCAAGGCGCTCGGGGCGAAGGCCTCGACCATCCGCACGCAGTTCCTGCTCGAGGCGGTGATCCTGTGCAACATCGGCGGCGTCGTCGGCGTGTTGATCGGCTTCGGCCTCGGCAACCTGGTCGCAGTCTTCACCAGCTTCCAGCCGCGCGTCCCGCTCGAGTGGGCGGTGATCGGACTCGTCTTCTGCTCGATCATCGGGATCGCGTTCGGCACGCTGCCGGCGATTCGTGCCTCGCAGCTCGATCCGATCGAGGCGCTGCGGAGCGAGTAGGTGCTACGCTGGGGTTCCGGGTCCCCATCGCCGCAGCGAGGTGAGGCGTCCTCGGATGCCGCCCGCTTCGCGTGCGTCCTCCTGCGGTCGCTGCGGCGACGGGGACCCGGAACCCCGACTCGCAGGAGGAGAATGCCCCATGAACGATGAGCCCGAGATTCTGGAGACTGAGCCCGTGCCGCCCGTGCCGCCCATGCGGGGCGCAGGGGGCGCGAACGCGGGCGCCACGGATCTGGCGCGCGAAGCGTGGAAGACGCGTCGCGCCTGGTTCGTCGCGATCGGCGCCGACCTCCTGCAGTGGGGGCTGTTCCCGTTGTTCGCGTGGGGCGGCCTGGCGCCGTGGAACGTGGGCGTCGACATCCTCGTCGGGTTCCTGCTCGTTCGCTGGATGGGCTTCCACATCGCGTTCCTGCCCGCGTTCGTGACCGAGCTCGTCCCCATCGCGAACTTCGTCCCGTCGTGGACGCTGGCGCTGTGGATCGTGACCAAGCTGCGCGCGCGGAAGCAGGCGTGAGCGGCGCGCTCGCGGGTCGCGTCGCCCTGGTCACCGGAGCATCGTCGGGAATCGGCGAGGCGACGGCGCTGGCGTTGGCCACGGCCGGCGCGCGCGTCGTGGTCGTGGCACGCCGGGCCGATCGGTTGGCTACGCTCCTGCCGAAGCTCGGCGCGGATGCGATCGCGTTCGACAGCGACCTCACCGTCGCGGACGAGGCGCGCCGCATCGTCGGCGAGGCCCACGCGCGCGCCGGCCGACTCGATATCCTGGTCAACAACGCGGGCGTGATGCTCAATGCGACGCTCGCGGCCGCCACGGCCGAGGACTGGCGGCGCATGCTCGAACTGAACGTGCTCGCGCTGATGAACGCGACGCACGCCGCCTGGCCGCTGATGAAGGCGCAGGGCGCGGGGCACGTCGTCAACGTGTCGTCGGTCGCGGCCACGATCCGCAACCCGGGCGCGTCGGCCTACGCCGCGAGCAAGGCCGCCGTGAACGCGTTCTCCGAATCCATTCGCAAGGAAGGCGCGTCCATCGGCATTCGCGTCACGGTCGTGTCGCCGGGCTTTGTGATCAGCGAGCTGGTCGACCACGTGCCCGATCCCGCGATGCAGAAGCGCTCCCGCGATTTCATGGCCGCGATCCGCCCTCTCGACTCGGCCGACGTGGCGGACGTGATCGCTTTCGCCGCGACGCGTCCTGCGCACGTGGTGCTCAACGAGATCGTGATCCGCCCGGCGCAGCAGGAACCGTAGGGTTTCGCCACCGACGGCTCAGCGGAAGCAGGGGTTCCGGAGGCCCGACACGGTTGGTGCGCCCGATCCCCCATTAAGGTAGAATTGTTCGGCTGCTCGACTCCCCCCTGACCTCGAGCCGAGGCCGACCCATGCGGGGCCTCCGAGGAGATGCTCCCGTGGCACCGACCCGCCCGGCACCGGCGATCCGGAACCCGCAGTTCCGACCCCGCGTCATTGTCAAGTTCGTCGACGAGATCGACCTTCCCGGGGAGCCCGATCGATCCTCGGACGGACTCCATCGCATTCCGGGCGGGAGCGAATGGCTCCGCGTGTTTCCGGGCCTGGCCGGCCGCCCCCTCTTTTCGCGAAGCGAAGAGTGGTGGGCGCGGCTCCTCGCGCAGGCGCGGCAGTCGGATCCATCGTACCGACCACCCAACTTCGGCAACTTCATCGCCCTGACCGTGCCGCGCGGGGTCGCCGGCCAGGCCGTCCTCGACATCATCCGCCAGGGCGCCGAGTCTGCCGGGGTCGAGCGCGTCTCGCTCGAGCCGGGGCCGCTACCCCCGCCGACGGTCGACGCGCTCGATGACCCGCAGTCCACGGAGCAAGGGTACCTGGACAGCGCCGATGCAGGCGGGATCGATGCGCGATTCGCATGGGGCCACCCCGGGGGTGCGGGCGAGGGGCAGTCACTCGCCGACTTCGAGTGGGGCTGGAACCTCGATCACGAGGACCTCGTGGACCATCGGGCGGACATCCTCACCGGCGAGAACTATTCCGCCGTCGCCCATGGAACGGGCGTGCTGGGGGTGATCGCGGCGAGCGACAACAAGGTTGGCTGCGTGGGGATCGCGTCGAAGATCGCCTCCGTCCGCTGCGCCAGCCCCTGGACCGAGGACGCGAGCGGTGTGTGGACGTTCGACCGGTACGTCGCCCTGCTCGACTGCGTGGACCAGATGGAGTTCGGGCACGTGCTTCTCATCGAGGACCAGATCGAAGCCACCGGGTACCCCGAGGGCGTTCCGATCGAGAACGACGCGACGCTCTACGAGCTCCTGCGGCTCGCCACCGCGCTCGGCATCGTCGTGATCGAGGCGGCCGGGAACGGAAATGCCGACCTCGACACGCTGGTCGACGCGGATGGGAGGATGGTCCTCAACCCCGATAGCCCGGACTTTCGCGACTCGGGCGCCATTCTCGTCGGGGCGGCGTCCTCGACTCCCCCGCATCCGCGACACGAGGATTCGGGTCACGGCAAGCGCATCGACTGCTTCGCCTGGGGCGACGACGTGTTCACCCTCAGTTCCAACGAGGACCGGGTCAAGCGGGACATGTACGACACGGCGATCAGCCGCACGTCCGGCGCTTCGGCGATCATCGCCGGGGCCGCACTGGTCGTGCAGGGTCTCGCCGCGAGCAAGTTCGGGACGGGTTTCAACGGGTGGGTGCTGCGCGATATTCTCGCGAACTGCGATCTCGGGACCGGGTCGAGCTCGGGGTGCGACGTGATCGGCGTGATGCCGGACCTGAAGCGGATCATCGAGAGCGATGTCATTGGTCTTGCGCCCGACGTCTTCGTGCGGGACTTCGTCGGCGACTCGGGGGACCTGAACGAAGAGGCTCATGCGACGTGCCCGGACGTCTTCGTGCTCACGGCCCCGGCGGTCGATCCGAACCTGGAGTACGGCGAAGGCAGCGGCCGGGAGGATGAAGCTCCTCCGGCCGACGTCGTGTCCGGCGTGGACCAGTTCGTCCACGTGCGCCTGCGCAACCGCGGTGCCGTGGATGTCGCGAACGTCGATGCGACGGTCTACTGGTCTCCGCCGTCCTCGCTGCTCGACCCCACGGACTGGACGCTGGTCGGAACGATCACCATTCCGCTCGTTCCCGCGGACGGGTCGCTGACCGTCTCGGACGCGATCACGTGGCCGGCGGCCGCCGTTCCGGCGTCGGGGCATTACTGCTTCGTCGTGCTCGTGGGACACCCCGCGGACCCGGCGCCGCAGCCGGCGCAGTTCGTCGAGTGGTCGCGTTTCGAACGGTATGTGCGGGTGAACAACAACGTGGGATGGCGAAACTTCCACGTGGTCGAGTACGGTGCGTTCACCGATGCCGTCGCCCCGCTCTACATGGCGTTGCCGTTTCGGATCGTGGGGGCCTGGGACGACCACCGGGCGATGGGATTCGAGATCGGGGGTCAGCTGCCGCGGAGTGCGTCGCTCCGGCTCGAGCTTCCCGCCGAAGCATTCGACCTGCTCCGCCTGCCGCGTCGACGCGGAGTGGAGGTCGCGAACGACGCGAATCGACTCCAGTACCCGATCCCGCCGCGATTCGAGATTCGCGAGATTCCGCTTCCTCGTGGAACCCGCATCCACGCCCGCTTGCTCGTGCACGTGCCCGATCGCTGGCGAGTGTTCCACTACGACGTCTTCGCCCGCCAGACACACCACGGCGAGGAGGTCGGCCGCATCACCTGGCGACTCTCCCCGCCGCGGTCACGCCGCCCGGGCTGAACGAGCGAGCCCGGGCTCCGGCGTCAGCCTTCTCCGACGATGGCCGGGGAGTTCGGAGGGGCCAGGAGTCCGGTCGCCGGATCGGTGCCGACCCGGTAGGAGTACTCCTTCGAAGTGCCCGCGGGCAGTTGCTCAATGAGCGTGAACGCGTTCGACGTCTCGTTCAGCGTCGAGTACGCGGGCACCTTGATGATCGAGTACTTGATCCCCGAGGCTTCGCGCTCCTCGTCTGCGGCCTCCTCGAACGGCCAGGTCGCCGCCTCGAACCAGATCTCGTATCCGGCGTCCTGACCCTTCCACGACACCCGCTGCTTGCCGTCCGCTTTCATCTTCTGCTTGAGGACATCCGGGTAGAGACGATTCACACAGATCGTCACGTCCTTCCTGGACTTCGCCGGCGCCGTGACCGTCTCGTCAGGGGTGGGCGAGGCAGGAATCTCCTCCGGCTGCGGTCGGCAGCCGCTCGCAAGGACAAGGAAGATCAGCAGGACGGTCAGGGTCGGGATTCGAGACATGGTCGACCTCCGGAATGATCGTTCAGGCGGCTCACCATCTTGGGTGGACCGGGGGGAACCTCCGCGGGAGCCGAGGCAAGGATGCTCATCGTGAGAACTCAGGCCGAGTTGCCCGACGTGCGAATTTGATTCGCCTCGAGTACCTGCGCCCACTCCGGTCGGCTGCGCAGTCGTTCGAGGGCGGGGTCGGAGTCCAGGGCGCGCATTCCCGACCCGTTGCGGACCCGCTCGGCGTAGATCCGGATGGCCGCTTCGTCCTCGCCGAGGAGCTGGTAGGTGACGGCGAGAACCGGGAGGGTGTGCTGGCGCCCCGGTGCGAGGGCGATGGCGCGATCCCGCGCCGCGACTGCTTCCTCGCGGCGATCCTGCATCGCGAGCCAGCACGCGAGCCAGGACCAGCTCGTGGCATCGTCGGAGTGGCGGTCGAGATGCTCCCGGGCGAGCACGATCGCACGATCGAGGGCGTCGCGGGAACGTTCCCGTTGCCCCTCGATCCAGCGACATGCGCTGCCCAGGTTGCCCCAGCCCCGCGGGTCGGACGGATTGAGGGCGATCGCACGCTCGTAGTGGTCGATGCACTCGCCATGGCGGCCGAGATAGTAAAGCGTCGTCGCCGCGTTGAAGAACCCGATGGCGGTCGGCTGGAGTGCGATCGATCGCTCGAACGCCAGCAGCGAGTCCTCGAAATTCTCGAGCTCGAACAGCACGCTGCCATAACTCGACCACCCCCGGGCGTGATCCGGTGCGATCTCGACGACTCTCTGCCATGGCTCGATCGCCCTCGCGAACGCGCCGCGATTGATCAGGATTCCGCCGAGGCGGCTGTGCCCCCGCCAGTCCTCGGGGTTCGCCTCGATGGCCCGCCGCGCCGAGGCCTCGGCCTCGCTCGTGTCACCGCGCCGCTCGTGCGACCATGAAGAGCCGACATGGGCCTCGATCGTTCCCGGCGCCGAGTCGATCACTCGCGCATAGCGCTGGAGCGCCTCGAGGTGTCGCCCCTGGATGCGGTCCAGGTCGGCAACCGCCAGCAGGGTCGCCGGATGATCGGGAGCGACGTCGCGAGCGCGCTGTGCATGCTCGGCCGCGCGGTCCTCCCATGCCGAGTCGCGCGCCAGCTGACCCTTGAACAGCGAGGCGCGGGCGAGCGCGCCCAGGATCCGCGGATCGTTCGGCGAGAGGCTGCGCAGGGATTCGAGGGCCCGAATTGCCGCGTCCATCGACGCTTCCTGGTCGGGCCGGCGGAGGAACGCATGCGCCTGCAGCAGCCTCGCCTCGATGAGCGTACGCGTCGCGGACGCGGTCTCCAGCGGGATCTCTCCGGTCTCCGGATCGGCGGGGTGCGCGCGAGGGGTGGCGATGTGTCGGCGCGACTCGGGAGGCGGTGCGGCGGAATGCGAACCGGAGGATGCGCCGGAGAGGGCCGCGCGGAGGCGACGTGCGAGATCGGACGCGCCGGGGAACCGATCCTCCGGCTTCGCAGCGATCGCTTGCAATAGCAGAAGGGCGATTCGTTCGGGAATGGCGCCGTTGAGTTCGCGCGGGTCGCGCAATCGTCCCTCGAGCACCGCGCCGACGTACGCGCCGGGAGTCCGGCCCTCGAATGGAAGTTCCCCCGTCAGGAGCTGGTACAGCACCGCACCGAGCGCATAGAGATCCGCGCGGAGGTCGGGGACCTCGCCGCGCAGGATCTCCGGCGCCATGTACGGATACGTGCCGTGCACGTGGCTGCGCGTCGTGTCGACGCCCGGCGCGAGCGAGCGCGCGAGGCCGAAGTCGACGATCTTGAGGTGCCCGTCGCGATCGAGCATGAGATTGCCCGGGCTCACGTCGCCGTGCACGAGTTCGCGCGCGTGCGCGTGGGCCAGCGCATCCGCCGCCGCCGCGATCCAGGCCACGGCATCGGCGAGCGGAACCGGCGCTTCGCGCACCATCTCGCGCAGCGACGGGCCGTCGATGTAGGCCATGGCGATGAACGGACCGCACGGCGAGTCGCCGACGTCGTAGACGGTGGCGATGCCCGGATGCTCGAGCATGCTGCCGGCCCTCGCCTCGCGCAGGAACTCGCGCCGCACGCTCTCGTCCGCGATCAGGTTCGGGTGCGGGAGCTTGATCGCGACGCGGCGGCCGAGAACCTCGTCCTCGGCGAGCCACACGTCTCCCGTGCCGCCCGACCCGACCCAGTGCACGAGGCGGAAGCGACCGACGAGAGTCCCTGCAGCGGGATGGTCCGCGGGCATCGGCGTGAGAGTGAGGTCCGGTTGCGCCATGGGAACGTCGTGCCCCCCGGGGGAGCATCAGGCAGGAACAGCAAGTCGGGGGGATGGATGCAGCGTCAGGCGCAGGAAGTTTGCGCCCGGGGCAGTGCGGGCGTCAATCGGCTTGTTTTACCTCGCGTCGGGGATCGCCGGGGCTGCGGGCGGAGTGGGCCGGGCGCGCCCGTACTGCCGCGGCCAGTCGATGTCGGCCCCCAGAGCGGCCGCGGCATGAATCGGCCAGTAGGGATCGGCCAGCAGCTTGCGCGCCAGCAGGACCGCATCAGCCGCACCGGAGGCGACGATGTCCTCGGCCTGCGCGGGCTCGGTGATCAGGCCCACCGCGCCGGTGGCGATGCCCGCGCCGGCGCGCACCGCGCGCGCGAACGGCACCTGGTAACCGGGTGCCACCTCGATCTTCGCATGGGACGCGAGTCCGCCGCTCGAGCAGTCGACGAGATCGACGCCCAGGGGCTTCAGCAGTCTTGCGAACGCGACCGAGTCCTCGATCGTCCATCCTCCCTCGGCCCAGTCACTCGCCGAGATGCGAACGAGCAGCGGGAGCCCGGCGGGCCACGCTTCGCGCACCGCGGCGACGACGCGCAGCGGCAGGCGCGTGCGCCCCGCGAAGTCGCCGCCGTACGCGTCGAGGCGATGGTTCGACAGAGGGGAGAGGAACTCGTTCAGCAGGTAGCCGTGCGCCATGTGGATCTCGATCACGCGGAAGCCGGCGTCGAGTGCGAGCCGCGTGCCGCGTGCGAACGAGGCGACGACGTCGTCGAGCTCGGCCGCGCTGAGTTCGTGCGGAACGGGATCGCCCTCGCGGAACGGCACGGCGCTCGGCGCGACCGTGCGCCAGCCGCCGGGATCGTCTGGGGCGATCGGTCGCCCCGCGCCGGCGGGATCCCACGGCGTGCGCGTCGACGCCTTGCGCCCGGCATGCGCCAACTGGATGCCGGCCACGGAGCCCTGCGCGTGGATAAAGTCGACGATCGGGCGGAATGCCGCGGCGTGTGCGCTCGACCACAGGCCGCTGTCGGCGGGAGAAATGCGCCCCTCGGGCACGACCGCGGTCGCCTCGATGAGGACCAGAGCGGCGCCGCCGACGGCACGGCTACCCAGGTGCACCAGGTGCCATGGCGTGGGCATGCCGTCTTCGCTCGAGTACTGGCACATCGGCGAAACGAACACGCGATTGCGGAAGGTGACGTCACGAAGCGTGAGCGGCGAGAACAGGACGGACATGGTCGGTTGGATGCGACGATCAAGCGCGGCGTGCGCGCCGAAACAGCTCGGCCGGGATGCCGTCGATCCGCCGGACTGCACCCGAAGCCAGCCCGTCGAGCCGCCACGGACCCACGCCCACGCGGATCAGTCGCAGCGTCGGCAACCCGACGGCCGCGCCCATCCGACGCACCTGGCGGTTGCGTCCCTCGGTGATCGTCAGCTCGATCCACGTCGTCTCGCGCCCGGCGCGCGGCTGGACGGGGGGCTCGCGGCGGGGCATGCCGACGAGACCGGGGGCGGCGTGCGGGCCCCCCTTCGCCTCGGGATCGAGCCGGCGCGCGCGCGCCGGGCGGGTCGGACCGTCCGACAGTTCGACGCCCGCGCGAAGCTGTTCCAGCGCAACGTCCACGTCCACGCCGGGGGCGACCTCGACCTGGGCCCAGTACGTCTTGGGCGTCTCGTGAGCCGGGTCCGTGAGCCGGGACTTCACCCAGGCGGTGCTGGTGAGGATGAGAAGCCCCTCGCTGTCGGCATCCAGCCGGCCGGCGGCATAGAGCCCGGGCTCCCGCACATAGTCGGCCAGGGTCGGGCGTCCAGCCTCGTCGGTGAACTGGGTGAGCACCCCGTAGGGTTTGTGGAACAACAGGATGCGGGGGGGCTCGACCGGGGCTCCGCGCGTCATGCTGGACTCCCCGGCCGCCGGGGCCTAGAGTCGCGGGCGCTAGCCCTCGAACTCTCCCCACTGTCCGCTGTTCGCCGGAGAACCACCATGAGACCTCACGCTTTCTTGTTCACCATTCTGTTTGCCGCCCTGCTGGACCCTCTGTTCGGCACGAGTGCCGATGCGGGCCCGCGTCCGACCTCGCACGGCGGGAGCCCGTCGCGCCTCCTCGGCGGCAACGTCGTTCCCGCGGCATGGGCCGGGATTTGGAGCACCGTCGATTCCACCTACGATTGCCAGGACATCCTGCAGAGCACCGACTCGAGTCTCGACACGCTGTGCACGGGCCAGGCGAGCGATCCGGGCACGGGCGAGTGCATCGGGACCATCACGGACAACTCGATCGACATCACGTGCAACTACAGCGAGCTCATCGACACGGACTGCACGCTCACGATCTCGATCGAGGTCCACGGCACGAGGACATCCAACTCGTACCTCCTGACCATCACCTCGATGTCGAGCACCGCGGGAACGTCCAAGGGATGCGACCTATTCCCGAGCTCGTGCTCGCGCACGGTGTCGCGGGGCACGCGCATCGCTTCCGAACCGCTCGCCTACTGCTCGACGCCGGTCGACCCGACCACCTGGGGACGCGTGAAGTCGCGTTACCGCTAGCTCAAGTGCAGTCTAGCACGACGTTCACTACACTCGAGGTGAGCCCCGACCTGATCGTGGCGCTGGGCAAGCAGGAGATCACGGTGCCCACCGCGATCCAGGTCGCGGCGTTGCCGGTGCTCCGCGCCGGCGGCGACGCCTACCTGCACGCCGAGACCGGCACCGGAAAGACCCTCGCCTACCTGCTGCCCCTGTTCGACCGCATCGATCCGGCGCTCGCCGCGACGCAGGCGGCGATCATCGCGCCCACCCACGAGCTGGCGATCCAGATCCAGCGGCAATGCACCGATCTGGCCCAGAACTCGGGCCGGCCGCTGCGCATCCTGCTGCTCATCGGCGGGACGGCGATGGATCGCCAGGTCGAGAAGCTGAAGAAGAAGCCGCACCTCGTGGTCGGCTCACCCGGCCGCATCCGCGAACTGATCGCCAAGGGCAAGCTGAAGGCGCAGCACCTGCGCGCGATCGTCGTCGACGAGGCCGATCGACTGGTGCACGAGGAGAGCCTGCCCGCCATCCGGGCCATCCTCCAGGCGGCGCCGCGGGATCGCCAGCTCATCTTCGCCTCGGCCACCCACGACCAGAAGAGCCGCGACACGATCGCCACGTTCGCGCCGAACCTCGTCCTGCTCGAGGCCGGCGTGGCAGCGGTGAACGAGAACATCGAACATCTCTTCGTCGTCTGCGAGGAGCGCGACAAGCCCGACCTGCTGCGCAAGCTGCTCCACGCGCTCGCGCCCGAGCGGGCGATGGTCTTCGCCGATCGCGCGGATACGGCCGAGCTGGTCGCGGCGAAGCTGGCGCATCACCGCATCGCGGCGGCCGACCTGAGCGCGGCCCTCGACAAGATGACGCGAAAGCGCGCGATGGACGACTTCAAGAGCGGCGCGGTACGCGTGCTGCTCGCCTCGGACGTGGGCGCGCGCGGGCTCGACATCAAGGGCATCACGCACGTCTTCAACCTCGACGTGCCGGCCCAGAGCAAGGCCTACCTGCACCGCGTGGGGCGGACCGCCCGCGCCGGGGCTGCCGGGGTGGCGATCACGCTCGTGACCCCGGGCGAGCGGCGTCTGGTGCGCCGCTATCGTAACCAGCTCGGCGTCACGCTGCAGCGCGTCGAGGTGCGCGAGGGGCGCGTCTCCGCGATCGACGACTCGGACTGGTCGGACGAAGACTAGATCTTCTCGGCGATCGACTTGGCCTGCAGGAACAGCAACAGGTAGTCGCGCCCGCCCGCCTTCGAATCCGTGCCGCTCATGTTGAAGCCGCCGAACGGGTGCGCCCCGACGATCGCGCCCGTGCACTTGCGATTGATGTACAGGTTGCCGACGAAGAACTCGCGCTTGGCGCGCTCGATCTTGGCGGGGTTCTTGGAGTACACCGCGCCGGTCAGGCCGTACTCGGTGCCGTTCGCCACGGCGAGCGCCTCGTCGAAGTCGGCGACCGGGATGACCGCGAGCACCGGCCCGAAGATCTCCTCCTGGGCGATCGTCGCATCCGGCGCCACGTCGGCGATCACCGTCGGCTGCACGAAGTACCCCTCCGCGCCGGGGACGGCGCCGCCGCCGTTGAGCAGGCGGCCTTCCTTCTTGCCCGTCTCGACGTAGCGCAGGATGCCCTCGTAGGCGCGCTTGCTCGAGACCGGTCCCATGTAGACGCCATAGCGGTCGGGCTCGCCCACGCTGATCTGCGTGACGCGGGCCTGCAGCTTGGCGACGAACTCGTCGTAGACCGGCCGCGCGACGATCGCGCGCGAGCACGCCGAGCACTTCTGCCCGCTGAAGCCGAACGCCGACAGCGCGACGCCCTCGACGGCGGCGTCGATGTCGGCTTCCTCGTCGACGATGATCGCGTCCTTCCCGCCCATCTCGGCGACGACGCGCTTGAGCCAGATCTGGCCGTGCTGCACCTCGGCGGCGAGCTTGTTGATGCCGATGCCCACGGTCTTCGATCCGGTGAACGACACGAAGCGGGTCTTCGCGTGGCGCACGATCGCGTCACCCGCGGTCGCGCCGGCGCCCGTGACGAAGTTGAACACGCCCGGCGGCAGCCCGACCTCGTCCATGAGCGCGTGGAACTGCCACGCGATCGCCGGCGAATCGGACGCGGGCTTCACGACGACGGTGTTGCCGGTCACGATCGCGGCGCTCGCCATGCCGACGCAGATCGCGAGCGGGAAGTTCCACGGCGGGATCACCGCGCCCACGCCGAGCGGCAGGTACACCTGCGTGTCGCGCTCGCCCGGCAGCTGCGTGAGCGGAACGGGCTGCTCGTAGCGCAGCATCTCGCGGGCGTAGAACTCGAGGAAGTCGATCGCCTCGCCCGTGTCGGCGTCGGCTTCGTTCCACGACTTGCCGACCTCGAGCACCATCCACGCCGAGAATACGTGCCGGCGCTCGCGCATGCGACGTGCCGCCTCGACGAGGTACGCCGCGCGCTCGGCCGCCGGCACGCGCGACCACATCGCGAACGCTACATGCGCGACCTCGATCGCGCGCTCGGCCTGGGCGCGGCTCGCCGAGGCGAAGCGTCCGATGAGCTCGGACGGCCGGGCGGGATTCGTCGAGTCGAACGGCTTCTCGTCACCCTCGATCCGCTCGCCGCCGATCACCAGCGGGTACGTGCGGCCGAGCTGGGCCTTTACTTCCGCGAGCGCGGCCTCGAACGCTGCGCGCTGCTCGGGCTGCGCGAAGTCGATGTACGTCGTCGGCGCGTAGAGGGGGAGCGTGTCGAGGCTGACCGGCGCGAGGCGTCCGGTGGTGCTGCCCGTGGCGGGGGTCATCGAATCCTCCGGAGGGGTACGCCCGCGCGGCGCATCCACGCGGGGGTCGGGCACAGTCTAGGGGGGAGCCGCCGGGGCCGCAAGCCGCGCCGCCGAACTCGACCGCGCCGCGTTCCTGCGGCATGATGTCGCCGCCATGACCCCGCCGCCCCTTCGCCTGCTCGCCGTTCTCGCCCACCCCGACGACGAAACGCTCGGCCTGGGCGGCACGCTCGCGCGCTGCGCGGCCGATGGTGTCGAGACCTACCTCGTGACGGCGACGCACGGGCAGAGCGGACGGTTCCGCGACCTGCGGCCCGGCGATGCGGGGCACCCCGGCCCCGAGCGCCTCGCCGCGATCCGCGAGGCGGAACTGCGGAGTGCCGCCCGCGTTCTCGGCGTGCGCGAAGTCCACCTGCTCGGCTATGTCGACGGCAAGCTCGACGACGCCGACCCGCGCGAGGCCATCGCGCGCATCGCCGAGCACGTGCGCCGCATCCGCCCGCAGGTCGTCGTCACGTTCGCGCAGGACGGCGGATACGGTCACCCGGATCACGTCGCGATCGCGCAGCTCACCGCCGCGGCGCTGATTGCCGCCGCCGATCCGGCGCATCCGGGCGAGGCGCCGCATGCGGTCGCCAAGTTCTACTTCATGGCGTGGCCGGCCGAGACGTGGGGCGCGTACCAGGAGGCGTTCAAGAAACTGACTTCCACGGTCGACGGCATCGAGCGCCAGGCGAACCCGTGGCCCGAGTGGCAACTGTCGACGCGCGTGGACACGCGGGCCTGGTGGCCGATCGTCTGGCAGGCGGTCCTGTGCCACGACTCGCAGGTGGCGAACTACGCCGGACTCGGCGCCCTCTCGCCCGAGCATCACGAGGGGCTGTGGGGCTGGCAGACGTTCTATCGCGTGTTCTCGACGGTGAACGGCGGGCGCGCCCGCGAGGACGACCTGTTTGCCGGGCTGCGGCTCGACAGCCCGACTCCTCTCGGGCACACTCGGGCGGTCGTTCGGGTCCATTCCACCCCTCGAACCAGCGAGTAAAATTACTCAATGCATTGAGTAATTTGGCAACGGTATGGGTGACAAGGTGTTGCAGCCGGGAGTTTGACCTGCAGCCCACCTCGACAGCCACTGGATCCACCCCTGAACCGGAGAATATCCGCCCCATGTCCGACTTCCCCGCCCGCCGCGACGCGCCCCTGGCACTGGATTCGACCACGTTTCGCGCGCTCGGCCACCGTCTCGTCGACCTCGTGGCCGATGGCCTCTCCGCCGTCCCCGCCGGCCCGGTGACCCGCGGTGAAACGCCCCTGGAGATCCGCGCGGCTCTGGGCCTGGGGGGTGCGCTGCCCGAGCAGGGGACCGATCCGGCCGCCCTGCTCGAGACCACGGCGCGGGACCTGTTCGCCCACTCGCTGTTCAACGGCCATCCGAAGTTCT
The DNA here is from genome assembly GCA_046596055.1 of Candidatus Eiseniibacteriota bacterium. Taxonomy (GTDB): domain Bacteria; phylum Eisenbacteria; class RBG-16-71-46; order RBG-16-71-46; family DASYSL01; genus JANPEF01. The sequence goes on from JBKJNH010000098.1 coordinate 21,045, forward strand.
TCGGCTACATCACCGCGTCGCCCGCCCCGATCGGCATCCTCGGCGACCTGCTCGCCTCGGCGGTCAACCCGAACGTCGGTGCTTTCTCATTGTCGCCCGCCGCGACCGAGATCGAAATCGAGACCGTGCGCTGGATCGCCGAGCTGATCGGCTACCCCGGGGACGCCGGTGGGTTGCTGGTCAGCGGCGGCAACATGGCGAACTTCGTCGGCTTCTGGGCGGCGCGCGCAGCGGTCGCTTCGCGCGGCGGCGGTGACGTGCGCGTGCGGGGTGTGGCTGCGGCTGCGCCAAGGCTGTGCGTCTACGCCTCGGGCGAGACGCACACGTGGATCCAGAAGGCGACCGACCTGTCGGGCCTCGGCACCGACGCGATCCGCTGGATCGCGACCGATGCGGAGCAGCGCATGGACCTTGGGGCGCTGCGCGCAGCGATCGCGGCCGATCGCGCCGCGGGAGCGATGCCGTTCCTCGTCGTCGGCACCGCGGGCTCGGTGAGCACCGGCGCCGTCGACGACCTGCCCGCAATCGCCGCCGTGGCGCGGGCCGAGAACCTGTGGTTCCACGTCGACGGCGCGTACGGCGGGATGGCCGCGGCCGCACCCGGAGCGACGGCCGAGCTCAGGGGCCTGGCGCTCGCCGACTCCGTGGCGATCGATCCGCACAAGTGGCTCTACGCGCCTCTCGAGGCCGGCTGCGCGCTGGTGCGCGACCGCGCGCACCTCGTCGCCGCGTTCTCCTATCACCCCGACTACTACCACCTCGAAGCCGGGCTCACGAACTTCGTCGAATACGGCATGCAGAACTCGCGAGGCTTCCGCGCGCTCAAGGTGTGGCTCGCGCTGCGGCAGGCCGGCGCGGCGGGATACCGGCGCATGATCGGTGACGACATCCGCCTCGCGGGTCTGCTCGCCGACGCGGTGCGCGCGACGCCCGAACTCGAGCGCACCACCGAGGGCCTGAGCATCATCACGTTCCGCTTCGTGCCTGCGGACCTCGCCTCGCGTGCGTCCGTTTCCGCTGTCGCGGATTATCTGAACACGCTCAACCAGGCGCTGCTCGATCGCCTGCAGAAGGGGGGCGAGGCGTTCGTCTCGAACGCCGTCCTGCCGGGCGATCGGTACGTGCTCCGCGCCTGCATCGTGAACATCCACACGCAGCGCGCCGACGTCGAGGCGCTGCCGGAGATCGTCGTGCGCAATGGACGTGCGCTCGACGCCACGCTGCGGCCGGCCGAACTCGCCGCCGGATCGCGCACATGATCGGTCGCTCGCTTGGTCGCTACCGCGTGATCGGGGAGCTGGGCGAGGGTGGCATGGGCCGCGTATACCTCGCGGAGGACCCGACGCTGTCGCGCCGCGTCGCGATCAAGGTGCTCCCGCCCGCGTTCGCCGCCGACCCGGAACGGCGCGAGCGCCTGCTGTCCGAGGCGCGCGCGGCGTCCGCGCTCAACCACCCGAACATCGTCACCGTCCATGACCTTGGCGAGGAGGACGGATCGCTGTACGTGGCGATGGAGTATGTCGACGGGCCGACGCTGCGTGCCTGGTCGGCGTCGGCGCGGCGCGCTCCGGCCGAGCAGCTCGCCCACGTCCGCCAGGCCGTGCGTGGCCTGGCGGTGGCGCACGCCGCGGGGCTCGTTCACCGCGACATCAAGCCCGAGAACCTCATGGTGCGCAGCGACGGCATCCTCAAGGTGCTCGACTTCGGGCTCGCCCGCAGCGCGACCCCGCGCGAGACGGCGCAGACCCAGGAGCACACGTTGCCGGGGACGATCCTCGGCACGGCGCCGTACATGTCGCCCGAGCAGGTGCTCGGGAAGGCGGCCGGACCGGCGAGCGACGTCTTCTCGCTCGGCACGTTGCTGTACGAGCTCCTGACCGCCCGGCACCCGTTCGCCGCGGAGAACAACGTCGAGACGATGCACCGCATTCTCCACGAGACGCCGGCCCGGCCATCGACGCTCGTCCCGGGCCTGCCGGTCGAACTCGACTTCGTCCTCGGCAAGGCGCTGGCGAAGGATCCGGATCGCCGCTACGCGAACGCGCGCGAGCTCGACCTCGACCTCGAAACCTGCGCGCAGGCGCTCGCGGCCGCGGCCACTCCGACGCCGCGGGGCGCGACGCCCGCCGGCGCGGCGGACGGAACGGGACCGCGCTCGCTGGCCGTGCTTCCGTTCCGCAACCTGGGCGGCGCCGCCGACCTCGAGTTCCTGGGCGTGGGCCTGGCCGACGCGGTGATCACGCGGCTGTCGACGTCGCCCGACCTGATCGTACGCGCCACCTCGTCGATCGCGGGCTACGCGAACCGCATGGTCGACCCGCGCGACGCGGCCCGCGAGCTCGACGTCTCCGCCGTGCTCGACGCGTCGTTCCAGCGCGCCGGGACGCGGTTCCGCGCCACCGCGCGGCTGGTCGAGGCGCCCGCAGGTCGCGCGCTGTGGGCGGGCAAGATCGACCTCGAGTTCGACGACATCTTCAACGTGCAGGACGAGGTCGCCAACGGCATCGCGGCCGCACTGACCGCGCGGCTCGGGGGCTCGAATCGCGGCGGCTACACGCCGCCGCCCGATGTGTACGAGATGTACCTGCGGTCCCAGGAGCCGATTCGCGTCGGCACGCGCGAATCGTTCCGCTCCGCAATCGCCCTGCTCGAGCGCGTCGTCGCGCGCGAGCCGGGGTACGCCGAAGCGTGGGCGCGGCTCGCCAAGCTGCGGCAGAGCATGGTCGACTCGGGCCTCGAGACCGACCTGCTGTGGTACGCAAAGGCCGAGGATGCGGCGAAGCGCGCCCTGACGATCGATCCCGACAACACGTACGCGCACTTCGTGCTCGGATCGCTGCACCTGGTGCGGGGGCGCAAGCGCGACGCCTACCACCTGTTCGCCGCGTGCCTCGTCGCGCAGCCGAACAACGCGCACGTGCTGCACTACTTCACGTACCTGTTCCGGCTGTGCAACCTGGTCGAGCCGGCGCTCGACGCCGGGAGGCGCTCGATCGAATACGACCCGAGCTCGCCGTTCCCCTACTGGATGCGCGCCCGGCTGCTCCTCGAACTCGGCCGGATCGACGACGGACGCGCCGTGCTCGATCAGGTCCGCTCGCGTCACCCGGGTCATCGGACGACAAACGCCCTCGGGGACACCCTCCTGCGCGTCCAGGGGCGGTTCGCGGAGTCGGTTGCGAGCCCGCTCCTCGAGGAAGCGGCCGGCACGTACGTGGCCTTCGAGCGGGCGTATGCGCTGCTGCGCCTCGGCCGCCGCGACGAGGCGCTCCCCCTTCGGGCGTCGCTCGCGGGTGGGGCCGCCGTCGACATGGACTACGCGGCCATGGCCGCCTCGCTCGACGCCTGGCTCGGCGACTTCGACGGAGCCTTCCGGAACCTCACCCGCGCCGTCGAGCTGGGCAACGACAGCCTCTACGTATTCGAGCGCGAGGACCTGTTCGGACCGCTGCACGCCGACCCACGCTGGGAGCCGTTCCTCGCGGGGATGCGGGTGCGCTGCGCCGAGTGGGCGCGCGAGTTCCGCTGGCCGATCGGTGCCGGCTAGGTCGTCGCGAACTACTCCCCGTACTTCTGCTTCATGTGCGCTCGGACCGTCTTCGACACCGTCTTCCAGCGCGCTTTCTCCGCCTTCTGCGCCCGGGCATCGTGGCGGATCTCGAACGCGCGCAGTTCGCGGCGCAGCTTCTTCCAATTGGCGAAGCGCTCGGGAGGCAGCGTGCCGTCGGCGACCGCGGCCTCGACCGCGCAGCCGGGCTCGCCCTCGTGCCCGCAGTCGCGGAAGCGACAGGTTGCGGCGAATGCATCGACATCGCCGAAGCCGCGCTCGAGCACGGCCTCGCCCTCCTCTCCCCACAAGGCGAGGCGGCGCATGCCGGGCGTGTCGACGAGGATCGCGCCGCCCGGCAGCGGAACCAGCTCGCGCCAGGTCGTCGTGTGCCGGCCGCGCTGGTCGCCGGTGCGCACGTCCCCGGTCTCCAGGCGCTCTTCACCGAGCAGGGGGTTGATGAGCGTCGACTTGCCCACGCCCGAGGAGCCGACGACCGCGATCGTCGAGCCCGTTTGCAGGTGCGGCACGAGCGCCTCGAGCCCGGTGCCGGCCACGGCAGCGAGCGCGATCACGGGCACGCCCGGCGCTCCGGCCTGCACGAGGCCGACGCGTCGATCGAGCTCGGCGTCGTCGATCAGGTCGGCCTTGTTGAGGAGCACGACGGGCCGCGCGCCCGATTCCCACGCCGCGACGACGAAGCGCTCGATGCGCCGCGGGTTGAAGTCGCCGTCGAGTCCGGTGACGAGGAACAGCACGTCGACGTTCGCGGCGACGACCTGCTCGATCGTCTCCCTGCCCACGTCGAGGCGCGTGAACGCGCTGGCGCGGGGCAGGACCGCGTGGACGACCGACGGTCCGTCGGCGGCGGGTTCGAGCGCGACCCAGTCGCCCACCGTCGGCAGGTCGGCGGGGCCCGTGGCTTCGTGACGCAGGCGCCCGCGCACCACGGCCGGGCGTGGCGGGTCCTGGAGCCCGGTGAGGACGAGGATGCGATCGCGTTCGGCGCGCGCCACGCGCGCGGGGACGAGCCCACGCTCGGCGTACGGCGCGAACGACGCGGCGTGCGACGGCTTGAATCCGAGGTCGATCAGGGACGATGGGAACTGCGGGGACTGCGGGTGCGGCATCGGCTGCGACATGACGGAGAGCGTCCTTTCGACAGGAACGAAAACGGCCACCCCGATGGGGCGGCCGACTCTCCGCACGACAGATCTTGAGATCGCGGCGTTACGAGCGGTCGCTCCCGGGGAACGAGTGGACGGGGTGTGCGTTGGTCACCGTCATGGCTTGCTCCTTTCCGTGCGCCGACCCGCACCGAGCGGGTTCGCGATCCCGAAGGACGAGAGAAGGCTACCGGTTGCCGGCGGTGCGCGTCAAGCCCCCGGGGGGAGCCTGCCGAAGGGATCCTCGATCAGCTTCTTGCGCGGCGCACCGCGCAGGGCGATCTCCTTCGTGAGCGGCGAGGCGTTGTAAAAGCGCCCCTTCTTTTCTCCTTCGGCTTCCAGCAGTCCTTCGTCCACCAGCAGCCGAAGGTCGCGGCTCGCCAGGTTCGTCGTGATCTCGGCGGCCTTCCTGTAGATCGGGTTTCTGACCTTGTTCCCCAGCGCCGCGTCGACCAGCGCGAGCATCGTGCGTTCCGGAAGCTTTCGCGCAAGGACGACGGTCTCGAGCTCGTCCCAGAGTCGCTTCATTCTCTCCACGCGGTTGAGGACCGTCGTGGCCTGCCGGAAGTTCGCAAGGAGGCAGAAGTCGATCCATGGCGTCGCGTCGTGCTCCGGGTGCCAGCTCCCTTGCCCGACGTGCGAAAGGACGTCGTAGTAGGCCCGCGAATTTCTGCCGAGGTACTCCTCGATGCTCGAGAACTCGGGCGCGAGAATCCCATCTCTTCCGAGCACCAGGCTTTGAAGGCATCGCGCGAGTCGGCCATTCCCGTCCCGGAACGGGTGAATCATCGTGAGATTCAGGTGGGCCATCGCCGCGCGAAGGATGGGATGCGCCGCGGGTTCCGAGTTGAGAGTCATGGCCAGTTCCGTCATGAGATCCGGGACAAGGCTGGCATCTGGTCCTTCGTAGACGGTCTCGCCCGTTGCAGCGTCCACGACGGAGACATGCCCGGGCCGCCAGTGCCCAGGCCCCTTGCTGAGGTCATGGCTCATCAGCATGTAGTGGAGGCTCTTGATCTGATCTGACGAATGCCTGAACTGCGAGTCCCGCGCAAGCTGGAGGACGTACGTCATCGCCTGGCGATAGCCCATGATCTCGGCCCATGTCGCCTGGTCTGCGTCCAAAGGCTCCTCGCCTTCGACGGCGGCAATGGCATCGTCGACGGTGATGTTGTAGCCCTCGATCGTATTGGAGCCGCGGATCGCCCTGGCAAAGACGTTCCGGCGCAAGACGCCCGTCCAGCGATTGGGCTCGCGGGTGTACACCCCGACCCGCGACCGCAACTGGTCGATTCGCTCGAGCACCTCTCGGCTCTTGGGCCCCAGCTCTGGCGTCAGAAAAAGCATTATTGCTCCTTTTCACGGGACTGATGGACAGATAATAACTGATCTAAAGTCGGTTGGCAATAGACCAACTGCGGAGGCCCAGGGCTCTGAGGGCCCCGTATGTTCATACGGTATAGTCCTTTATAGAATCACACCGGGCCAGGCACTCTGTCACACTGCTCAACATGAACCTCCCCGGCGGACTCCGCCTGTTCCACCTGCGTCCCGGCGATCCCGACTTCCTCGACCTGCCGTGGAACCGCCCGCTGGCGGCCTGGCCCGGGGAGTGCGCGCGCATCGTCGAGATGCCGCGCGGTCTGTCGCGCCACGACGTGGTGTTCGTCGCCTACGAGAGGCGTGTGTACGCGCTCAAGGAGCTGCCGGTCGCCATCGGTGAGCGCGAGTACGGCCTGCTGCGCGAGCTCGAGGAGCGCAACCTGCCGGCGGTGATCCCGGTGGGGCATGCGCACCGCCGCGCCGAGGGGAGCGACGAGGAGACGAGCGTGTTGATCACGCGCTTCCTCGAGGCGTCTCTGCCGTACCGCACGCTGTTCATGCAGCAGGGGCTCGAGCGCTACCGCGAGCGCCTGCTCGACGCGATGGCCGGCTTGCTCGTGCGCCTGCACCTGGCCGGGTTCGTGTGGGGCGACTGCTCGCTGTCGAACACGCTGTTCCGCCGCGATGCCGGCGAGCTGCAGGCCTACCTCGTCGACGCCGAGACGTCCGAGCTGCACGACTCGATCTCCGACGGCCGACGCGCCTACGACCTCGACGTGATGGAGGAGAACGTCGCCGGCGAGCTGGCGGACGTCGGGCACCTGGTCGCGCTGCCGCCGCTATTGTCGATCGAGGAGACCGGCGCGCAGATCCGATCGCGCTACACGCGCCTGTGGGAGGAGATCACGCGCGAGGTGCTCCTGAAGCCCGACGAGCGCTACCGCATTCACGAGCGCATCCGCGCGCTCAACGACCTGGGCTTCACCGTCGGCGAGCTGGAGCTGTTGCCCGCGCCCGACGGCGAGCACCTGCGCCTGCGCACGATCGTCACCGACCGCGATCACCACCGCCACCTGCTCCACAGCATGACCGGCGTCGTGGCGGGGGACCGCCAGGCGGCGCAGTTCCTCGACGAGATCCACGAGATGCAGGCCACCATGGCGCGCGAGAAGAACCGCAGCGTGCCCATGAGTGCCGCGGCGTTCTCGTGGCTCAAGGAGCGCTACGAGCCCACGCTGGAGCGGCTGGCCGTCGCGCGCGGGCCCGCGGCCGACGCCGCCGAGCTGTATGCCGAGGTGCTCGAGCACAAGTGGTTCCGCTCGGAACAGGAGCAGCGGGACGTCGGGCTCGAGACCGCGATCGAGGACTACCTGGCGCGGTTCCGACCGGCGGACGGCGCGGCGGGCTGAGGAGCGGCCCAGTCGACCGCGATCGCGATCTCGCCCGACGCCTGCTGCGGCGAGTGGATGACGAGGAATCGATCATCCGGGAGGACCGTCGCGGCGAGGATCCCCGGGGGCGCGGGACGAACCTCCCGCGGCGTGGCGACCTCGCCGGTCGCGGGATCGAAGCGCGCCGCCATGAGCGTTCTCGCCACGCCCTGGACGAACCAGATCGTGCGCCCGTCGACCGACCAGAGCGGGGCGGTGAGCGCGCCGCGCGAGACCTGCTGCTTGCCCCGGACCCCGGGGTAGGTCGCGACGTAGACCTCGCTCACGCCGGATTCGTCCGACAACCACGCCAGCCACCGGCCGTCGGGGGAGAGATTCGCCCCGTTCTCGTGATACCGCGTGACGACCACGGGACGGGGCTGCGACGAGTCGAAGCGCGCCGCGTAGATGTCCCACCCCGAGTCGCCGCTGACCTGCTGGAACAGGAACTCCGTCCCGTCGGGTGTGACGTCGACCACGTTCTTGAACGGCACGGGGGAGCGGAACACGAGTGAGTCCCCGCCCGCGCCGTCGACGCGCCGCCGGTAGAACTGGCGCGGGCCCTCGCGGTTCAACCCGAACAGGAACGACCGCGAATCGGGCAAGAATGCTCCGGACTCGACGATTTCGGTGCCGGTGGTGAGGCGGGTGGCGAGGCCGCGCCCCAGATCGACCAGCCACAGGTCGCTGGTTCCCGAGTGCGACTCCTCGACCGTCACGTAGCGCCCGTCGGGCGAGACGGCGAGGCCGCTCCACGAGCGTTCGGGGATCCCCGGGACGGGGTCCATCCGCCCGTCGGCCGTGAGGTAGGCGAGCCGGTTCGACTCCGGCGGCCGGCTCGTCCATGCCAGCACGCCCGTGCGCGACACGCTTCCCGGGTGCGCCCCCGTGTAATCCGTCGGCGCCGGAGGGTCGCCGATCACGAAGGGCTCACCCCGAACGCGGCCGGATCCGGCGTCGAACGCCTGCGCCATGAGCTTTGCATTGACCGCAAACAGCACATGACCCGATGGCGCGTAGATCGGGGCGCCGCCGGCGCGGAGCACTGGCGTCCCGTCGCGCGCGGGGTCGCGGGTCGAACCGATCCACACGTCGAAGCGGCCCTCGCGCACCGGGAGCGCGACGTAGAGAAACCGCTCGCCGTCGGGGAGGAAGCAGGGAAAGCGATGCGCCGTCTCGTTCGCCGTCGAGTCGAGGACGGTGACGGGCTGCGATGCGCCGCCCATCGCGTCCACGCGGTGGAGCGGCCCGCCCGAGGTCGGGGCGAAGACGATCACGCCCTTGCTCCCCCAACTTCCACCCCGCGGGTTCGGCGCGTCGCAGATGACCTCGGGGTTGCCGCCGCCGATCGTCGCCCGGCGCAGCTTGCCCAGGGCGAAGAATGCGACCGCCCTCCCGTCGGGCGCCCAGAAGGGGAGCAAGGCGCCCTCGGTGCCGGGCAGCAGCGTCGCCGCGAACGAGTCGAGCCGCCGCAGCCACAGGTTCGACACGCCCAGCGAGTCCGCGGCGACGAACGCAAGCGTGCGTCCGTCGGGCGAGAGCGCCAGCATGCAACCGTCGCCCGGGATCGTCCATCCGGCGGGGGCCTGGATCGTGTAGCGCAGGGGCTCGCGCGCCGAGCCGTCCGGGCGGAGCAGCGTGCCCGCGATCCACGCGACGAGCGCGCCCGCGAGCGCGACGGCGGCGAGGACCAGGGCGGGTCGCATACGCCCGCCGGCGGTGGCGTCGACGCGGACCGTGCTCGCGCCGGTCGCGCGCATCGCGCTCGAGTCGTGGCCCAGGCGCGAGCTTGACGGCGCGATTCCGAGCATTTCCTCGAGCTCGATGCGCGCGTCGCCGATGTCGCGCAGGCGGCGCCTGGCGTCCTTCTCGAGGCAACGCGACAGCAGCGCGCGCAGCCGCGGCGGCAGGTCGGCCGGCAGCGGCGCGGGATCGGGCTCGCTCTGCAGGATGCGCGCGATCGAGTCCGACACGGTCTCGCCGGGAAAGGCCTGCTGCGCGGTGAGACACTCGTAGAGGACCGCGCCGAACGACCAGATGTCCGTGCGGCGATCGACGCGCCGCCCGCGCGCCTGCTCGGGGCTCATGTACGCGGCGGTTCCCAGGATGACGCCGGCCCCGGTGGCCGCGAACGTGAGCGTCGGTGACTGCTGCGCACTCGGATCCGATTCAGTTCCGGCGGGCTCGGCGCCGCGCGCGAGACCGAAGTCGAGCACCTTCGCGTCGCCCGCGGGCGTGAGGATCACGTTCCCGGGCTTGAGATCCCGGTGGACGATACCCGCCTCGTGCGCGGCCTCGAGCGCGGCCGCGATCTGGCGGCCCACGTCGAGCGTCTCGGCAACGGTCAACGGTCCGCTCGCCAGGCGCTGCGCCAGCGTCTCTCCCTCGACGAACTCGAGAACGAGGAAGCGATGTCCGTCCGCCTCCTCGAGGCCGTGGATCGCGGCGATGTTGGGGTGGACGAGCGCGGCGAGCAGGCGGGCCTCGCGCTCGAAGCGCGCCAGGCGCTCGGGGTCGCGGGCGAACTCGTCGGGCAGGACCTTGATCGCGATGGGGCGGTCGAGCCTGGGATCGCGCGCCCGGTAGACCACGCCCATGCCGCCGCGGCCGACCTCGCGTTCAATGGGATAGGCGCCGATGCGGGATGGGTGCATGCGCGGGAATGTAGCGCATCGGTCGGGCGGCGTCTGCTAGGCTGGCTCGCCCTCGGTCGTCTTCCGTTCTCTCGGGGCTGTGCCCCCGGAGGTCGCCATGCCCGCACGTGTCCGTCGCGCCGCGTCGTCCACCGTTCCGCGTCTCGTCTTCGTCCACGGCGCGGGCGCTCAGCCCGAGGCGCCGTTGCTCCTGCGCGCCTGGGAAACCGCGCTGTTCGGGATGCCCGTCCAGGGCGCGCTCGCCGCGCGCCTCGGCCGTCCACCCGTGCTCGTGGACTACGCGGGCGTGCTGCATCCGCGAACCGCGAACCGGACGCGCGCCGCGCGTGCCGGGCGCGTCGGGCCCGCCGACCGCGCCGACCCGGCGGCGCGAGCCTTCGCCACGCGGCTGACCGACGCGCTCGCCCCGAGCGGTGACCGCGGCGCGCTCGTCACCGGGCTTCCGCCGTGGCTGCGCATCCCGCTGACCAGGCTGATCACCGCCCGCTTCGTGCCCGACGTCACCGCCTACATGTTCGACGCCGCCGCGCGCGAGCGCATGCGTGCCCCATTGCGCGCCGTGCTGCATGCCGAGCGCGGTGACGTCGTCCTGGTCGCGCACAGCCTGGGCAGCATCATCGCCTACGACGTGCTGCACGAGATCGGCGGCCCCGCGCGTGTGCGCCGCTTGGTCACGCTCGGCTCGCCGCTGGGGATCGAGGAGGTGCAGGACCACCTGCGCCAGGGCGCGGGGCGCCGTCGCAGCGCACGGAACGCAGGGCTCGCACTCCCACCGGGCGTGGCCGAATGGGTGAACCTGGCCGATCGCCTCGACGTGGTGGCGCTCGACGCGACGTTCGCCGACGAGGCGGGCATGGCGGCGAAGGGCATCCGCGATCGCGCGGTGGTCAATCCGGCGCGCCTGGTGTGGAAGGAGGGCGGTCCGCACGCCGGTCCCGGCTACCTCGCCACGCCCGAAGCGCGCGAGGAGATCGGCCGTGCACTTGGCCTGCCCGAGAACGCGCTCGCCTACGGGCGACTGCTCCGGCGCGACGTGCTGGGCGCGATGCTCGATCGCGAGGCGCGCCATGGCGTGCTCGTCGAGATCCGCGACCCCGTCGCCTATCCGGAGCCGAAGGCGACGGGTGCGGCGCCGGGCCGGAAGCCTGCCGACCTCGACACGTACCGCGACGCGCTGGTGACGAAGATCGAGACCGTCGTGCGGGGCGGGCGCGTCCGGACGCGCGCCGAGGCCGACCTGCGGGCGGCGGCCATCGACCCGCTGCGTCGCTTCGTCGCCGCGCGCCTGACCGCAAGCGAGATCGAGGCGCTCGTCGTCGCGGCCCGGGCCGAGCTCTACTGCGTGTGGCGCAACGCCACGAAGCGCGCGCTCCTGCAGCGCTCGGCCGCGGTCGTCCATGCGCCGGCCGCCCGCGCGACGTACGGCGCCGATGGGCGCGGCGTGACGTGGGCCGTGCTCGACACCGGAATCGACGCAGCCCACCCGCACTTCACGGGGCTCGGGGACTCGTTGCAGGTGTTCGATTGCACGAAGCCCGGCCCGCCACGGCCGATCGCGAAGCCGACCGACCTGCAGGGCCACGGCACCCACGTCTGCGGCATCGTTGCCGGCGAGGGCACGGACGCCGGGAGGCCGCTCGTCGCGGTCGCGCCCAGGGCCCGCCTCATCGTCTACAAGGTGCTGGGCGACACGGGCGAAGGCGACGACGGGTGGATCATCAAGGCGCTCGATCACATCGCCGAGACGAACGAGAAGTCGTCGGACCTGGTCGTCGCCGGCGTGAACCTGAGCCTCGGCGGTTCGTTCGACGCCTCGGTCTACGGCGTGGGCCACTCGCCGCTGTGCCAGGAGTTGCGGCGTTTGTGGCGCCAGGGGGTGCTCGCGGTGGTCGCCTGCGGGAACGACGGCCGCGTGCGCGTGCGCACCGAGGGCGACGAGTCGTTCGACCTGAACCCGGTCGTGGCGGTGGGCGATCCGGCGAACCTCGAGGAGTGCATCGCGGTGGGCTCGGTGCACGCCGACCGGCCGCACGTCTACGGCGTTTCGTACTTCTCGTCGCGCGGTCCGACCGCCGACGGCCGCGCCAAGCCCGATGTCGTCGCGCCCGGGGAGAACATCCGCTCGTGCCGCGCCGGAACCAAGGAGTACGTGTCGATGAGCGGGACCAGCATGGCCGCGCCGCACGTGTCCGGCCTGCTGGCGGCGTTCCTGTCGGTGCGGCCGGAGTTCATCGGCCGGCCCGACGAGGTGAAGCGCATGCTGCTCGCGCATTGCACGGACCTGGGGCGCGATCGCTATGTGCAGGGCATGGGCGTGCCGAACCTGCTGCGGATGTTATCGGGGACCTGAGCCGGAGCGCCGGCTACGCGCGGTCCAGCGCCATCCGGATCGCGTCCCGCAGGGGGCCGTGCTCGGTAGCGGAGAACTTCGGCGCGTTCACCCAGTCGTAGAACCACACCGGCGCCCGACGGCGCTCGTCGGGTTCGTGCGCGTAGCGCGGGAAGACGTGCGCATGCAGCTCAGGATCGACGTTGCCCAGGATCTCGTAGTTGATGCGCAGCGCGCCGGTCACGGCGAGGACGGCGTCGCCGACGCGCACCAGATCCCGCAGGTACGCCGTGCGCGAGGGCTCCACGAGGTCGTTCAGGCTCGGGACGACCGGGTCGGGCAGGAGGATGCAGTAGCCCGGCAGGAATTGGACGTCGCCCATCACCACCCAGCCCGACGGCACCCGGCAGACGACCGACTCGCTCGTGCCGGCCCGCGCCCCGGCGACCCGCTCGGCAATGGAACCCATGGACCCCCTCTTTCTTGCGAACCTGCGTCCGCGGGACCGCGGGCGTCGCCGGACTGTATTCCCGCGGCACACGAGGCGCAATTCCCCGGCATCGTGTACATTCCGCTCCATGGAAATGCTCCGCTCGAACGCCGCCCGGTCCGCCGGGCCGGCGTCGCCCCCCGATTCCGCGCTCGCGCGGGCCATCATCGATAACCTGATCCGCCGGCAGGCCCACTCCCCGGAGGGGGCCTCGACGCACGACTGGTACATGGCCGTCGCCTACACCGTGCGCGACCGCCTGCTCGATCGCTGGCTCAAGACGATTCGCGAGGTGCCGCGCGATGACGTGCGCGTCGTCGCCTACATGTCGGCCGAGTTCCTGACCGGTTCGCATCTCGAGAACCACCTGATCAACCTCGACCTGCTCGAGCCCATGCGCGAGGCGGTCACGGCGCTCGACCTCGACTTCGATCGCATCGCGGCCGAGGAGGAGGAGCCGGGCCTCGGCCACGGCGGGCTCGGGCGGCTGGCGGCGTGCTTCATGGACTCGCTGTCGACGTTGCAGGTCCCCGCGATCGGCTACGGCATCCGCTACGAGTACGGCATCTTCGACCAGGTGATCGAGGACGGCGCGCAGCGCGAGGTCGCCGATCGCTGGCTTCATGGCGGCAACCCGTGGGAGGTCGAGCGACCCGAGGCCGGAGTCGAGGTCTCGCTCGGTGGGCGCACCGAGGCGTGGATCGACGATCACGGCTTGCCGCGCGTCCGCTGGATCCCCGAACGCGTGATCACGGGCATTCCCTACGACACCCTGATCTCGGGTTACCGCGTGGAGCGCGCGAACATGCTGCGGCTGTGGAAGGCCGAGGCGCGCGAGTCGTTCGACTTCCAGACGTTCAATCGCGGCGACTACGTCGGCGCGGTCGACAAGGCGATCACGTCCGAGACGATCAGCAAGGTCCTGTACCCCAATGACGAGGTGGCTCGCGGCAAGCAGCTGCGCCTCGAGCAGCAGTACTTCTTCGTCGCCTGCTCGCTCGCCGACATGCTGCGCTATCACCTGTCGCTCGGTCGGCCGCTCGAGTCGTTCCCCGAGAAGTTCGCGGTCCAGCTCAATGATACGCATCCGTCGATCGCGGTCGCCGAGCTGTTCCGCCTGCTGGTCGACGTGCACGACATCGAGCCGGATCGCGCCTGGGAGCTGGTGCGCCGCACCTTTGCCTACACGAACCACACGCTCATGCCCGAGGCTCTCGAGCGCTGGCCGCTGCCGCTGTTCCGTGCGGTGCTGCCACGTCATCTCGAGTTGATCAGCGACATCGACCGGCGACTGCGCCTCGAGATCGACGCGCGCTTCCCGGGCGACGGCGCGCGCGCCGAGCGGATGGCGATCGTCGACCGCGGCGGCGAGGGTCACGTGCGGATGGCCCACCTGGCCAGCACGGGAAGCCACGCGATCAACGGGGTGGCGCGCCTGCACACCGAGCTGCTGCAGCGCGACGTGCTGCGCGACTTCTTCGAGCTGTGGCCGGACAAGTTCACGAGCGTGACCAACGGCGTGACGCCGCGGCGCTTCATGGCGCTGGCGGATCCCGAGCTGACGGCGCTCCTGACGCGCACGCTCGGCGAGGGCTGGCTGTCGGACATCGAGACCTCGTTGCCGCGACTCGAGGCGCACGTCGGCGATCCGGAGTTCCGCGGCGAGTGGCGGGCAATCAAGCGCCGCAACAAGGAGCGCCTGGCGGAGTACGTGCAGGCGACGATGGGACTCGCGATCGATCCCGCGTCGTTGTTCGACATCCAGTGCAAGCGTTTTCACGAGTACAAGCGCCAGCACCTGAACGCCCTGCACGTGATCACGCAGGCGCGCCGGCTCAAGCGCGGCGAGGGCCGCGACCTGCCGCCGCGCACCGTGATCGTCTCGGGCAAGGCGGCCCCGGGCTATTACATGGCGAAACTGGTCATCCGCCTGCTGCATGGTGTGGCGCGCGAAGTGAACGACGACCCGGAAGTCGCACCATGGCTCAAGGTCGCATTCGTGCCCAACTTCAACGTGACGGTGGCGCAGAAGCTCTATCCGGCGGGCGATCTGTCCGAGCAGATCTCGACGGCCGGCAAGGAGGCGTCGGGAACCGGCAACATGAAGTTCGCGCTCAACGGCGCGCTCACGATCGGGACGCTCGACGGAGCGAACGTGGAGATTCGCGAAGCGGTGGGGCCCGACAACTTCTTCCTCTTCGGCCTGACGACGGACGAGGTCGCGGCGGTCAAGTCCGCCGGCTACGCGCCCCGCCGCCACTACGATGAGGACGGCGAACTGCGCGAGGCGATCGACGCGATCGCGAACGGCGCGTTCTCCGACGGTGATCACGAGGTGTTCCGGCCGCTGGTCGATCACCTGCTCGATCGCGATGACTTTCTGCTGCTGGCCGATTACCGCTCGTACGTCGACATGCAGGGGGAGGTCCTCCGGGCGTACGCCGACGTCGAGCGCTGGACGACGATGTCGATCCTCAACACCGCGCGCAGCGGTTGGTTCTCGTCGGATCGCTCGATTCGCGAGTACCGCGAGAAGATCTGGCGGGTCGGCGCGTCCTAGCCGGGGGCCGGCGGCGGGCTTGCAAGGTTCCTGTCCGGGGTTGTCCGGGGGCTGGACGGCTCGCCCCCGGGGGTCCAGACTCCTGTTGTGCGACCCGACCTGAACACGCTCGTGCGGTCCCTTCTCGTCGTCCTGGCCCTCGCCGGTGGTCTCCGCGAGGCGGGGTCGGCCGCATGCCAGAGCCTGTGTCCGTGGGGCGCCTTCGCCGATCTGGGTGCGGACGCGATCGCCGCGGAGCCGGGGTGCGGAGGGTGCACCGGGTCCGCCGCCTCCGACTGCGCGCTGCCCTGTGCGCCGGACGCGCCATGCCCGCTCTTCGTGCCATCGCCGCCCGCGCTCGTCGAGCGTTCGCTCGTGTCGGTCGCCCACGTCGACTCGCGTCACGGCACGGTCGGGTCCGTCGAGTGGATTCCCGGCTCGGCGCTCGTCTCCGCCGGCTTCGACCTGCACGGGGTGACCGCCGGAGAGCTTCTTGCCCGGCCGCCCGAGACCTCCCCCGCACGCTCGACGCGCAAGACGCCGCTGTGGCTCCGGGATCGCGCTCTCCTGATCTGAGCGGGTGCGGCTGGCCTCCGCAATTCCCGACAAAGTGCGACGCGCGTGCGGCGCGGACCGCGGCCCCCTTGGACGGGGCCGGCGGCCACGCACGGATCACGCGCGAGGACGACGACTCGATTCGGGCGGCAGGACTCGACGAAGTGCCGCCGCCCATGGAGAACGACCATGAAGATGATCGGAAGCCTCGCCCTGGCGAGCGTCCTGCTGGGCGCCCCTGTCGCCCTGACCCCCGCGGCTGCGATGGACACGAACGCGGCGAAGCCGGTTGCGGCGTGTGAGATGCCGTCCTGCGACACGTGCGATACGTGCTGCTGCGGCGCGGATTGCACGCGGTAGCCTGCAGAACACGGCGCGCGTGAGGAACGCGCGTCCCGAAACGACGACGCCGGTCGGTCCGCGAGGATCGGCCGGCGTCGCTCGTTCACGAAAGAAGTCTCAGCGCAAGCGCAGGACCAGGACGTCGTCGGGGGCGAGCTCGAGGTGCAGCGTGCGGGCGTTGACGGCACGGGCGCGCGAGCCGGCGAAGGTGAACGCGATCTCGATGCGCCCCGTGTAACCGAAGACCAGTGGGTCCGTGAGCCGCACGTCGCCGGTCTGCGGGCCCAGTCGATTGATCACGAACAGCATGCCGCCGTCGTCGCCGGCGTGGCCCACGATCTCGGCCTCGACGTCGGAGTGCACGTACGGCTCGACACCTCGGGCGGCGAGCATTCCGCGCGCGAACTGGCGCAGCGCGCGCCGATCCCGATGGGGCGTCGTGTAGTAGCGCGGGGTGAGATAGCGACCCGCCGGCTGCGTGCCGAGCACGGTGCTGGTTCCCCAGCCGTGGCTCACCTCGTAAGCGGCGGGTCGATTGCCGTCCCACAGTGGGCCCGGGCGAATGCCGGTTTCGGGATCGGCCGGCGTGGCAAACGTGTGGACCACGTAGTCCCCGCGAATCGACGGCGGGTTCGCATCGGGCAGCACCAGCGTCGGGGTTCCATCCGTTCTGGCGACCCATGGATGCACGGCCAGGGGGCGCCCCTCCACCGGCGTGCGCAGGGCGTCGAGCAGCGGCTCGAAGAGGTCCATGATGTGCGACGACGAACGATGCCGGTCCGACAGCCACGGGCGCTCGAACAGGAAGTAGGGGACCATGCCGGCGAGCAGGGTCCACCACGTGCGCACGACGTCGAGCCGCCGCTCGGACTGCGGCGTGAGCGGGAACAGCGCGCGATAGTGCGCCGGTCGCCCGGCGAGATCACTGTCGGGCGGGCCAGGCGTGGTCACCAGGTGACCGCCTCCGGCGACGTAACCCTCGAGCTTCGCGTACGTATCCGTGTCGAGCATGCCCTTGGTCGTCAGGAACAGCACCTGCAGGTCCGCCAGCGGACGCGCCAGCAGTTCCGACAAGTCGACGACACGCGGATTGATGCCGGCGCAGAGCAGGAGGGCATGCAAGCCGCCCTGCGACAGGAACTGCAGGTAGCGGTGGGGATCGACCTGCTCGGTGCCCCGGAAGTAGTCGGCGGCGGCGTAGCGGAAGTTCGGAAAGTAGATGCCAAAGCCGACCGGGTCGTGGATCTCCTCCATGCCGAGCAGTTCGTCTCCCCAGCGCTCCAGGAACGAGCCGACGCTCGAGAGAACGCGGTAGCGCGCCGTGGGGCGCCCGAACTCGTCGATCGGCGCGCCGAACTCATACGGTTCGCCGCTCGGCTCGCGCCCGTCGTGCGTGGTGAACATGCAGATACCGCGCGCGCCGTGCGCCAGCGAGCCGAACACGTTTTGCACCACGGCCGCATCCGACACCTTCGCGCGCGGATCGAACCAGCCGGTGCCCAGCTCGAACGCGATCGTCGGACGCTCGGGGCTGCGGTAGGCGGAGAAGATGCCCGGGTAGAGCGAGCTGGCGAACGGGAAGTCGGCGGTGAAGGCGCCGGACGAGGCCTTCGGATAGATGTCGTAGCCGACGAAGTCGATCTTCGCCGCGCCGTCGTCGCCGTGCAGGGGGCTGTGCTGGATGCCCTGCTCGTTGTGCGTCAACGGCACCGGGACGCCGAGCTCGCGCGCGGTCGTGGCGAGGAAGCCAAGGTAGTCGTCGATCCACGACTCGAGGAAGGTCTGCCAGTCGGAGATCTGCGGCTGCGCCAGCGGAGGGCGCGGCGGCAGGATCTCCTCGAAGCCGGCGAACTTCACGCCCCACACCGCGGAGAGCGCGTCGATCGAGCCGTAACGGATCTCGAGCCAGGCGCGGTAGCGCCGGATCGTGTCGACGTTGAAGTCGATCTGGCCGACGCGATTGGCGAACAGCAGGCCGGTCTCGTTGTCGAGCTGCCACGATACGATCGGATCGTGCCACCACGGCGCCAGGAACGTGGCCAGGGCCGCGTACCAGGCGCGCGCGCGCGAGCGGTACACCGGGTGCCCGAGGGTGTGATTCCAGAAGAACTCGCCGCGGTCGCGCCGCCCGTCCCGCCGCACGACCACCGTGTCCGGGTAGCGGTCGCCGAGCCACATCGGGATGCCGAGTCCGTCGAACTCGGCGTAGATCAGCGGACCGGGTCGGGCCATGACGGCCAGGCCGACGTCGCGCGCGGTGTCGAGGAACGCAGCGAGATTGCGCGCCGGATGCGTCGTGCCGGTGAAGTCGAAGCGACCTTCCTCGGGCTCGTGCCAGACCCACGGAACGTAGGTCGACACCGCGTTCATCCCGGCGGCCTTGAGCCGCTCGAGCCCGGAGCGCCACAGCTCGGGACGGACGCGAAAGTAGTGGAGTTCCCCGTCGTAGAGGAACTGCCGTCGCCCGCCCAGGGTGAATGCGCCATCCCGGGCGCCGAGGGGTCCGATCATCGCGGCGGAGGCTCCATTCGCAGGGGGGATCACGAGACAGGGTTGCGACCGGCCCGCAGCACGGGTTCTCCAACGTAGCGAAGCCCGGCCCTGGCCACAATGCAAAGGGGCGCATCCCCGAAGGGATGCGCCCCCGCATGATTCGTCAGCTCGAGAGTACCGCGACTAGCGGTAGATCCCCTTGATGCCGCCCCACGTCGCCGGCGCCGCCGGAGTCGGACGCTCGCAGGCATCGATGAACGACGTGCCGACACCGACGTTGTCGACGGCCCAGTTCCAGTCCGCCGTGCCCGTGTAGGCCGGCGCCGCCGGAAGCGTGGAGGCCGAGTTGCTCTGGCGCAGCCCGAAGCCGCTGACCGCGAGCGGAGCGATCGCGGCGTTGACGCTGACGACGCTCGGATCGGACTCGGCCGACGCATTCACCCACAGCGTCGACGACTTGGCAACGGGATCGTAGTTGATGACGACGCTGTACTGCGTGCCGTACGTGAGGGCCGAGGTCCACGGCGTGACACCCACGGTCGTCGAGGTGCTCGAGTGCGAGATGCCCAAGGTCCACTGGCCGTTGGCGAGCGGAAGGACGTACACACGCGACACGAGGCTCGCCGCGCCTCCGTCCTTCAGCGCCGCGAAGTAAATGGGCTTGGGCTGTCCGGCCGGAGCCGGGATCGTCACGTTGAAGCACGCAAAGGTCTTGGCGGTCACCGACTGCGGCGCGAACAGGATGTGGTCGTCGTTCTGGTTGTTCGGGATCCCGCCGCCGGTGGCCTCACCCGCGACGACCTGGATGTCGACGTTGGCGCCGCTGTAGTTCGCCCAGCCCCCGTTCGGAACGAGGTTGCCGTTCGGATAGCTGAAATACTCGGAGACCAGGGTCGCCGCCATCGACGGGGCCGCAGCGGCCACGAAACCCAAAGTGACCAGCGCGAAAGCAATCTTCTTCATGATGCGTCTCCCAACGTGGACAGGTGACCTCAGTGCGATGCGGGATGGCGGGGAAACCGCCCGACCCGGATCAGGGGCGACAAGGTGACGGCAATGGAAACCGAATCGAGGTCGTCGAGACGTTCGGGTTTCGGAAAGCCCACGGAGGAGACCAATTCAAAGGAATCGACGTGAGGTCGAACCAGAATCCTTACTGCTGAACGACCGTGGAAATATTAGTCATTTCGGCCCGGAAAGTCAAGGCAGCGCCTCACCACGGTCGAGCCCGTGCAGGGCAGCGGGTGTGGCTGCAAATCATTGTGGGGCCTCCAACTACAAGGCACCATGGCGTTCAGCGTGGCGCTGGACGCGCTGCCGCCGGCCCCGTCCGACAGTCGCCCCGGGGCCTCGTGGCTCATGCTTGGGCTCCGTCCTTAAGGACGGGGCCCGTCGTGCTTCCAGGCTGCAGGATCATCCGAAGGCCGAGGACGAACAGCAGGAGGCCGAACAGGCGGCGCAGGATGTCCGCCGGCAGGGTGTGCGCCAGCGCCGCGGCCACGACAGCGGTCAAGACCGATGCGATCGCCACCGGAGCGACGATCGGCTTTTCCACGGCGCCCAGGCGCATCTGGGTCCACGCGCCGACGATCGACGTCGGCACGATCATGAACAGCGACACGCCCTGTGCCTCATGTTGCGGCACGCCGAACAGCAGGGTGAGGATCGGCACCAGGATCACGCCGCCGCCGATCCCGAGAAGGCCGGCGAGCCAGCCGACCCAGAAGCCGACCCCGACCTCGATCAGCATGCCGGCCACACCGGGGACGACGAGCCAGTTCCCCTCCGGGAGGTGCGGCCACAGCAGGCGCAGGCCGACGACGGCGGCGAGGACGCCGAACATCCGCCGCAGCGCCGCCGCCGTGCGCCCGGCCGAGAACAGGGCGCCCAGCCGCACGCCGACGATCGAGCCGAGGGCGAGCAGCCCCGCGAGGCCCAGGTCGACCGGTCCGGCGATTCGATACGTGATCGCCGCCGCCGTTGCCGTGAAGACGAGAATCGCCAGCGACGTTGCCTGCGCCCGCTTCTGGTCGAGGCCCAGGAACCGGGTCAGCATCGGCACGAGCACGATGCCACCGCCGATGCCAAGGAGCCCGCTCGTGAGCCCGCCAATCAGGCCGATGGTGGAGGCGCGGACGGTTCGCGTCACCGCATGCCACCGTAGTCGGACGCCGGCTTGCGTGCGACGACCATGCAACGATCCCCGAGCGAGTTCGTGGACTGGGTCCACGCGACGTTGAGCGTGTCGAGCGCGGTGAGCGCCGCGCCGGTCAACGGATCGCGCCGACGCGTGCGCGACGGCGGCGTCTTCGACTGGATGAAGGACTCGACGGTCAGACCCGCGCTCGTCATCAGCCCGCGCAACGGGCCGGGCGTGAACTCCCACAGGTGATACGGCGGCTCGTCGAGCCGCCACGTGCGACCCAGCACTTGCTGCGCAGCAAGTCCGAGTCGTCGCGCCAGCGAGTTCGTGGCCATCGGCCCGCG
>JBKJNH010000248.1:0-22770 GCA_046596055.1 Candidatus Eiseniibacteriota bacterium
CTCGACGAACGGCAGCGCCTGGAACGGCTTGGCCGAGGAGCGCCAGAACGTGACTCGATCGGGCCGCTCCGTCGCGGCCAGCACGCGCCCCGCGACGTCGACGACGACGCCGTCGACGGCATGCTCGGACTCGAGCGTGCCGCCGCGCAGGACCTCGACCCGGATCGGCATCGCGGCGGCGCTCAGCGGCCGCGCGGCGCGCGCTCGACCGCGGTGACCGCGTCCTCGAAGATCTCGAGCGCGGTCTGCGCCTGCTTGCGGGTGATGACGAGCGGCGGGGCGATACGAATGGAGGACGGGCCGCAGCCCAGGACGAGCACGCCGCGCTTGTAGCACTCGAGCTCGATCGCGTCGCGCATCTCGGGCGCCTTCTGGTTGGTGCCCGGCTTGCCCACGATCTCGATGCCGATCATGAGCCCGATCGCGTTGACCCAGCCGACGTGGTCGTGACGCTCGACGATGCCGTTCAGTTCGCGGGCCATGAACGCACCGACGTTGCGGGCGTTCTCGAGCAGCTCGCTTTCGATCAGGTCCATGGTGGCGAGTGCGGCGACGCACGAGACCGGGTTGCCGCCGAACGTGTTGCCGTGCGATCCCGGCGGCCAGTCCATGATGTCGCGCGAGGCGACCGTCGCACCCAGCGGCAGGCCCGAGGCGATGCCCTTGGCGATGGTGACGATGTCCGGCGAGACGCCCGGCCAGTGCTCGATGGCGAACCACTCGCCGGTGCGGCCCATGCCCGACTGCACCTCGTCGAAGATCATGAGGATGCCGTACTTCTTCGCCAGCGCCGCGAGCTTCTGGTGGTAGCCCGGCGGCGGGATGATGTAGCCGCCCTCGCCCTGGATGGTCTCGACGACGATGGCCGCCGTGTCCTCGGGCGGAACCACCTTCTTGAAGACGACATCCTCGATGTACGAGACGCAGGCGAAGTTGCAGCTCGGGAACTTGAGGTTGAACACGCAGCGCCGACAATCGGCATACGGCACGTGCGTGACGCCCGGCATCGTCGGCGAGAAGCCCTTCTTCTGGATCGCCTTCGACGCGGTGAGCGCCAGCGAGCCCATCGTGCGCCCGTGGAAGGCGCCGATGAAGGCGATGAACTGCGAGCGCCCCGTCTTGTAGCGCGCCAGCTTGATCGCGCACTCGACCGCCTCGGTGCCCGAGTTCGACAGGAAGGTGCGCTTCGGCTTCTTCCCGGGCACGACTTTGGCCAGCCGCTCGGCGACCTCAATCTCCTGCGGGTAGTAGAAGTCGGTGCCGGACATGTGCAGGAACTTCGCCGCCTGCTTCTGGATCGCGTCGACCACGACCGGGTGCGCGTGACCCGTGGCCCCCACCGCGATGCCGGCGTTCATGTCGAGGAACACGTTGCCGTCGACGTCGGTCAGCTCGACGCCCTTGCCGTGGCTCACCACCAGCGGGTAGGCGCGGGTGTACGACGTCGAGATCGCCGCGTGGTCACGCTTGACCCACGCGCGGGCCTTGGGCCCGGGCAGCGGCCTCGACTTGATGTGGGGCGCCTTCGGCATGGGGGCGGTCTCCGGACGGACGTGCGGTCGGCCCGCGCCGGGGCATCCGGGACGGGAAAAGGCAGGCGGGATCGGGGGCCCCTTCCGAGGGACTCAAAATCCCGAAAGTCGCTGTAAGAATGGCAGATTGGGCGGGGGCGGACAACCCCCACCGGGGCGGACAGGCTAGCGGCGACGGAACGGAACCGAAGCATCTCCTGCATCGCCGACGACCACCGGAGCCGAGTGCGCCGTTCCCACGCCCCGCCTTTCCGCGGCCGCCTGCGGCTCGATCCCGAGGGCGCGCATCGTCACGCGCACGACCTCGCGCCCCTGCGCCGACTCGAAGAAGTAGAGCGGAAAGCCGAACCACACGATCTCGCCATGATTCGCGCCGTGGTAATGGACAGCGTTCGGGAATCCGTCGCTCCGCGGGATCATCACCCCGGTCGGGTCATACGTCCGGGCCTGGTTGAGGTACAACGTGTCGAGCACCGACTCCCCGTTCTCGACGACCGCCAGCGGCTTCGAGATCACCCAGGTCAACGGAATCGAGCGCGCGCCCGGGTCGATCGAGGCACCACGGTAGTTCGCCAGCGTGAGCCGCGGCAACCCGGACCAGCGCAGCGCGGTGCGCTCGGCACCGGGCCCGATGCGCGGATCGTGTGACCGATCGTCCTGCGTCGCCGGGCCACGGAACTCGGGCAGGTAAGGAATCGCCGAGCGCATCTGCTGGGCGAGCGTGGTCGTGGTGTTCGAGCTTCCCGCCTGGCTCAGCTCCGAGCGGAGCATGCAGAAGTCGTACAGGAAGTTTCCGGGGTAGAGAACGTTTCGTCGCGGGTCCGCGCCCGAGGTGAACGGCGGCGCGGGCGGCGTTCCGTAGCGGCTGAACCACCCGTACGCGATCGCGGGCGTCATCCCCTCGCCGAAGATCCACAGTTTTCCGCCCTGCTGCACGTACTGGGTGAGCGTGTTCACCCGGTTGACCGAGTTGATGGTGCGGATCGCGGTCGCCGGATTCGCGCTGCCGAACTTGTCACCGCTCCGGAAGGACGAGGCGGTGTCGGTGTACCACGCGACGACCCGGTACTTGAAGGGCGAGGGGTAGCCGTTCCCGGGCCAGAAGCGGTAGTCGAGGGTGTCCGCCGCGAAGCCGGAAAAGATGCCCGGCGTACTGATCGCGCCGGGCGTTCCCGAGCGGATCCGGAACTGGTCCGGGAAGCCGCCGACCGCGACGTGGAAGGAGTCCTGCTCGGCCTCCATCGGGTAGTTCCCCACCACGCGAATGTTGCCGCCCGGCGGCTGTCCGGCGTCCAGTTCGGTCGGAGTTCCGTACATGTCGTCGAGGACGAGGAGATCCGCTCCCGGCTCGTGTCCGAAGACGTCGACCTGGATCGTCGCAAGACTCTGACCGCCCAGGTCGTCGCGCACCATGACGTAAGCGAGGTGCTTGCCGATGGTGCCCGCGTCGTCCGGGAATGGGCCCACCTGCGCAGCGACCACCTCGTTCGACCACTCGCTCCAGTGCGAGAGATCGTCGGGCCCGGTCCGCGGCGTCTCGTCGGCGATGTCCGCAATGTCGACTGCCCATCGGAAACCGTTCACGACCCGACCGGTCGGCGGCTGGGCCGTCCAGTTGAGCGTGGTCGCATCCTCGGGACGCAGCGAGATCGTCACCAGCGGCGTCGGGTCCAGGCTGGCGGTGTTCTTGGTGCGGTAGAACAGCTCGTTGAAGAGCGTGATTCGCGGGCCGATGAAGTTCAGCGTTGGCCGGAACTGCAGGACATTCGAGGTGAGCGAGTACTGCGCCTCCTCGCCACCGGCCTCGTCCTGCGCCAGGACGGCGATGTAGTGCACCGCATTCAGCGGCAGGTCGAGCAACGTCCGCAAGGTGTCCGCCGGCCCGTGCACCGTCCACGCCGCCGGATTCGTCGCCCGGTCTGTGGTGAAGAATTCCGCCAGAACGCCCGGCGACACGCCGTTCGGATTCTCGGGTTGGATCTCCCCGGCGCGGACGACGCGGGTGACGTAGCCGACGGGCCGCGGCGAGGTGAGACCGTCCGGATCGTTCCCGATCCACCGCACCGTGAAGGAGGGCGGCGTCGAGACCGGCTGTTGATTGTTCGGTCGCGGGCTCAGGATCGTGGACGCCGGCAGTACGTTCGAGTCGGTGAACTCGTAGCGCCTGGACGTTACCTCGGTCCCTTGCTCGTCGAGCAGGCGCAGCGTCACCGTCCAGCGGATGGCTCCACCGCGGGGCAGCCGGACCGTCGCCTCCCCGTCGGGGAGCGCACCCCACTCGGGGGCACCCTCGAGTAGCGGATCGAGGCGGTACTGCCCGCGGAGCTTGCCCGTGCCCACCGTCGGCGCGTAGCGCATCCGCAGCTCGAACGTGTTCCCGTCGATCGCGACGACGCGAATCGTCTCGTCCATTGGGGGGGCCTGGTCGCCGAGCACGAGGCCCGCGGGATCCGTCGTGCGATCGTGACCACAACCGGAGGACAGCGAGAGCTCAAACAGCGCGAACAGGAACATCGCGAGGAGGATCGCGTGGCGGCGGGACGTGCGGCGGAAGGCGAAGTCGTTCATGCGGGCACCCCCTGCCGGGCCGGACTGCGGCCTGTCGAGATGGTTGGAGCGTGACGTCCCGGTCGATGAACGACGCCGGAAAGAACGGCCGGCGCTGCGCGGCACTGGGGGGATACGACCGCCCCGGACGCCCGGGAAGGAACCGGGCGTCCGGGGCCCTACGGCGACTCAACGAATGACGACGAAGTTCCCCTTGGCGACGAACCCCTCGCGGGACTCGACATGGTAGAGGTAGATCCCCGAGCTGACGTCCTCGCCGGAGGCGTTCTTCAGGTTCCAGTCCAGATTGCCCGTGGACGAGTCCGTCTTCGACAAGTCGCGGACCAGGTCGCCGGCCACCGTGTAGACGCGCACGCGCGCCGTCGCCGGCAGGCGCTGGAACTGGATGCGACCGCCACCCGGCTCATCCCACCGTTCGCTGCCGCGGTACGGGTTGGGCACGACGATCACCGACTCGACGTTTAGCTGGGCCGCGCCCGCCACGTAGACCGGCGTCGCCATCAGGTTGAGCGCCTTGTTGTTGAGGTTCGGGCACGACGTCGGATCCCCCGGCACGTTGCAGCGTTCATACGGAACGGTGCCGAGCGTGTCCGGGACGAACATGTCCGAGACCTCGCGGCGCGTCTGGTCGATCGATCCGTAGACGATCGTGTAGTACACCGCGAAGCCCTCGTGCGGCCCCGCCGGAGCGATATCCGGCCGACCGGGCGGCTGGCCCGGGGGCAGCAGCGTGAACACCGAGTCGCCGGGGCTCGAGCAACGGTTCAGGTCGTCGTAGGTGCGACAGATTTTCACCAGGTTGCCGGCCGAGTCCGGGTCGACGAACGTCAGCGTGTCGAGGTCGTCCGGGAAGTACCACAAGAGCGTGTCCCGCCGCGAATAGGTGGACGGATTGGGCGACCCGTCGGCGAGCGTGTCGCCCGGGCTGCGTCCGAACACCGCGAAGCGGCGGATCAACTCCATGTTCGTCGTGTCGCGGACCGTGTACTGCCGGTAGATGCGATAGCCGCCGAAGTCCGTGCGAAGCTCGGCCGCGCGATCGCGGGCCCAGCGCAGGGTGACCTTCTGCGACACCGTACTGTCCGCACCCGCGGAGGTGCGGAGACCAGCGAACGCGGTGAACTGGATGGCCGGGAACGTCGAAGATGTCCCCGCCAACTCGCGACGGTCGGCGGCCGCACCCGCCGGAGCGACGCTCGACGCGGCACAGGCCACGACCAGCGCGAAGAGAGCGACCGCGGACGCGATGGAACGCGCCCGGGTCGAGGTCATCGTCGTCAACGCCGAGCCCTCCGTGTATCCTCTGTTTCGCCGCCGTCGACGACGCGCAGGCTGCCGCCGCGCTCCGCCGAATGCGCCCCGCGCATCGCGATCGGAGCCGGGGCGACTCCGAGATTCCGCATCACGGAGCGCACGACCTGACGGGCCTGCTCCTTCTCGAAGATGTAGAGCGGGAAGCCGAACCACACCAGCTCGCTGCCCGGACCGTTCTCGTTCCCGTAGTAGTGGAGCGCATTGGGGAACCCGTCGACACGCGGATTCTGCGTGCCGTTGGGGTCGTAGAAACGCGCCTGCAGCAGGTAGAGGGTGTCCATCACCGGGAAGAAGTTCGGCGCATTGTCCGTGATCTGCAACGCCTGCGTGATCGCCCACGTGTAGTTGAACGAGCGCAGGGCGACGTTCGCGTTGGCGCTGCGATACGCGGCGAGGCTGAGCAGCGGCAGGTCGTCCCAGTTCTGTTCCGTCCGGTCGGCCCCGATCGCGGGCAGCGGTCCGCGTGCCGGATAGCCGAAGATCCGCGGATCGTGCGAGCGGTCGATGTTGGTCGCCGGTCCCTTGAAACGATTCAGGAACGGGATCGCGCCGCGCAGCTGCGAGTTGCTGGTGAGCGACGTGTTGCTGCCCCCGGCCACCGTCAGCTGCGAACGGATGTGCACGAAGTCATACAGGAAGTTCCCCGGGAACAGGACGTCCGTGCGCTGGTTCTCACCCGCGTTGTACGGCGGAGCCGGCGGATTGCCGAAGCGGCTGAAGTAGCCGTTCACGATCGTCGGAATCATGCCCTCGCCGAAGAGAAACGCCTTGCCGCCCTGCCGCAGGTAGACGGCCAGGGTGTTCAGCCGGTTCACCGAGTTGATCTGGCGGATCGCGGTCGACGGCTGGTTGCTGCCGAACTTGCTCCCGTCGCGCGAGCTCGACGTGTTGTCCGTGTACCAGGCGACCACCCGGTACTCGGAAAGCTTCTGCAGGTCCATTCCGTCGACGTTGTAGTGCCGGTAGTCGAGCGTATCCGGCGCGAACTCGGTGAACGAACCCGGTTCGGTGATGACGCCCGGGAAGCCGCCCCGCCTCAGGAAGTCGTCCTCGAAGCCGCCGCGTGCGTAGTAGAACGTGTCCGCCTCGGCCTCCATCGGATAGGGGAGCAGCAGCCGGATATTTCCACCCGGCGGCTGCCCGGCGGCCAGCTCGGTCGCCGTTCCGTACATGTCGTCGATGACGAGCAACGGGTTGGCGAAGCTCGGCTTCACGATGGTCAGGCGGATCGTATACAGCGTAATGAAGCCCAGGTTATCGCGTGCCTCGAGGTAGAAGTAGTGCGTCGAGGCGGTGTCGGTCGATGCGCTGAACGGACCGATGCGGGCCGAGGTCTCGTTCAGCGACCAGGTGCTCCAGTGGTTGACGTCGTCGTCGTCCACGCGCGGGGTCTCGTTGGCGATGTCCTGACCCTCGATGTCGACGCACCAGCGGTAGCCGGTGATCACTGCGCCCGTCGGCGGGTCGGCGGTCCAGTTGAACGTGACCTGGGCATCGGCCGGGAACTCGAGCTTCACGATCCGCGACTCGGCGAGCGAGACGCCGCCGGGCGACTGCCGGCGCGAGAAGAACTCGTTGAACACGGTGATGATCGGGCCGAGCTTGTTGAGCGTCGGGCGGAACTGCAGCACGTTCGAGGTCAGGTTGAAGCGCGGCTCGTAGGCGCCCGCCTCGTCGAACGCGACGATCGCGAAGTAGTAGACCGTCTGCGGCGTGAGGCCCTCGTAGAACTTCGACAGCGTGTCGCCCGCCACTGAATCCCACGACGCGAAGAAGTTGACCGCATCCGCGCCGAAATACTCCTGCAGTCGGCCGGGCGTGACGCCGTTCGGGTTCGCGGGGTCGATGTCGCTCGCGGGAACAAGCTTGAACTTGTACTTCACCGGCCGCTGCGACAGCACGCCGTCCGGATCCGTACCGGTCCAGCTGATGGTAATCGACGGGGTCGTGCTGACCGGCTGCTGGTTGTTCGGCCGGGGCGTGACGATCGTGGTCGACGGTGCCACCGTGAAGGAGGTGAACGACCGGCTCACGGGTGCCGAGCGGGCGCCCTCGTTGTCGACGGCGCGCACCACGAACGTGTGGTACTCGGCCGAACGAACAGACTGCCCCGGAGGCGGCAGGGCGCCGGGAGGAAGCTTGAGCGGATCGGGCGACGGGAACAGGATCGAGATCTCGCTCGCCGCGGTGCTCACCCACGCGGTGTCGCCCTCGGCAGGCGGGTCGACGGCGTATTCGAATTCGGTGACGACTCCATCCGAGTCCGAGCCGAACCAGCTGAGGCGAACCGAATAGGCAACGACGGACGTCGTATCGGTCGGGAAGCCCGGGGCCGCCGACAGCTCGACCTCGGGACGGACGTTGTCGACCAAGATTCCGGGGTCGGACTTGCCACACCCGGCGAGCACGGCCAGCGCGACCGCACCCATGGCGAAAGCCGCGGCTTTCAACCGGAAGCGAAGCTTCATGATGCGATTCTCCCCACGGGCAGAAACCTGGTGAGCCGCGCCCCCGGTCATGGGCCGACCCTCCAGTAAATCGGGACCTGCACGATCACGATGCGGCCATTGGTCCGATTGGCGTTGTCGACGACTTCGATCTCGATGATGGCCGGGCCGGCCGGAAGGGATGGCGGCACGTCCAGCTCGAGCGTGATGGGCGACGAGTACGGAAACGCTCCAGGCGTGGCCGTGTCCGGCGAGTAGAAGTTGGACACCGGATCCTGCCAGCCCTGGTTCGGCGTCGGCGGATCGAGCGGGCTGTAGATGCGGGCTCGCAGCGCCAGGTACATGACCGCATAGAGCGGGTTCGAACCCGGCGGCCGGGGATAGGTCGCATCCGGATCCGGGTCCGTCGCCCGCAGCGTCAGCGTCAAGCGATTGGTCGGCGGATTGAGCGTGTCACCGGGAGCGGGCGAGATGTCGGCAAGCCCCGGATTGAAGTTGATCGGGAACACCAGGAGCTTCGAGCGCATGGCCGGCGTCAACGTCGGCTCCTCGCGGAGCGGATCGCCGATGCGGGTGTCCGAGGTGCGATCCCCGTCGACGGCGCGCACCTGGAGGAAGCCGCGACCCGACGCCTCGACACGCTCGATCTGGAAGAGAACCGCATTGTTGTTGAGCGGATCCAGCGGGTCGACGTTGGGGAAAGGCGTGGTGAACGGCGGCTGCACTGCGCCGCCCTCGGCTGTCTCGAGCGCCATGCGCGCCTGGAACGCGACCGGCGAACCGTTCTGCGGTCCGGAGCGCAACACCGGGTACTTGTTGTCCGGCGTTCCGCCGCGCACGGCGTACGGCGAGTCGCGATCGAAGCCGCCAAAGCGGGCCACGACACGCGACGTGTAGGCGATCGTGTCGCCCTCGGTCCGCACGTACCAGCGGAGCTGACGATCGAAGCGATAGCGTCCCTCGACGAACGTCTTGGGGCGGAACTCGCGGCCAGGAGGGGTCAGCCCGTCCATCGCCTTGCGCTCGGCCGGCAGCGTCTGCAGCGTGTCGGCGCCCAGCGGGTTACCGGGAAAGTCCTCCGGCCAGTTCGTCGACGGGTTGATCGGGAAGTACGACCCGAGTTCGTCGATCAGGAGATTGGGGGCGAGGGCGTCGGGATCGGGACCCGCGAACCACGTGTCGGGGCCGAAATTGACGAAGAACTGCCGCAGGGCATCGGGCTGTGTCGTGCCGCCCGCCTCGTCGATGGCGCGAATGCGGAATGCGTTGAGGCCGATGGGGATCGGGCCCGGGTTCGGGCCGAAGCCGGTCCCGTACTCGGCGCTGGTCACCGTGGAATCGACGCGCACGTACTCGGTCTCGGTCAGCTTGTACAGGTACCCGGCGATGAACGACGCGAAGTCCTTGTCGTCGCCGCGCCACGCGAAGCGGACTCCAGCCCCGGAGGGGATGGTGTCTCTCGCGGCGTGCGGCGGCACGTCGAACGTATCCGTGAGCGCGCGAGTGAACAGCACCGGGCGAACTCCGCCGGCTCCGTCGGACTCGAACACCTGCCCGGTCGCCTCGGCGAGCGTGAAGAGCACGATCGGCAGGTTCTGGTTGCGGGCGACGAAGTGCGACACCGCCGGAGTCGGATCGACCCGGCCCTGATTGTCGACAGCATAGACGTACAGCGCGTGCTGACGGTCCGAGCCACGCCCCTCGAGAACCGAGAACGTGAACAGGCTGTCCCGCGACGTGGTGAATCGATAGGCCTCGGGACGCGGCGCCGGCAGGCGGAGGGGCACTCCCGACTGGACGTCGAGGGTGGTCTCGGTGACGGCCACGTAGAATCCCACGACCTCGCCGTCGAGATCGGCTCCCGACCAGTGTGCCCGGTAGCGATGCGGAATGCGGGTCAGCCCGCCCCCGGCAATCGAATCCGTCGGCGCCGCCGAGAGATACGTCTCTGGCGCCCGGTTACGGTCCGCATTTTCGGTGGCGATTTCACGACAGCCGCTTCCAAGAACCAGGATCAGACCGATCAAGACAACAAAAAGCCCCGCGCTCCAACGCATTCCGCGTCCTCCGATACGCCCTGATCATCCGTTTCCCGGTGACACGACCATAGCAATTGGCCCAAATCGGTGTCAAGTCGCGCGCTCGCAAGATGCAGAAACTTCGGGGGTTGACTCTTGGGGCCCCCGCGCCGGGGCGGGGTGTGGGTCCTCCGTGGCGCGCGGGAGGACCCAACCACCCTCGCTGACGCTGCCGAGCAACCGAGGCCGGTGCTCGGGTGGTCTTACGCTCGCGCCGCAGGATTGCGCAGGGGCGCCAGCCCCGGAGCAATCCGAGGACGCCTCACCCGCGGGCGTAAGACCACCCGAGCACCGGCCCCGGGCACAAAAAAGCCCGAAGGCGAGGACCTTGCGGTCCCCGCCTCCGGGAGTGCTGCGTGTGGCTGAAACTACTCGGCGCTGCTGAGCAGGATCATCTTGTTCGGGGCCGACGCGCCACCGAACTCGACGCCATCGACACGGTAGAAGTACACGCCAGGCGTGGCCTTCGCACCGTTCGAGAGCTTGCCGTCCCACACGATGTTGACCGGACCCGCCTCGACCACGTTCTTCGAGAAGTTCGCGACTTCGCGACCCGCAACGTTGTAGATGCGGACCGTGACGTTCTGAGCCTTCGCGAGCGTGAAGCGGAGGGTCACGTTCTTGGCGGCGAAAGCCGGGTTCGGGAAGGCGCCCAGGTTCATGTTCGAGAACCGGCCGGCATCCACGCCCTGCTGATCACCCACCGAAACCACCGGGCCGCGACGCGAGCAGATCTGGAAGTGACCCGCAACGACGTCTTCGAACCAGGCGATACGGCCGTTGTCCGTGCCCAGCTGCGTCGCAATCGCGGCAAGATTCGCGTAGTTGCCACGCAGGTTGAACAGGTCGAAGCCGTCGATCAGCGTGCGGAACTCGCGGGTCGTGCCGGTCGGACGATAGACCGACGACGTGAACTCCGTACCCGCACCGATCGCCTGATAGTTGGCGGCAGTGGCCGCACCATCAACCGTCGAAACCGGCAGGAGCACGTCCGCGAGGACGGTGCACAGGTGGTTGAAGCCATAGACCCGACCCGGGTTCGCCCACGCGGCCGACGGCAGGAAGCCGACGGTGGTCGCGTTGCTGCCCGAGTAGGCCTTGTAGTTCGGGGAGATGAGGTCCGAACCCATCACGTCCGTGAGGAACGGATAGAGGAACGTACCGTTATCGGAGTTGATGGCACCGTCTTCCATGATGCCGTCGCCCGAGAGCCACAGGCCACGACGGTTCGCACCGGTCGCGCCGGCGAGGAATCCGTCGTACAGCGCGATGTCGTCCGCGCCCTCCTGCGAATCGAAGCCGTCCTGCAGCGTGCCGCCGGACAGATCGCCCGCGAGGTGAAGCACGGTCGAGTACAGGTTGCCGAGCATGACGGCCGACGGACCCGAGGTATCACCCTTCAGCGCGATACCGCCCGTGTTCGAGGCGAAACGCACGCCCGGGTGACCCGCTTCGGCGGACTCCGAAGCACGGATCTCGTACAGGTCGAAGTTCAGACCGGCCTGGCCGTTGTTGGCGGCAACGAAGCCGGCCGGATCGTTCGGATCCGAACCCGCGCCGAGACCCTTCCAACCCTTCTTGGCACCGTTGTTCTTGCCGTAACCCAGCGAGTCCGCAGCGCCCATGTAGACGCGCTCCGCACCGCGACGATCGTTGCCGTCGACCATGAGCATGCAGGCGAGGCCGGCGCCGCCGTAGCGGCTCGACTTCCACATGTCAGGAAGGACGTCCACCGACGACCAGCGGTCGGCGTCGAAGTCCGGGTTGCCCGCCGGATCCTGGACGAACACGTTGGTCGTGTCGAACAGGAGGGCGAACGTTCCCGGCGCGTCGATCGTGGAACGGCGCAGGAAGTACTCGACGTGCGATCCCGGCGTGAGCCAACCGTCGGGGATGATCTTGGTGCCTTCCTTCGTCGTGCCCGAAACCGGTCCGTAGACCGGCGGCGGCGTACCCGAGCAATCCAGGTTGCCTTCGTCGGTCGAGCCGTTCGGATCGATCAGGAAGCACACGCTGTGGCTGATGCCGAGCGTGTTGAAGTTCGCATCGCTCTCGTGAAGCGCACCCATCCACACCGGCGTCAAGGGGTTACCAATGCCGCGCGAGGTGATCGGGTAGAAGTTGTTCTCCGCCGAGTCCATGCGAGCCGAGTTCCACACGTGACGGTTCCACGTGCCGCCGTGGCCGCCCGGGGTGCCGAACGGACCGTTGTTCGCCAGGTACGTCGCGAAGAACGGACGAGCCGGATCACGGTTGACCAGGGCCGAACCACGGTTGCCCTTGACGACGTAGTTGCCCGGACCCGGATCGATGCGGAAGATCAGGTCGAGACGAACGCCCGTCGCGATGCCGTCGCCGATGAACGGCGAGTTGGCGAGGATCGAGTCACCGGGCACGACGCCGGGGGCCGTCGCCGGAGCGACGGTGTTCAGACCCGAGCGCATTTTCGCCGCGGTGGTGTCGAACGCAGCGTTGTCACCGGGGGTGACGGCTTCGTTCCACGGGAACTGATCCTGGTACTTGTTCCAGATTTCCTGCGACAGCGGCGGGAGCTCGCCACCACGGATCAGACCGAGGCGGAGGTTGTCGAAGTACGTACCGCGCGTGTTGCCAAGGTTCGTACCGCCGAAGCGCCAGCCCTGCGAGATCGTCGAAACGTGGATCCGAATCGAGTCGACCGTACCGATCGGAGCGCCGAGCGCGCCGAGGGTCTGGAAGTCGCGGTAGCAGAACGGATCCGGGTTGTACGAGATGAACGGATAGACCAGGTAGTTCGACCAGGTCGGACGCAGCGAGACCGGCTGGAAGTACGTGGCAGGCGCATACACGCGCGCCGCGTAGCGATAGAAGATCGACTCGTCCAGATCCATGTTGCCCGAGTAGAAGTCGAAGTCGAGCAGACCCGACGTACGGGAAGCAGTCTCCTTGTCGATGCCCTGGGTGTTCTTGGTGCCCGGGGCCGCCGTGCGAACCGCGAGGTTCACGGTGGGCGACTCGATCGTCTGGTAGGCCTCGATCTCGAGCAGGTTCGCGTTGTCCGCGTTGCCCGCGACCATCACGTTGCCCGCGAGGTTGCAGGTACGGGTCGGAGCGCCGACGGCGCCGCAGAGATCCTCGTACAGGAGGTTCGCGACGTTGTCGACGTGGAAGTACGCGGCCGGCGGCTTGCCGGTCGTAGCCCACGCACCGCCCGCAGCGGCGAGGTCCGCGATGAGCGCACGCGCGGTGATCTGGCCAACGGACTCGAAGCCTTCAGCCGCGCCGCCGTTCACCGACACTTCGTCGAGAAGGGCCGCACCCTGCTTCGAGTTGAAGCCGGTCACCGTGCCGGTCGTCTGATCGGAGCGAACGCGGTTGGTCTTGACGCGGAAGACGACGCGCACGTTGCCGCTGACCGTCGTGATGCCGCTGTAGGACAGCGACAGCGACGTATCGGCCTGGACGAACGGATACTTGCCCGCCACCCTGAAGATCTGCTGGTGCGGGTTGTTCAGGTCGAGGACTTCGGAGAACCAGCGGCGGTTCGTGTCGTAGGCCAACTCATTGGGCGAGCCGACGTAGACCATGAACGAGTCCGCGGGGTTGTTCACGAAGTTCGCGATGTTGGTCGGATCCGGATTGAACCAACCCGTGCCGTTCGTCTGCGTGTCGACGAAGGTCGACATGTCGGTGGCGAGACGGAAGGCGACCGTGCCGCTGCCCGAGGACGCGAAGTCCTTGTACAGCATCTGGTCCCACAGGTTGCAGAAGCCGGGGAACTCCGAGTGCGACGCGACGCCACCCTGCTCCATGACAAGATCGCCGTTCAGGTAGTTGCCGGTGAGGGCGTCCTGCGCCGTCGTGTTGCCCGACTCACGCAGACCACACCACGCCGAACGCGTACCCGCGATCGGAACCGCCGACGGCTCGGCGCCGTTGGCGATGTTCGTCTTGACGCCGGCCATCGTGTCCGAGTGCCAGGCGCCGGCGACGCCGGTCTTCACGAACTTGCGGCCCGCGCCGACGCGCGCGTTCCAGAGGTTCGTGTTGCCGTCGTTGATCTGATTGCCGTAGTCGAGGGCCCATTCCGGACGCGACGCGGCCGGACGGGTGCCACCCGAACGATACTGCAGGGCCCAACGCTTCCAGCCCTGCGTCGAATCGGTGCCAGCGATGCCGGTGTCGAAGTCCCACACACCGCCGACGCCGACGCCAAGGAACGCACCGCCAGGACCAGCGTTGCTGTGACCGACCCAGACGGTGTCGCACGTGGCGGCAACGCAATTGGAGTTGGCCGTACCGAACGCGCTCCCGCCAGCCGACGAACCGCTACGCAGAGCCCGGACGATTCCGGGATCCGACGACGCGGCACCTTCGACTGCCGCCGACGCCGTGGTGGCGCCGAGGGCGAGGAGAAGTACTGCGAAAAACGCCTTTCTCATCTCACTACCTCCATTCGCAATGCATTCGGGCAATGCGAGGATCTTCCCAGGGTGCTGCGAGCGAGGTTCCGGAGCTCCGACATGCGCGTTGCGGATCGAGCATCCGCGGTGTGCAGGCCGGGGCCTTCGCTGCGTACTCCTCCAGTTGTGTCGATCCCCCCCTTTCTCGTCTAGAAATTCTCGTCTTCTGTCGGTGTGTTGAGCGAAATCAATTCCAAATCGCCGGTGCGCACGCCTCCGTAACGCTGCGGACTCCGAGGAGTCCAAGGAGTACGACGTCGATGCCATGCTGCGACGCGCGGTGCTCGACTGCTGTCGAAACGACGGTTGATCGACGGACGCCCGACCCACTGGGGAAAGTTGGGGGCGGCTCAATGTTCAATTCCGCAAAACGAGTCGAGAAACCGCTTCGGCCCCTCTGTGCTCGTGCGCGATAAACGATAGGTGTACGTCCCGGAAGTGTCAAGCGATTTCGTGCGTTACGGTCGCGACCCATGGTCCGAGGGTGCCCCCGAAAGGACGCGCTGGGGCGGCGGAATCGAG
The DNA here is from genome assembly GCA_046596055.1 of Candidatus Eiseniibacteriota bacterium. Classification (GTDB taxonomy): domain Bacteria; phylum Eisenbacteria; class RBG-16-71-46; order RBG-16-71-46; family DASYSL01; genus JANPEF01. The sequence continues at coordinate 14,904 of JBKJNH010000248.1, forward strand.
CACAATTGCCACCCCGGGCGCCCCCCCCAGGCCGGATCGTGGCTGGCCACCACGAGAGTTCGCGGGCGGACGGGGGCCCCGTCGGGCGCCGTGCCCCCCCGGCCGGCCGCCCACCCCTGAAGTGCCCGTTCCAGCGCCAAACGGCCTGAATCGTCCAGCCCGGCCGTCGGTTCATCGAGCAACAGGACGTCGGGTTCGCCGCTCAGGGCGCCGGCCAGCGCCACGCGACGGCGCTCGCCCAGACTCAAGGAGTCGGGGGAGCGTTCGAGGATTCCGCGGGGGTCGAGGCCGACCGCGGTGAGCGCGGCGGCCACCCGTTCCCGGACGCTGGCGTCGGGCCCGGGAAGCCCAAACCCGACATCACCGGCGACGGTCGCCGCAAAAAGCTGCGATTCCGGAAATTGGGTCAGGTAGCGAAGCCGCGGCGGCGGGACCCCATCCGGAGTTGCCACCCGGAACGTGCCTTCCAGGCCCCCACCGGCACGCGTCGAGATCAGCCCTGCCAGCAGGTCGAGGAGGGCGGTCTTTCCGGTTCCATTGTCGCCGCGAAGGAGGAGCCGGTGCCCCGTCGCGATCTGCAGATCGAGCCCGCCCCACAGTCGAGTCGTGCCCCGCGCATCCCTTCGGGTCAGCGCGAGGCCGGTGCCCTCCCAGAGGAGGGATCCGGTCGCGACGCCTTGATCGGCCACGGGCGAGCTCGCCATGCAGCCGTCGCCAGGCCCGAGATCGAGCGTCGCGCCGGCGTCCGGGGACTCGCGCCGTGCGCAGGCGCTCCACACGACGGCGGTGCCGGCGGCGCGCAACGGGGTGAGGGCGGCCACCAGCGCCGCGCGCCCGGGCGGATCGAGGTACGACGCCGGCTCGTCGAGCAGCAAGAGTCGGGGGCGGGGCGCAATCGCCGCCGCCAGCGCAACCCGCTGGGCCTCGCCGCCCGACAGGTGGGCGGGCGCGGCGCGACGGATCGACCCCAGGCCGAGCGCCGCGAGGAGTTCCTCGACCCGCCCGGTGATGGCTTCGCGCGTCCAGCCCAGGTTCTCGAGCGGAAACGCGATCTCGCGCTCGACGGCGTCGGTGAGGTGCTGGGTCTCGGGCTCCTGGAACACGACGCCAATGTCGAGCCGGGCCGCGCGGCGGGTGGAAGCGGCAAAGGGGTCGAGTCCGCCGATCGCCACCGATCCGGACACGGGCGCGATCAGCCCGGCAAGCGTGGCCAGGAGCGCCGACTTGCCTCGACCGTTGTCGCCGATGAGGGTCAGGAAGCCGCCGGGCGCGATCACGATGTCGAGCGGGCCGCAGGCGGCGGGTTCGCCGGCGTCGCGGCCGGGGTAAGCGACGACGAGACTGCGGGCGACGACCTGGGGCACGGCCATGGCCGAAGAACTCAGCCGCGCGACACGTCGAAGGCGCGCAGCGCCTCGGCGGCGAGCGCATCGAGCGGCCGCCCGCTGTCGCGCGCCAGCGCGGCGAGGCTCTCGTACTCGGGTCGGGCCCGACGCGAGCCGTCGGGCAAGGTCACCACCTTGAGCACGACGTCGCCCTCGGGCAGGTGGACGACAGCGCTCTCGCGCGCCAGTTCGAGGCGCTCCGCCCGGGTACGGCGCAGGCCGATCGTCGGCGTCTGGGCGAACAGGAATGCGGCCAGGCGGTCGGCATCCGCCGGATCGCACAGGACGGTCAGAAGCACGCCCGGCCGACCCTTTTTCATGCCGATCGGCGTGGTGAAGGTGTCGCGCGCGCCCTCCTCGAGAAGACGCGCGGCGACGTGCGCGAGGACCTGCGGACTCGCGTCGTCGAGGGCGGTCTCGAGCACGATGACGTCGCGTCGCGTCGGCGGGGTTGCGGTCTCGCCGAGGATGACGCGCAGCACGTTGGCGCGATCCGCCGGGTCCCGCCCACCGGCGCCCACGCCCTGCACGAGCACGCGAAACGGCGGAGGCGCCGACCAGTCCTCGACCCACGTCGTCAGCAGCGCGGCGCCGGTCGGGGTCAGGCGTTCGCCCTCGAGCGGCGACAGGTCGATCGGCGCGTGCGCCAGCGCAAGCAGGCGCGCGGTCGCGGGCGCGGGCACCGGCAGCACGCCGTGCTCGGCGCGCACCGTGCCGCTGCCCACGGCGAGCGCGGTCGCGTAGACCTGCGTGACACCCAGCTCGGTCAGCGCGAGGCAGGAGCCGGCGATGTCGACCAGCGCGTCGGCGGCGCCGACCTCGTGGAAGTGCACCTTCTCGATGCTCGTGCCGTGCACCTGGGCCTCGGCCTCGCCCAGCCGCGTGAACGCCGCCTGCGCCCGCGCCAGCGCCAGCGGCGGGAGCGCCGCCCGATCGAGGATCTCGCGCACGTGCTCGAGATGCCGGTGCGGCTGCTTGCCCGCGGCGACCCGGACGTCGATGCGGCAGGCGCGAAACGCGCCGCGGCGCACCTCCGACCGCTCGAGAGTAACCCCATCGAGGCCCAGCCGCGCGGGCAGCCCGGCGAGCGCGTCGAACGAGGCACCCGCATCGACGAGCGCGGCGAGCATCATGTCGCCCGAGGCGCCCGAACCGGCGTCGAACCACGCCAGCTTCACTTCGTCCCCGTGCGGTTGATCAGGTGCGCGGCGTAGCCTGCGCCGAACCCGTTGTCGATGTTGACCAGCGTGATCCCCGCCGCGCACGAGTTGAGCATGGCGAGCAGGGCGGCCAGCCCGCGAAAGTGGGCGCCGTAGCCGACGCTCGTGGGCACGGCGACGACGGGCCTCGAAAGCAGGCCCTGCACCACGCCGGGCAGCGCGCCCTCCATTCCGGCGACGACCACGACGGCGCGAGCGCGGCGCAACAGCGGCAACCGTGGGACCAGGCGATGGAGCCCGGCCACGCCGACGTCGTTCACCCGCTCGACCCGCGAACCGAGAGCGATCAGAGTCTCGGCCGCCTCGTCGGCGACGGGCAGGTCGGCCGTGCCCGCCGCGACCACCGCGACGCGACCGGCAGGCCGCGGCGGCGTGCCGATGCGCACCGTGCGGGCGCGTTCGTTCACGTGCACGGGAGCGAGCGCCTTGCCGCGCGCCGGAGCGAATGCGGCGACCAGTGCCTCCTGCACCGCGGGTGCGGCGCGCGTGACGAGGACGCGGCCGTGCCGCGCGTGCAGGCGCAGCGCGATGGCGACCGCCTGCGCCGGGGACTTTCCCTGCCCGAAGACAACCTCGGGCGCACCGCAGCGCTGCGCGCGATCGTGATCGAGCACGGCGTCGGGCAGCCCGTCGGCGGCCGCGTCGAGCAGGGCCTCGATGGCCGCGTCGAACGGCAGGCCGGCGGGCCCGAGCCCGCGCAACAGGCGATCGGTGCTACGGCTGCGGCCCGTGCGGGCGGGGCGCTTCATGATTCCTGCGCGGCCAGCGACGCGGCCTCGGCGGCGCCGTCGTCGTCGAGCGGGAAGGGCTCGTCGTCCACCGGGGCCGCCGCGCGCGGGGCGAGCCCGCCCGGCAGGTCGGCGATGCCGCGCGCCTCGAGGTCGGCCAGGTACTCGGCGGCGAGCGCCGCAAGTTCCTCGAGCGACGCGATGCGCTGCCCGCGCTCCTTGAACGGCACGGCGTGCGGCAGGCCCTTCACGTACCAGGCCACGTGCTTCTTGATCTCGTTGGTGGCGTGGCGCGGATTCATGATCGTGCAGGCGAGTCGATACTGGCGCACGAGCGCGTCGAGGCGCTCGCGCGGCGTCGCGACGGGCAGCACAACGCCGCGCTCGAGCAATGCGCGCGTCTCGCGGAAGATCCACGGGTTGCCGAAGGACCCGCGCCCCACCATGACCGCGTCGCAGCCGGTCTCCTCGAGCATGCGCCTGGCGGCCGCGGGCGACATCACGTCGCCGTTGCCGACCAGCGGGATCGACACCTTCTGCTTGGCCTCACGGATCACGTTCCAGTCGGCGAGGCCCTCGAACTTCTGCGCCCGCGTCCGCGCGTGGATCGCGATCATGGCGACCCCGCATTGCTCGAGCCGCTGCGCCACCTCGACGCCGTTCTTGTGGTCGTTGTCCCAGCCGCACCGCGTCTTGGCCGTCACGGGCAGGCTCGATGCGTCGACGATGGCGCGCACCATCTCCTCGAGCAGGGGCAGGTTGCACAGCAGCGCCGCCCCCGCCTCGCGCGTGACCACCTTGTGCACGGGACAGCCGATGTTGATGTCGATGAAGTCGGGCCGCAGTTCGGGTGGGCGCGCCGACACGTAGCGCGCAGCCTCGGCCATCACGGCCGGATCCGAACCGAAGAGCTGCACGCCGACCGGCCGCTCCTCGGGGAAGAAGTACAGGTAGTCGAGGGTCTTCTGGCTGCCGCGGATCAGGCCGTCCGACGACACCAGCTCGGAGCACACCCACGCCGCCCCCTGCTCGCGACAGAGCAGGCGGAACGGCGCGTCGCTCACGCCCGCCAGGGGCGCGAGGAACACCGGCGCTTCGACCTCGATGTGGGCGATGCGAAGACTCATTGCGACTCCACGAGAATCAGGCCCTCGGCGCGGGCCACGTCGGCGAAGCTGCCGAACGGTCGCGCCGCGATTCCCTGGGCGATGCAGTACTCCAGCAGGTCGTCCTTGGCGTAGACCACGTCGGCGCGCGGCGCGGCGCAGCGGTCCGACAGCCCGTCGCCGACGAACACGATGCGCCCGTACGCGGGGGCCAGCGCGTTGAGCACGGCCCCCTTGCACGTTCCGCAGGCGCCGCAGCCCTCGCCCGACGGCGAGCCGAAACTCGGCTCGAGCCCTCCGGCGACAAGGCGCGCGTCGTTCGAGCGCGCGTGCACGTGCGCGAGGCCGTGCCGATCGAGCAACGGACGGATGTAGAGCAGCAGGCCGTCGGAGGCGATCGAGACCTCGTTCCCGGCGTCCCGCGCCGCCGTCACGAACGGCGCAAAGGCGGGGTCGAGCGCGAATTCATCGACGAACGCCGCCAGCCGCGCCGCGTCGACGTTGACCAGGGCGCACTCGCGGGTCAGGACTTCGCGCCCGCCCAGCGTGCCCGCGAACCACTCGTCGATGATCGCCGCCCACGCCACGGAATCGGTGGTGAACCTGCGGAAGAAGCGGTTGCCGACGTCCGCGAGCGCGACGGTTCCGTCGAAGTCACAGACGTACATCGTCCCCTTGCCGGGGGCGGGGTGCAGGGGGGGCGGCGGCTCAGACATTCGTCGCGTTCCCCTCGGTCATCGGACCGACAGGCGGACGAGCTCCCCCGGAGTCCGCGCCTTGCCCAGCAGCTCGATCGCCTTCGCCAGTTGCACGTCGCCCTCGATCGCGACCCTGAACGCGGACTCGTCGCCACGCGCGCCGCCGAGGCGACGCGACAGCTCACGACGGATGCCGCGCTCGAGGTAGCCGCGCTCGGCGGCGAGCTGAGCGGGCGTGTGGGGCGTCTTCGTCTCTCCGAGCAGACCGATGAAGCCGTTCCACAGGGCCGGCGACACCGTGCCCGGCGCGGCCGCGCCCGGGTTCGCCGCGGCCCAGCGCACGGCGTACTTGAAGAACAGGCCGCGACGCTCGACCTCACGCGACAGCCCCTGCAGCGTATCGCCACGCACGACCTCATCGGGGGTGATTCCGCCGCCGCCGTAGACGATGCGTCCCGCGCGCGTCTTGAACGTCGGTCGCGCCGTGGAGTCCCCGGCGGCGGAGTCACCGTGGGCACCGCCCACCGCGTCGGGATCGCCCAGCCCGTCGAGCGACCCGTCCTCGGCGGCGCGCTCGAGGTCGCGCGTGCTCTTGTTCCAGGTGTCGCGATGGATCGAGCGACCGCTCGGCGTGTAGTACTTCGCGGTCGTCAGCTTGAGCGCGGTTCCGCGGTCGTGCAGCTCGATCAGGCTCTGCACCGAACCCTTGCCGAACGACGTCGTGCCGACGACGAGCCCGCGGTCGAGATCCTGCAGCGCACCCGCCACGATCTCCGAGGCCGACGCGCTGCCGCCGTTCGACAGGATCACGAGCGGCTGCTCGGTGTGCGGATCCGCGCCCTCGGCGAACGCCTTGATCTCGGAGCCGGTCGCGCGGCCCTTCGTGTAGACGACGAGGCTGCCCTTGGGCACGAAGGCCTCGGTCACGTCCACCGCCTGCGACAGGAGGCCGCCCGGGTTGTCGCGCAGGTCGAGCACCAGCGAGTGGGCGCCGGCCTTCTCCAGCCGGTCGATCGCGGCGCGCACTTCCTCGCCCGTGGTCTCGGCGAACGTCGAGACGCGGATGTAGCCCACGCCCGGCGCGACCTCGAACGCGTACGGCACGCTCTTCACGCGGATCTCCTCGCGCTTGATCGTGTAGTCGCGATCCTCCTCGCCCGCGCGGGCGATCGTGATCGTCACGTCGGTGCCCTCGGGGCCGCGCAGCTTCTGCACGGCCTCCTCGTTCGACCAGCCGCGCGTCGACGAGCCGGCGATCTTCACGATGACGTCGCCGCTCTGGATGCCCTGCGAGTACGCGGGCGTTCCCTCGATCGGGGAGATCACCGTCGGGTACTCGTCGCGGATCGAGATGACGATGCCGAGGCCGCCGAAGTGGCCCTGCGTGACGCTCTTGAGGTCCGCGTAGTCGGCGAGGTCCATGTACTGCGAAAACGGGTCGAGGTCCTTCATCATCCCGTCGATCGCGCCGCGCACCAGCTTCTTCGTGTCCACCGGCTCGACGTAGTCGCGCTGGATCTTGCCCAGCACCTCGACGAACGCATCGAGCTCGCGATACGAGCCGTCGGTCCCGGCCGGGCTCTTGCCGACGATGAATCCGGCGCCGAAAAGAGCGACGAGGAAGGCGGCGATTCCCAGGTGGCGCGGGCGCATGGAGTGAATCCTCGGGAGGAGAATACGGCGCCGGGCGCCGGTCGAAAGGGCTGCTCGTGACAGAGAATAGCACAGCGCCGACGGCCTCCCCGACACGACAGAGCCGCGGCAATCGCGAGGATTGCCGCGGCCTGGTGAAGGATGTCCCGGGCGAGTCTAGTCGCGCTCGCGCCCGCCGCCGCGACGGACGAAGGTGCCATCGGCGACCACCGTGCCCGTGGCAGTCTCGACGATCTCGACGCGGTTGAAACCGGCGAGGACGTCGCGCTGGTCGCTGCACGAGCCGGCGCCACTGGCATCCGTCTGGATCGAGCACAGAAGCTGCGGACCCGCGCCGTTCAGGTTGAGCACGACCGAGTAGGTCGTGTTGGGCTCCAGACCGGAGACGGCGGCCGATGCGCTCCAGCTCTCCTTGCCGGCAGCGTAGTTGACGACCACCTTGCCGCCACCTCCGGCAGGTCCGGCGGCGGTCGGGTTGAGTTCGGCGCGGCTGTTGCTCTCGTGTGCGGCCTGCGCGACCGAGGTGCTGACGAGCAGGCAGAGAATCGTGCCGGCAGCGGCCAACGAGTGACGGAGATTCATCATGAAGTGACTCCAGGTTGCTGGGGTGTCTGGAAAGAATCTCAAGCCGCCGATCGAGGGTACGGCGGAAGACGGACCGAGTTGCCCATCGATCACGACGAACGCAAGAACCGCGCCACTGCGCCGGCCATCCCGAAGCATGCCTCAACTGCAACCCCGACAGTCGCCTCGCGCCCTGTCTCTCCCGCCGCGGCGATGCCGCAGCTTGCCGGGTCGATCTCGCCGGCGAGCGTGATTGTACAATCGCTTCCTGGAGAACTCCGGCGTCGGCCAGGCGCGGCAACCCTCAGGATGGATTCGCAGCCGGGCGCGACGTGGCCAGGAACTCGTCGAACCGCTTCCGGACGTCGACGAAGACGTCCTCGGCCGGTCGTAGCGCGTCGATCACGGCGATTCGTTCCGGCTCGGCGGACGCGAGCTCGAGATAGGCGCGTCGCACCCGCTCGTGGAACGCGACCGTCTCGGCCTCGAATCGATCGGGGGCGGCGCCGGCGT
>JBKJNH010000378.1:0-8496 GCA_046596055.1 Candidatus Eiseniibacteriota bacterium
ATCGAGATCATTCGAAACGTCTTCATCATATCCTCCGTTACCTTGGTGACCTGCCGAGTTCGGGTCGGGAGGGAGACCACAAGGATCCCCCTCCCGCCCTTGGGACTAGCTGCCTGACGCAGCTACTCCCCCTTCTGCAACAGCCGCCGACGCTCGCGCTCTTTCGTCAGCTCTTCGACGTTGAGCACCTTGAACTCGACACGGCGGTTTCTCGCCATGCCTTCTACGGTCTTGTTGGACGCCACCGGCGTGCCCTCTCCGTAGCCCTTCGCGACGTACTGGTCGCGGCTGATCTGCGGGAAGTTCTGCACGAGGTAGTCCAGCACGGCCCCGGCGCGCTTCTGCGACAGGTCCAGGTTGTAATCCGCAGACCCACGAGCGTCGGAGTGTCCGCCGACCTCGATGCGCAGGCGCGGCCACTGGATCAGGGCCTTGCCGATTTCGTCGAGCACCGGACGCGACTCGGGAAGGATGTCCCACTTCGCGGTCGTGAAGTTGATGTCGCGGGCGGTGATCGTGCCCTTGTCGAGCAACTCGATCTCGCGCTCCGTCAGCGTGATCGCACAACCGTCCTTGTCGACGCGCACGCCGGCCACGGTGTTCGGGCACAGGTCCTTGTCGTCGGTCACTCCGTCGGCATCGGAGTCGGTCGGGCAACCCTTCGCGTCGACGCGCATCCCGGCCGGGGTGTTCGCACACTGGTCGAGATCGTCGGACACGCCGTCGCCGTCGGTGTCCACCGCGCAACCGCGGGCATCGACCTTGGTTCCTGCAGGGGTCGACGCGCACTGATCGATGCCGTCCCAGACGCCGTCACCGTCCGTGTCGGCCGGGCAACCAAGTGCGTCAACCGTGGCGCCGGGCGGCGTGTTCGGGCACTGGTCGATGCCGTCGGCCACCTTGTCGCCGTCGGAGTCGATCGGGCAGCCGCTGGCGTCGACCATCGCGCCGGCAGGCGTGCCGGGGCACGTGTCCTGGCTGTCCTTGATGCCGTCGCCGTCGAGGTCGCCGTCGCGGGGGGAGCCGCCGAGGGAGAGCTGCAGGCCAGCGCTGTAAACGAAGTTATTGATCTTCTTGTCGCCCGGCGGATCGGGATTGGGCGGGGAGTCGAACTGCCAGAGCTGGTCGCGAGCCTCGACGCGGAGCGCCGCCCTCTCGCTGAGGCCCAGCTTCACGCCGCCGCCGAATTCGAGTCCGTTCATGAAGGTGCGAACGTCCGAGGCGTCGGCTTCGATCTTTTCCTCGTGCCATCCGGCAAGGAGGTACGGATTCACGCCCATCGACGGGGCGATGTTGAACGTGAGGTCGATGCCGTACCCCTGGACATTCTGGTCGGACGGGGCGGTGCGAGCCGTACCGTAGAACAAGAGCGAGTCGCCGGTCCCATACTCCGTCTTCGTGGACATCCAGCTGTAGTAGCCCTCGATGCCGAGACGGGAGCCCAACCCGATGCCGGTGCGCAAGCCCAGGACCGGCTTGTTCGCCAGGTTCACGTCCTTCGCCCACACCCTCCAGCCGACGTAGGGAGTGATGTTCAGGTGCAGGCCACCCGGCTCGGCAACGGCTGGCCGCTGCGTCAGCGAGGTCAATAGAAGGAGGCTCGTCCAAGCGACGGCGGCCAGACGCAACGATTTCATCGGAGTCCCTTTCGATCCGGGGTGTTGCGGTAGGTCAGGAGCATTCCTACCCTCACAGCGCACGGACCGTGCCATGCGGGTGAAACCCGGGGACAACCTGCGGATCTGACGTGCTCGCATGGAGATGGAGCCGCTTCCCGACCCGACTGCGGGGAGCCGTTGGGCGAGGTCATCGAGGAAGCTTTTACAACACTTTTGTAGAAATGACAATCCTTGATGCTGTCGGCGTGGCGTCGCCGTGCTCGTCGGGACGTCGCCCGCGACCGGCGAGGCTCGCCACGACCGCCACCAGCTCGCTCGGGTCGGCGGGCTTCGACAGGTACATCTGGAAGCCAGCCGCGAGGATGCGCACGCGATCGTCGATCTTGGCGTACGCCGTGAGCGCGGCCGCCGGGACATCCCCGCCACGGTCGGAAGCACGGGCGCGGATCTGCCGGATCAACGCGTAGCCATCCTCCTCGGGCATGGCGATGTCGGAGATCAGGACGTCGGGCCGCCAGTCGTCGAGCATCAGGATCGCCTGCGCCGCGGAGGCCACGACGCGCACCTGCGCGCCGCAAGACTCGAGCAGCGTCTGCAGCGCCTCGTTCGCCGTCGGCTCGTCGTCGACGAGGAGCACCCGCACGTGATCGAGCCGGCGGAACCGGACGTCGGCGATCCCGTCGACGGCGATCGGATGACGCGGGGGCACGCTCCGCGGCGCCGCGGTGCCGAGCAACGGCAACTTGACCGTGAACGTGGAGCCCTTGTCGGGGCCCTGGCTCGCGGCGTGGATCTCGCCGCCGTGCAGCTCGACGATGTGCCGCACGATCGAAAGGCCCAGGCCGAGCCCGCCATGCCGCCGCATGCTGCCATCGGTCGCCTGCTGAAACGGCTCGAACACATGGGGCAGGAACGAGGGTTCGATGCCGATCCCGGTGTCGGCGACGGAGACTTCCACGTGGGAGTCGGCCCGTTCGAGGCGGACCTGAACCGTGCGACCCTTGGGCGTGAACTTGATCGCGTTCGACAGCAGGTTCGCCATCACCTGCTGCATGCGCTCCGAGTCGCCGGAGATCATTCCCGCGCGTTCGTCCAGCACGAGTTGGAGCCGGATCTGCTTCGCGTCGCTGGCGGGACGCTGCGATTCGACAGCGGCCCGGATCACGGGCAGCAGGTCGATTTGTCGCACATCCAGCCGGAATTTTCCGGAATTCACGCGGGACACATCGACCAGGTCGTCGATCAGCTGGGACAGCGATGCGACGTTGCGCTCGATCACCTCGAGCCCCCGCGCCGACTTTTCGGCGTCGAGCGTACCGCTGCGCAAGAGCTGCGTCCACGTGAGGATCGGCGCGAGCGGGTTGCGCAGCTCGTGCGAGACCGTCGCGAGGAACTCGTCCTTGAGCTGGCTCGCCGCCCTCGCCTCGGTCAGCGCCGCCGAGCTCCGGGTCTGCCCCTCTTCGGCCAGCAGGCGCGTCGACGACTGCAGGCGCTTGGACCGACCCACGATCACGAGGAGAAGCAGGCAGAGGATCAGGGTGAGCAGGATCGAGATGGTCGTGATCCAGTTGAACCTCGTCTGCGTCCGCCTCACCGCAGAGCGTGTCACCGCGAGGCCCCCGTTCAAGGCCGGTTCCATGTGCGCCACCAGGTCGTCGAGCGTGTGTTCGAGGGTTCGTCCGCGCTGATCCAGCGCGGTGCCGGCACGAACCCTTCCGGGTCCGCTCGGCACGAGATCGGCGCGCTCGAGGCCCGCGAGGTACTCGGCCTCGGCCGCGCGAATCCCGGCGACGAGTTGCTTGCCCGCGGGGTCGAAGATCTGTTCCTCGAGCGAATCGAGCCGTTCGCGCAGCTTCGCGCTCCCCGCGCGGGCGGCGATCGCGAATTTTTGGTCGCCGGTGAGCACGAGCGCGGTCCCATCCGAGACCTCGCGGAGGGCGATCAGCCGCACGGCCTGGCTCTCGGCGAGATCGCGGACCTCGTTCTCGGCGAGCCGCGCCATGTCCTGCACGAGGACCGTCGATGCGATGAGCGCGGCCCCGCTGCTGAGCAGCGCCAGGAGCCCGATCACGACCAGCCCGACATTGAGGGCTAGATGGTAGGACCAGCGAGACATGGTGCCTTCCAGACGTGGAGGAGAACTCGAAATCAGGAGTGCTCGGGCGGCGGACCCGAGTGCGCCCGCGGGCGCCTCCGTCGGTAGTGTAGCCAGAACCGTGCCCGCAACCGACGCGCGGGATTCGGCCTCGGTCGGGGGGACCGGCGCGTCAGGTGCGCGCGTAGAGGTGGAGCCGGTTGTAGAGGGTCTTCAGGCTGATGCCGAGGATCTCGACCGCCCGCTTCTTGTCCCCGCCGCAGCGTTCGAGGGTGGAGAGAATCAGTCCCCGCTCGGCATCCTCGAGCGAACCGCCGACCGCTTGTACAAATGGGGCGCTGCCGCCTGGCGTTGCGGCAGTGAGCGGCGGAACCGTCAGCCCCTCGAACTCGACCTCGCCCTCGGCCAGGATCGAGGCCCGGCGCACCTCGTTCTTCAGTTCGCGCACGTTTCCGGGCCAGGGATAGGCGCGGAGGCGGCGTCGCGCACCGGCGCTCATCGTCTTCGCCGTGCCCTCGGCCCGGTTGATCTCGTCGAGGAAGGCATCCGCCAGCAGGCAGCAGTCGTCACCCCGCTCGCGCAGGGGCGGGAGCACGATCGGGAAGACGTTGAGCCGGTAGAACAGGTCCTCGCGCAATCGCCCGTCGCGGATCGCGTCGCGGGGCGGCCGGTTGGACGCCGCGATCAGGCGCACGTTCACCGGAATGCTGGTCTCCCCGCCCACGCGCAAAAGCGCGCCGGATTCGAGCACGCGCAGGAGCTTGACCTGGAGGTCGATGGGCATCTCGGTGATCTCATCGAGAAACACGGTTCCGCCCGAGGCCCGTTCGAACAGCCCACGGCGCTGCTGCGTCGCGCCGGTAAAGCTGCCGCGCTCATGTCCGAACAGCTCGCTCTCGATCAGGGTGGGTGCGACCGCGCCGCAATCGAGGGGGATGAACGGCCGCAGGCGGCGCGGGCTCAGCTCCATGATCGCCTTGGCGACCAGCTCCTTCCCGGTGCCGCTCTCGCCGGTGATGAACACCGTCGCATCCGTCGGGGCGACCTTGGCGATGAGGTCGTAGACCCGCTGCATCTCGGGCGAGCCCCCGATCATGCCCTCGAAGCGCCCGAACTTGCGAAGCTCGCCGCGAAGGGTTCCGACCTGCTGCTTGAGCGACCGCACGCGCGCGCAGTTGGCGAGGACCGCGCGCAGGCGGGAGGTGTCCAGCGGTTTGGTGAGGTAATCGAGCGCGCCCTGGCGCAACGCCATGATCGCCGATTCGACCGTCGCAGCGCCCGAGATGAGGACCACGTCGGTGCCGGCAATGTCCTTGAGCTCGAGCAGGAGATCGACGCCCTGGCCGTCGGGGAGGGCCAGGTCGACCAGCGCGATGTCGATCGACTCTCGGGCGAGGCAGTTCCGGGCTTCCTGCAGGGAGCCGGCGGTGGCGACTTCGAAGCCTTCCTGGCGAGCGATCTCGGCCAGTCCGGCGAGAAAATCCTCGTCGTCATCGATGAGGAGGGCGTGCAACATGAGGTACTCCTGAGAATCGGGTTGGCGTCAGGATTCCTTGACGCTACACCCGCAACGCCTCGGCAGGTCAAGTTTCCTTGGGCACCGCCGGTTCTGCCGGGCCCGGATGGGATCCGATCCTGGCCCGAAAGTTCCCGAATGGCACCATGGAAGCACGGTGATCCGGCTGCGTGAACGCGAACAATCGCCGGGCGGGGAGATCGCCAACAGCCTGAGCCACGCGGTGGGCGCGGTCGTCGCCCTGGTCGCGACGGTCATGCTGGTGCAGCTGGCCGCCCGGCGCGGCAGCACCGCCGCCCTGATCGGCGCATCGATCGTCGGCGCCAGCATGCTGTTTCTCTACGTCGCGTGCGCTATCCGACGGCGTTCACACTGATCGTGCTCGCGATGGGATGGCTCATCCTCCTCGCGTACACCGGTGGGATCGTGTTCTTCGCCGCCGACCGCACCCGCTACGGGCACGTCGTATGGCATCTCTGCGTGCTCCTGGGCAACGCCTGTCACAACGTCGCCGCGCTTCGATATGCAGGCTAGCCCCCCTCCCCCGATCCACTTTGTGAACTCCGACCGCGCCCGTCGCCCCATGGACTTCACTTCGTCTTGGCGAGGAGGCGCGAATCGCGTGAAGTAGTGTCGGCCCCCGTACCCCCCGACCGGTGTCCTCCCGCTCGGGACTTTCTTCGGAGGTCCTCATGCATCGCGTGCGTCGGTGTATGCCGTCGTGGTCACTGTTCCTGATGCTGCTTCCTCTCCTCGGCGGACTTCATGCCGGCACCTGCGCCGCGCAGGCGACCGATTCCCTCGCCCGCCGGGACTCGATCGGCGCAAAGGCGACGCCATTGGTCGCGACGAAGATCTCGAGCCCCATCGTCGTCGACGGCGACCTCTCCGACGCCGGATGGCAGGGCGTGCCCGCGGTCAACCGCTGGTTCGAGACGAACGTCGGCGACAACGTCGAGCCGCAGGTCGCGAACTTCGCCTACCTCGCCTACGACGACGCGTACTTCTACGCCGGGTTCCGCTTCGAGGACCCGAACCCCGCCGGGATCCGCGCCCCGCTGGGCGATCGCGACCAGCTCTCGGGAGCCACCGATTACGCGGGCGTCATCGTCGACGGCAACAACAACGGAAAGACCGCGCAGATGTTCCTCGCCAACGCCCGCGGCCTGCTCTACGACGCGCTGACCAGCGACGCCTCGGGCGAGGACAACGCACCCGACTACTACTGGGAGGCGATGGGAAAGCGCACCGCGGCCGGCTGGGACCTCGAGATCCGGGTGCCGTTCTCGACTCTGCGCTACAAGCCGGCAGACATGGCGACGTGGCGCATCCTGCTCTACCGCAACTACCCGCGCGACCGGCGCTACCAGTTCTTCAGCGCCCGCCTGCCGCGCGACTCGAACTGCTTCGTCTGCAACTCGACGCCCCTGGTCGGGCTCACGAATCTGCCGAGCGGATCGCACCTGGTGGTCGCGCCATTCGTCACGGCGACGCGCCAGTCCATGTTGCCGCCCGATGCCGCGCCGGGCAGCCCGCTCGAGGCCGACGACATCGACCCCGACGCCGGCGTCGACATCAAGTGGAACCCTGGCCCAAGCGCGGCGATCGACCTCACGGTGAATCCCGACTTCTCGCAGGTCGAATCCGACGTCGCGCAGATCGCCGCGAACGAGCGCTTCGCGCTGTTCTTCCCGGAGAAGCGTCCGTTCTTCCTCGAGGGAGTCGACCTGTTCTCCACCCCCTTCGCGGCAACCTACACGCGGACAATCACGGCGCCGATGGCGGGCGCGCGGGCCACCGGCCGCTTCGGACCGACGGCCTACACCGCGCTCTTCACCCACGACGAGGGCGGGGGCAGCGTCATCATCCCGGGGCCCGACGGCTCGACCTTCGCCGATCAGGACTTCGAGTCGGACGTCGCCGTGCTCCGCGTGCGCCGCGACCTCGGCACGTCGTTCGTGAGCATTCTCGGCACCACGCGGGAGCTCGATGGACCGGGGTACAACCGCGTCATCGGCCCCGACTTCCAGTGGCGGCCGAAGCCGACGGACGCGATCACCGGCCAGTACCTCTACGCCGACACGCGCACCCCCGAGCGACCCGACCTGGCGGCCGAGTGGGACGGCCGCCAGCTCAGCGATCGGGCCTTCCGCGTCGACTGGTCGCACACGACCCGCCGCGAGGACTGGTATATCGCCGCGCAGGACATCGGGTCCGACTTCCGCGACGACAACGGGTTCATCCCGCAGGTCGGCTTTCAGGAGGCGTACCTGAGCGCGGGTTACACGTTTCGTCCGACCAAGTCGTTCTTCAACCGGATCCGCCTCTTCACCGACGACTTCGTCGACGCCGAACACGACGGCGACGTGCTGGCGCGTCGCGTATCGGTCGGCGCAGGCATGAACGGTCGCTTCAACAGCTTCGCGCGCGTCGAGTTCAACCAGGACGACTTCCGCACCTATGACGTGCCCGGTGCCGAATACCTGCTGCTGTCGCGCTTCCGCCCGCGGTTGCGCATCGAGTCGAGTCCCACGCGCCTGATCAACAACTTCCTCCTCGACATCTACGCCGGCGACGAGATCGACTTCGCCAACGCGCGGGAGGGCAGCGGCGCCACGATCTCCACCGGGTTCTCGCTGCGTCCGAACGATCACCTCGAACTGCGCACCGATCTGAGCCGCCGCTGGCTCGACGTCCCGGTCGCCGGCCTGGGCGACGAGCGCCTGTTCACCGCCGGGGTCGAGCGCCTGCGCGCCACGTGGCAGTTCGACGCCCGCTCGTTCCTGCGCCTGATCGGCCAGTACGTCCACACCGAGCGCGACCCGTCGCTCTACGACTTCGCCGTGTCCGAAGAGAGCGCGAGCCTGAGCTTCTCGGGACTGTTCGCCTACAAGCTCAACTGGCAGACCGTGTTCTTCCTGGGTTACGGGGACCAGCGGGTGCACGACCAGGTGTCGCAGGATCTCGAGCCCGCCAACAACTCGGCGTTCGTGAAGGTCTCCTACGCCTGGCAGCGCTGACGGCGGACCCGGGAATCTAGGAAATCGAGGAAAACACGAACGCCCCCGCGGGGAATCCCCACGGGGGCGTCGTTGGTTGCGACTACTTCCCTCGCGCCGCCTCGTACGCCTCGGTCAGCGCGGCATCGGCCGCGATGTCGACAAGCGCGGTCTCGAATTGGTCCTCGGTCATCCCGCGAGCCTCGAGGGCCTCGGCGAACTCGCGCTTCGCGCGCTCGCGCGCCTTGAACAACACCATCTGGACGC
>JBKJNH010000073.1:0-3484 GCA_046596055.1 Candidatus Eiseniibacteriota bacterium
ATCATCTGCAACGGCTACAAGGACGACGAGTACGTCGAGACCGCGCTGTTGGTCTCGAAGATGGGCCGCAAGGTCATCCTCGTCGTCGAGAAGGCGTCCGAGATCGATCACATCCACCGGGTCGCCGAGCGGCTGAAGATCCGGCCGATGCTGGGGATCCGCGCGCGACTGTCGAGCCGCGGCGCCGGGCGCTGGGAGCAGAGCGGCGGCGACTTCTCGAAGTTCGGCCTGTCCGCCGCCGAGATGGTCGAGGCGGTGCACAAGCTCAAGGGCTGGGGCGAGCTCGACTGCGTCAAGCTCCTCCACTTCCACCTCGGCTCGCAGATCTCCGCGATCAAGAGCGTCAAGAACGCACTGCGCGAAGCTGGCCGCCTGTTCGTCGAGATGTACAAGATGGGCGCGAAGGGTCTCGCGTACCTCGACGTCGGCGGCGGTCTCGGCGTCGACTACGACGGCTCGCAGACCAACTTCTCGTCGTCGATGAACTACTCGGTGCAGGAGTACGCCAACGACGTCGTCGGCGCGGTGCTCGATGCCTGCAACGAGCGTGGCCTCCCCCACCCCGACATCGTGTCCGAGTCCGGTCGCGCGCTGGTCGCGCACCACTCGGTCCTCGTCTTCGACGTCCTCGACGTCAACGAGGTGAGCAACGGCCAGCCCTCGCCCGGCCCCGTCGGCGACGACGAGCACGCCGTGATCAAGAGCCTGTCCGAGACGTGGCGCGGCATCTCGCGCAAGAACTTCCAGGAGAGCTACCACGACGCGTTGCAGCTCAAGGACGAGGCGACGAGCCTGTTCAACCTCGGCTACTTCGACCTCCGGCAGCGCGCCCGCGTCGAGCAGCTGTTCTGGGGATGCTGCGAGGCGATCCTCAAGATCACGAAGGAACTCGACTACGTGCCCGACGACCTCGAGGGGCTCGAGAAGGGAATGTCCGACACGTACTTCGGCAACTTCTCGGTATTCCAGTCGGCGCCCGATCACTGGGCGGTCAAGCAGGTGTTCCCGGTGGTGCCGCTGCACCGGTTGCTCGAGCGTCCGACGCGCAAGGGCGTGTTCGCCGACCTGACCTGCGACTCCGACGGCAAGATGGACCGCTTCATCGACCTGCGCGACGTCAAGACGTCGCTCGAGCTTCATCCGTACAACGGCGAGCCCTACTACATGGGCGTGTTCCTCGTGGGGGCCTACCAGGAGATCCTGGGCGACCTGCACAACCTCTTCGGCGACACGAACGCGATTCACGTGCGCGTCGAGAAGGACGGCTATTTCATCGATCACGTGGTCGAGGGAGACTCGGTGAGTGAAGTCCTGGGCTATGTGCAGTACGACCGCGCCGACCTCGTGCGTCGCGTCCGCCGCGCGAGCGAGGAAGCGCTGCGCAATCGTTCCATCTCGTTCGAGGAATCCGCGCTCCTCCTGCGCCGCTTCGAGGAAGGACTCGCGGGGTACACCTACCTCGAGGAGAGCACCGGCGCGCTGACACCGGTCAACCCGGCCACGGTGACCCCGGCCCCGGTGACCCAGGGATGAGCCCCGCCGCGGCCCAGGCCGCGCAGCTGACCCCCGAACTGACCGCGGAGCTGGCGGCCGCGCGGGCCGCGCTGTCGCGCGCCGACGGCAACACCATCGCCGGCCTCGAGCCGCTGTGCGACCGCCTCGAACAGGCCGGCGCGTTCGACGCGCTGTCCGAGATCGTCCTCGCCGCGCTCGACCGCGCGGGCGAACTCGACGTCGAGGTGCCCGCCCGTCTGCCGCGCTTCCTGCTGCACGCCGCCGACGCATCGGGAGACGAGCCGCGCATCCACGAGGCGCTGACCATTGCCCACCGTCATCGGCCCAAGGACCCCGCGCTTGCGCTGCGCCTCGCGCGCGTGCTCGAGGATCGCGGCGAACGCGACGCCGGGCTCGACGTCGTGGCGCGCGCGCTCGATCACCTGGCGAAGGGCGACGACCCGGCGGTGCTCGACGGCGTCCTCACCCAGTTGCTCGAGGCCGGCGAGCCGTCACGCGTCGCCGTGGCGCTGCCCACGCTCGGCACGATCCTGCGCAAGGGCGAGACCGCACGCATCCTCCCCTTCTTCCAGCTCGCGGGCGACACGCTCGTGCATCCCGAGGCCCGCGATGCCGCATGGCGCGAGCTGGCCCGCGCCGCGCGCGAACTCGCGCCCAAGGCAGCCGAGGCGCTGCGCCCGGTGCTGGTGCGCGTCGCGCGCGCCCGCCTCGGCGACGGTGCGGCGGATCTCGTCGCCACGTCCGGCCTCGAGCCCGAGTCGGGCCCGCTGGCGGAAGCGGTCGGACGGCTCGACGACCTCGCATTGCGCGCTCCCGGCACGTATCACGATCACAACTCGTGGGGCGTCGGTCGTGTCGTCAAGCTCGAGGTCGACGCCGTCACTCTCGACTTCCCGAAGCGCAACGGCCAGCGGATGTCACTCGCCGCGGCGAAGTCGGCGCTGACTCCGCTGGCGCCCGGCGACCTGCGCGTCCTCGGCGCGTGGCAACCGGCCGAGCTGGCCCGTCTGCGCAAGGAGGACCCGGTCGCGTTCCTCGTCGGCGTGCTCTCCACGCTCAAGCGCGAGGCGACGGTCACCGAGATGAAGAAGCTGCTGCTCGCCTGGGGCACGGTGTCGCAGGCCGACTGGACGTCGTACTGGCAGTCGGCCAAGAAGAAGGCCACCGACGATCCGCGCATCGACGCGTCGCACGCCTTCGAGCAGCGCTACGCTCCCGCGCGGGGTGGCTCCGGCGTGCGCCTGCCCGAGTTTCCCCGTCACGAGACGCCGCGCAAGGCGATGGCGCTCCTCAAGCGCCTGCTCGGCCAGCACCCCGCCTCGAAGGCGACGCTGGCGCGCACCTGGGGCGCGGGCCTCGAGCGCTGGGCCGACTCGACCCGCACCGAGGTGGCCGACCGTGTCGCCGCGCGCTGCTGGGCGACCGAACTCGACGCCGATCCGACGCGTCACGACGGCGCCGGCATCGCGCTCGTCGCCGAGGCGCTGACCGGCGACTTCGACTTCGCCGACCTGCCCGGCCCGCCGGAGCAGCGGCGCGCCCTCGACTGGGGCCTGCGCGGACCGTCGTGGGAACGCGCGGCGCGCTCGGCATTGTCGTCGCGGCTGGCCGACGTCCGGGAGCTCGCATTCCAGGCGATCCAGGAGCGCCACGGCAGCGATGCTCCTGGATTCTGGGAGTCCGTGTGGCTCGAGGCGGCGATCACGCCGTCGGCCGCGCTCTCCGTGCTCGAGCATGCCGACCCGGCGCGCAAGCCCGTGGCCTCGCTCGCCGCGGCAAACCCGTGGATGGGCGTGCGCGGGCTGCTCAACCTGCTCGAGTCCGCGCCCGAGGACCCGCTGCCGGGCCGCGCCGCGAACCTGCTCACGACCGACGGCTGGCTCGCGATGGCGTGCCGCGCCCGCCCCGACGACGAACCCCTCCAGACGCTGCTCACGCGCCGCTGCCTGACGTGGAAGACGACCGAGCG
>JBKJNH010000082.1:0-5455 GCA_046596055.1 Candidatus Eiseniibacteriota bacterium
TCGGGAGGCTTTCCATGGAGCCAAGGCAGGTGGACGAACGGATGAGCTGCGCCGTCCTTGTGCGGATGACGGTCGGCGGCCAGCTGGCTTGGATCAGCAGCGCGCGCGCGTGGGCGCTCACGTGCGGTGCGCGGAAGGATTCGATCGAGGAGTCGGTGGTGCAGGCGGGAGCGTAGAGATGGACGCCAACCGGGTGCTCCGGCTTAGAACTCGCATCCGATACACGACACTCACGCGCGGTGCGGCGAAGGATTCGATCGGAGTGCGAGCGGTGCCGGTCGCCGATCGACTGCCCCCGGGGGCAGTGAACTTGTCCGTGTCAGACCACTGGTCCCGGGACACGTTGAGTTGCATGTGCAAAACGACATGCCCCGGCGCATGCCCATCTGCACATCCTTGCGGAGATTGCGCCCGGCGTGCCTACGGTCCGCCGATCGCGGTCCGCGCGAACGCGCTATCCCACACCGCGAGCGCCGGCTTGGGCGCCAGGTCCGCGGTCACGAGCCCCAGTTGCGCGAAGAGCGGCAGGATCGATTCCGGTGGCTGCGGTGGAAACGACGCAAGGTCGAGGTCGGTGAACGTCAACGGGTAGAGCCCGCTCAGGCCGGCGTGGTCGGCCAGGGCGAACTGCCGGCGCCACCAGCGGGCCTGCTTTGCGGGGTCGCTGGTGACGGTGATCCCCGGCGCACTTACGGAGGCTGACGTCCAGCCGCCCTCGACCAGCAACACCGGCTTGCCCACCTGGTCCTTCACGCGCTTGAACCAGTCCAGCGGCACGTCCTCGGGTTCGGCGAAGCCGCCGAGGAACGGATACGACGACAGGCCGAACTCCTGTGCGAATGGGAAGTCGATCATGTCCTGCGCGACGCCGACGTAGTTCACCGGCGGGGCGCCCGGGAAACCGAAACGCGCCCATGCGGTTTCGACCTGCACGCTCACCGACAGTCGCACGAGCGCATTGCGTGCGCGCACGTCGGTCGCCGCTCCATAGGCGGCGACGACGACCGCGTCGTAGAGCGAGGGCGAGGCGGCCAGGCGAATCAGATTCGTCTCCATCGCGAGGCCCAGGTGCGCGGGGCGCAACAGCGTGTCGACCGCGACGGCATACGCGCGGTAGAGCGCCTGCACCGACGGCTCGGTCAACGAGCGACCCGCCGCGACGAGCGCCGGCGCCTCGGCGGCGCGATTCAAACCGTCGGTCGCGTCCAGCGTGACGACGAGCGTGAGACCGAGCGCGTGGTAGAAGTCGGCGAGTGGTTTCTGGTCGCGCAGCAGTAGAGTGTCGGCGGGCACGCCGGCGAGCAGCGAGTCCCACGGCGGCGTGATCGCGAAGATCGCGCCGTCGGAACGCGCGGTCCACATCTGGATGGCGGCGATCGCCTGGCCGAAGTCGTTGCGCGGCGGGATCCCCGAGAAGCCCATGCGATAGGTGCGCTTCGTCCGATCGGCGGGAGTGGGGGAGATCGGGTCGTCATTGGATGAGCAGCCGGCGACGGCGATCGCCAAGGCCAGGGCGAGGGCGAGGAGAAGGGCGTGCATGCCCTCAATATCGGCACCCCGGCGCAGCCCGTCGAGTCCCAATGCCCCCCCAATGCCCCCGTTCCAATCCGCAACCTATGGTAGATTGCGCCCGCCCATTCGCCCTTGCCCATGCACGCCCACGCAGGAGCCTTGACACGATGACGCTCGAACCCGGCACCAGGCTCGGCCCGTACGAAATCGTCTCGCCACTCGGCGCCGGCGGCATGGGCGAGGTGTACCGCGCGAAGGACACCCGTCTCGGGCGCGAGGTCGCGGTCAAGGTGCTGCCGTTCGCCGTTTCCGAGGACGAGGGCCTGCGCGCGCGCTTCGAGCGCGAGGCGCGCTCGGTCGCCGGGCTCAACCATCCGCACATCTGCGCGCTGTACGACGTGGGGCGCGAGGGCGAGCGCGATTACCTCGTGATGGAACTGCTCGAGGGCGAGACGCTCGCCGCGCGACTGGAACGTGGCCCGCTGCCCGCGCCCGAAGTGCTGAAGCTCGGCGCCCAGATCGCCGACGCGCTCGACCGCGCGCACCGCCAGGGACTGGTGCACCGTGACCTGAAGCCCGGCAACATCATGCTCACGAAACAGGGCGCCAAGCTGCTCGACTTCGGCCTTGCGCGGCCCACGTCGCCCGCGGCGGGCACGCCCGGCAGCAGCGTGTTCGGCGGCACGCGGACGCACACGCCCATGGGCCCCACGATGACCGGCCCCTTGACGATGGCCGGCGCGATCGTCGGCACGTTCCAGTACATGGCGCCGGAGCAGCTGGAGGGTCGCGACGCGGATGCCCGTTCCGACCTGTGGGCGTTCGGCGCAGTCCTCTACCAGATGGCGACGGGGCGGCCGGCGTTCATGGGCGCGAGCCAGGCAAGCCTGATCGCGTCGATCCTCAAGGAGCAGCCGCGGCCCATCGCCGACCTGGTGCCCGTCGCACCGCCGGCGCTCGATCGGCTGGTGCAGGCCTGCCTCGCCAAGGATCCCGAGGAGCGCATCCAGACCGCGCACGACGTGAAGCTACAGTTGCGCTGGATCGAGGAGGGCGGCTCGCAGGCCGGCGTGCCCGCGCCGGTGGCCGCCGCGCGCAAGCGGCACGAGCGCCTGGCATGGGGGATCGCCGCCGTCGGCGTCCTCGCGGCGGTCGCACTCGGCGCAGTGCTCGCGCTGCAGCCGAAGCCGCTGCGTCGCACCGTGCGCTTCATCGTCGAGCCGCCGCCGGGCGCGCAGACGATGGGCTGGCCACGCCTCTCGCCCGACGGCTCGATGCTCGCGTTCCTGTCGCGCGATTCGACCGGGACGATCCAGATCTGGATCCGGCCGCTGAATGCGACGCGCGCGTATCCACTGGGCGGGACCGAGGGAGCGGCGCGTCCGTTCTGGTCGCCGGACTCGAAGGAGCTCGCGTGGTTCGGCGAGGGCAAGTTGCGCAAGGTCGGCATCGGCGGCGGCAACATGCAGACGCTGGGGGAAGCGCCCGGCGCGGCCGACGGCTCGTGGAGCGCGAGCGGGATGATCCTCTTCGACGGAACCGCGGGGGACACGCTGCGGGCGATTCCCGCGACCGGCGGGCCGATCACGCCGGTGTCTTCGCTGAACGCCGCCATGCGCGAGACGCAGCACGCGTGGCCCACCGTGTTGCCGGACGGGAAGCGGTTCCTCTTCCAGGCCGACCGGGCCGGGACCTCGAAGTCGCTCCTGCGCATGGGTCGGCTCGGCTCCATGGAGTCGATCTACATCGACAGCCTCGACTCGCGCGCCGAGTTCCTGGCGCCGAATCACCTCGTCTACGTCGAGGGCGAGATCGTCGTGGCCCGACGGTTCGACCCGGGCAGCGGCAAGCTCAGCGGCAACCCGATCGTGATCGGCGAGGCGGCGGGCTCGACGACGAATACCCAGGCGTTCTCGGTCTCGACGAACGGCACGATCGCCTACCAGTCGACCGGCACGGGCAACCGGAACAGCATCGCGCGCTACGACCGCACGGGTAAGCTCCTCGGCACGATTGGCAGTCCCAGCCTCGTCAACAGCATGAACGTCTCCCCGGATGGAACCCGCCTGTGCATCGCGGTCGCCGACCCACGCTCGACTCGGCGCGACCTGTGGATCGAGGACCTCGTGCGCGGAACGCGCACGCGCTTCACGTTCGATGCCGCGAACGACATGTGGCCCGTGTGGTCACCGAGCGGGGACTCGATCGCCTACGCCTCCGACCGCAGTGGGCCGTTCCGGATCATGATCAAGGCGTCCTCGGGTCTCGGGGAGGAACGCATGGTCCCCGGACAGGATCAGGGCAACACCGGTCCGACGCAGTGGTCGGCCGACGGCCGCTGGATCTTCGGGCAGGAGCTCGAGGGCGCAGACGGTTCATGGCGGACCATCGCTGTCCCGATCCGCGAGGCGGGCGCGCCGATCGTGCGCATCGAACCCACGACGGCAAACCAGCAGTCTCCGCGGCTGTCGCCCGACGGCCGCTTCCTTGCGGTCAGCAGCAACGAGTCGGGACGCTACGAGGTCTACGTGCAGACGTTTCCGCACACGCTCGGTCGCTGGCAGGTGTCCGTCGAGGGGGGCACCAACTCCTGGTGGGTGGACGGTGGAAGCGCGCTCGCTTTCCGCACGCTCCAGGGAGACTGCATGCTCGCGTCGTTCGCCGTCGGGCCGGACGGAGTTCCGCTGATCGGCACGCCCAGCCCACTGTTCCGGTTCGGGAGCCTCCTGATCTCGCCCACGACGTATGTCCCGGTGCGAGACGGGGCCGAGTTCTTCGCGATCGAGCCGGCCGAGAACGAATCGCGCCGCGTCTCGCCGATCATCGTCATTCTCGACGCCGCGGCGGAGCTGCCGAAGTAGGGGCATTGCCTTCATGACCAGATCGGACTAGGATCTGGTCATGAAGAGTCAGGTTTCCATTTCCCGACTGAAGGCGGAGCTCAGCGCCTTCCTCCATCAGGTCCGCAGAGGCGGCGAGATCATCGTGATGGATCGGCAGACGCCGGTTGCGCGGATCGTGCCGTTCAACGAGAGCCCGCCCCACGCGCTCACGATCCGCATGCCGAAGCCGGGTGCGCCGCGACCCTGCGACGTGCCGCTTCCGCCGCCGACTCCCGGTCTGCCGGACATCGTCGACTTCCTCCGAGACGAGCGGGACGCCGGGCGTTGATCGCCTATGTCGATTCCTCGGTCGTGCTACGGCTGGTCCTGGGACAGCCCGGAGTGCTCGCGGAATGGTCGCGGGTGGAGCGAGCGATCTCGAGCTCGATGACGCGCGTCGAGTGCCTGCGGACGCTCGAAAACTTTCGCCGGCACGTCGCAATGCCGGATCAGGATGTCGCCGTCCTGCGGAGTTCGACGCTTCGCATCCTCGAGTCGTTCGAGCTGCTCGATCCGGATGCTCTCGTCCTCGACCGCGCCTCCGCACCCATGCCTACGGCCTTGCGCACGCTCGACGCGATCCATCTCGCGACTGCACTTCTCTGGATCGGGTCGAAGAGCGAGCCCCTGGTCCTCGCCACCCACGACCGTGCACTCGGCACTGCCGCGCACGCCTTCGGCCTGGAGGTCATCGGCCTCGCCTGACGTCGTTCCGGCCCTGTGGTAATCTACCGGCCTTCCGTCGTTCCAGCTCATCGTCGCGCAGCCACGTTCGGGGAGGACGGGTGCCCGCAGATTCCGGATCGTTGAATCCAGGACAACACTTCGGCCCTTACCAGATCGTCGGGCCCATCGGTGCCGGCGGCATGGGCGAGGTGTTCCAGGCCACCGACACGCGGCTGGGCCGGGATGTCGCGCTCAAGTTCCTTCCCGAGGCGATGGCCGCCGACGCCGAACGCATGGCGCGCTTCGAGCGCGAGGCGCGCGTGCTCGCCTCCCTCAACCATCCGAACATCGCGGCTCTCTTCGGAGTCGAGAACGTCGACGGCCGCCGGGCGATC
>JBKJNH010000277.1:0-8165 GCA_046596055.1 Candidatus Eiseniibacteriota bacterium
TGCGGCGAAATCGGCCTCGCGAGCGAAGTGCGTCGCGTGCGGCAGGCCGCGTCGCGTGTGCGCGAGGCAGCCCGGCTGGGCTTCACCGTCGCCCTCGTCCCCGCCGCGCAGGCCGCCGAGTGCGAGGGGTTCGGCGTCACCGTGATCGGCGTCGCCGACGTGAAGAGCGCGCTCGAATCGGGGCTGGCCGCGCGGGCGGCGGCCGCAGCCGAACCCGCCGGCGCCGACCTGTGAGCGACGCCGCGATCACCGTCGCGCTGGTGCTCGCTGCCGGCCGCGGCGAACGCCTGGGCGAGGGACCCAAGGCCGCCATCGACCTGGGCGGCCGCCCGCTCACCGCGTGGTGCCTGGCCACGCTCGGCGCGTGCGGCGCCGTCGATCGCGTGATCGTCGTCGGGGACGCTGCCGCGCTCGCGCCGACGCTGGCCGCCCTTCCCACCGCCGCCCGGGTGAAGATCGCCGCCGTCGTCGAAGGGGGCGCCAGCCGGGAGGAGTCGGCCGGGCGCGGTCTCGCCGCCGTCGGCGACGACGTGGCAGTCGTGCTCGTGCACGACGCCGCGCGCCCGTTCGCCAGCGCGGCCCTGTTCACCGCTGTCGCCGCGGCCGCCGCGCGCACCGGCGCCGCGGTGGCCGCCGTGCCGCTGGCCGACACGCTCAAGCGCGTCGTCGATGGCCGTGTCGCCGAGACGATCCTGCGCACCGGGCTGTGGCGCGCGCAGACGCCGCAGGGCGCGCGGGCCGAGCTGTTCCGCCGTGCGCACGCCGTCGCCACTGCCGCGCGGGCCGCCGGCTCCGGGCAGCTCACGGAGGACGGCGCGATCGGCACCGACGACGTCGCCTTGATCGAGCGCCTCGGCCATGCCGTCGAGATCGTGCCGGGTGAAGAGTCCAATCTCAAGATCACGACCGCCGCCGACCGGGCGTGGGCCGAAGCCTGGCTCGCGCGCGAGGGTGCGGGGAGGGCGGGATGAACCTGCGGGTGGGAATCGGGTACGATGTGCATCCGTTCGTCGCGGGTCGTCCGCTCGTCCTGGGCGGCGTCACCGTGCCCGCGTCGCGCGGTCTCGCCGGACACTCCGATGCCGATGCGCTCGCACACGCCGTCGCCGACGCGTTGCTCGGCGCGCTGGCGCTGGGCGACCTGGGGACGCACTTTCCCGACACCGATCCCGCGTGGGCGGGCGCATCGAGCCTCGCGCTCCTCGCCCGCGTGCGCGACCTCGTGCGGGAGCGCGGCTGGCAGGTCGGCAACGTCGACGCGACGATCGTCACCGAGGAACCGAAGTTGGCGCCGCACGTCGCGGCAATGCGGGACGGCCTGGCCGGCGCGCTGCAGATCGCCGTCGACCGGGTCAGCGTGAAGGCGACGCGACACGAGAAGCTGGGCGCCTTCGGGCGCGGCGAAGGGCTGGCCGCCATGGCCGTCGTCCTCGTGCAGCAGGGGACCGGGGAGAACGCATGAAGATCGTCGTCCTGATGGGGGGCACCTCGGCCGAGCGGCCGATCTCGCTGCGCACGGGTACCGGCATCGCCAGCGCCCTTCGCGCGCGGGGCCACGATGTCACCGCCGTCGACACCGCCGACGGCGCCGTCCTGCCCGCGGGCGGCGAAGTTGCGCGCGAACTTCCGGTCGACTCCGAGGGCGGGATCGTCCCGCGGGAGCGCGCCGACCTGGCCGAGCGTCCGGCGGTGCACGACGCCGAGCTCGTGTTCCTCGCGCTGCACGGTGGAGCGGGGGAGGACGGCACGATCCAGGCGCTGCTCGACCTGGCCGACAAGCCGTACACGGGCTCGGGGCTCCGCGCTTCGGCGGTGGCGATGGACAAGGCGCTGTCGAAGCGCCTGTTCGAGCACGTCGGCGTGCCCACGCCGAAATGGCGCCTCTACCGCCGCCGCGACGGCGATCGCCCCGACGATTCAGCCGTGCAGGCCGTCGGCGGGTACCCGGTGATCATCAAGCCCAACGACGAGGGTTCGACCTTCGGCCTGTCGGTCGTCAAGGACGCGACTGCCCTCGACGCCGCGTTCGACGAAGCCTTGCGTTATTCGAACACCGTGCTCCTCGAGGAGTTCATCCCGGGCCGCGAGCTCACCGTCGCCGTGCTCGGCGACCGGCCGCTGCCGATCGTGGAGATCCGGCCGAAGAGCGGTCTCTACGACTACGTGTCGAAGTACACCGCCGGCATGAGCGAGTACTTCTGTCCCGCCGACCTGCCCGCCGACCTCGCGTCGGTCGTCCAGACGCTGGCGGTGCGCGCGTGCCAGGTGCTCGACACCGCCGGCGTCGCGCGCGTCGACTTCCGCCTGCCGCCCGACGGTCCACCGTCGTGTCTCGAGGTGAACACCATTCCCGGGATGACCGCGACCAGCCTCGTCCCGATGGCGGCGAAGGCGGCGGGCATGTCGTTCGAGGACCTGTGCGAGCGGATCGCACGCCTCGCCGTGGAACACCACGAGCGGGAACGGCGTCCCCTGACGCCGCGGCCCACCCCGTCCCGCTGACCCTGATGCATCCGTCGAAACCGTCGACCCGGAGATCGCGATGAGCCTGCGCCTGTACGACACGATGACCCGCGAGAAGCGCCCGTTCGAGTCGGTCCACCCAGGCCGGGTCGGCATGTACGTCTGCGGGATGACCGTGCAGGACAAGCCGCACGTCGGCCACATCCGCTCGTCGCTGGTCGGCGACACGCTGCGTCGGTGGCTCACGCACCTCGGATACGAGGTGACTTACGTTTACAACTTCACCGATGTCGACGACAAGATCATCCACCGCGCCAACGACGAGGGCCTGACGTTCAAGGAGGTCGGGCAGCGCAACATCGACGCCTACCTGCGCTACGCCGACCTGCACAACATCCAGCGCGCCAGCGTCTACCCGAAGGCGACCGAGCACATCGACGAGATGCTCGCGCTGATCGCCACGCTGATCGACAAGGGCTTCGCCTACGCGGCCGGCGGCGACGTGTTCTACGACGTGCGCAAGCGCGACGGCTACGGCAAGCTCTCGGGCCGCAACGTCGACGACATGCGCTCGGGGTCGCGCATCGATGTCGACGAGGCGAAGCGCGACGCGCTCGACTTCGCACTGTGGAAGGGTGCCAAGCCCGGCGAGCCCGCGTGGGAGACGCCCTACGGTCCCGGCCGTCCCGGCTGGCACATCGAGTGCTCGGCGATGTGCATGAAGCACCTGGGCCTGACGCTGGACATTCACGGCGGCGGCCAGGACCTGATCTTCCCGCACCACGAGAACGAGATCGCGCAGAGCGAGGCCGCGACCGGCGTGCCGTTCGCGCGCTTCTGGGTACACAACGGAATGGTCAACCTGTCGGGCGAGAAGATGAGCAAGAGCTCCAAGCTCTACTTCCTGATCGAGGACATCGTGCAGGACTTCGAGCCCGAACTCGTGCGGTTCTACCTGTCGTCGACCCACTACCGGAGCCCGATCGAGTTCTCGCTCGAGCGACTGACCGAGTCGCGCACCGCGTACACGCGCATTCGCCAGCCGATGGATCGCTTCGGCGCGTTCGAGAACGGCGCCGCCGCGCCGGCGACCGGCGCCATGGCCGACGCGGTCGCCGAGGCCGACACGCGTTTCCACGAGGCGATGAATGACGACGTGAACACCGCGCGCGCCCTGGGTTACCTGTTCGACCTCGCCCGCGAGGTCAATCGCGCCGGCGAGGCCGGTGACACCGCGCAGGCCCGGGCCGGCGCCGTCGCGCTGCGCAATCTCGGGGGACTGATCGGCCTGTTCTGGACGGCGCCGGCCGCCACCGACGAGGCATGGCCGGCAGAGGTTCTGGAGATGGTGGCCCGGCGGGAGGCGGCGCGGAAGGCGAAGAACTGGAAGGAGTCGGACGAGATGCGGGATGCGCTGAAGGCTCGCGGTCTGGTCGTCGAGGACAGCGCCCAGGGTCCCCGACTCAAGCGCATCGACGCCTGACCCCGAGCCCGTCGCGGGCGCCCGGCGCGGCCCGGAGCCCGGGCGCTGGCGACGGGATCGGCGCGGTCGCAGGGGTCGGGAGGGGTCGGGGAACATGCCCCAGGGCATGTTGGTGTGCGTTAAAGCATTGGCAGATAATAATTTGACTCCAAGAGTTTCCTGACGGAAAACGACCTCTGTGCCGGCGGCTCGCGGGCGGCTCGAGCCCCGCTCCAGGCCCGCCCGAACTCCCTTCAAAGCCCGCAGCCTCCCCCGAAGAGATTCCTTGTGGCCGCACGATTGTGTGCGCGCCTGAAGTCCGGGGTCTTCGGCTAGACGCGGTTCGTAACTCGTTGTCCTGAAAAGGGAGAATCCGTGATTTTCGGGCGCACACAATCATGCGGCCACAACCGAAGATACTGAGGAAGTCGCCCACCCACATTTGACTTGTTCCCTAACTCTTGCAGGCCTAGCCTTGATAGCGATCAACCCAGCGGCGGCTCGCCGCCTGTGCACGCTACCCGTACCCCGAGTCGTGCTCAGGAAGGTGGGACCCCCAAAGCTCACGACGAACCGAGCCGCTGGAGCAGCGCGCGGTGCATCCCGCGCATGGGAGAAGAGATCATGCAGGTGTTGAAGCGGACAAACGGGGTTGGGCTGTGGGTGCTCGCTTTGAGCATCACGCTCGTCTTCGCGTCCACGACGGTGGCAACGAGCTTTGCCCAGACCGCTGGAACCTCGACGAAATCGGGGACCATCGATGAGGAACTGGGACCGAGCTCCGGGGACCCGGATATGCCGACCGGGGACACGCCGCCGTCGCCTTCGGGATCGGGCACGACCGGATCGATCGATAACGGAACCGGGATCGTCCTCCACTCGTCGGATCTCGCAGCACCGAGCAAGCGGTACGGAGTCTGGGCGCACTGGAAGTTCGCGCTCAAGCTGTACCTGCGAGGCTTCGGACTGCGCTAGACGCGAAGCAGCGACCAATGGACCCCGCGCGGGCGCGTCTAGGCGCGCCCGCGCCTCGATTGGACCCGAATATACGAGGACGTCGCGTTCCCCAGGCGCGGCGCAATGAGCTTGTTGCCCGACGAGCGAAAGCGCATCGAAGACCTGGAAGGAAAACTCGTCTCCTCCGAGGAGCCGAAGGTGCGCGGCCGCATGGCCGAGCTCGAGGCTCTGGCTGACCTCTATCTCCAGTCGGATCAGTACGTGCCCGCGCTGGAGACTCTCGACGCCCTGCTCGCGCGGCCCGAAGCGGCGCGCCTGGCCCCGGCGCGGAGGATCGCGCTGACGGTGAAGCAGACTTCGATCCTCCGTCATCAGGGGCGATTCTCCGAAGCATGGGAGCGGATCGGGCCGGCCGTCGAGGCCGACGACGAGTCGCTCCCGCGCGACGCCCGCATCGGGCGCGACCTCGAAGGCGCGCAGGTCCTCTGCCACCTCTCCCGCTACGACGAAGCGCTCGATGTCGCCCGCCGTGCCGTCGCGCGAGCCGAAGCGACCGGGGATCGCGCGTTGCTGGCGCGAGCTTCCGGCCAGGTGGCGTTCGTGCAGATGCGGCGCGGCGACATGCTGCTGGCCCGCGAAAGCTACGAGGAAGCGCTCACGCTCTTCCGCCGCGTCGGCGACGAGTCGAACGTGGCGTGGGTGCGCAACAACCTCGCGCTCGTGTGCAAGAACCTCTGTGAGTGGGACGCCGCTCGCGCGCACTTCGGCGAGGCGATCGCGATCCACCGGCGGCTCGGGCAGTACGCACAGCTTGGCGTGCGCCTGCAGAACCTCGGAGTGTTGCAGGTCAAGAGCGGCGCGTGGGAGCGCGCACACACGGCACTGGCCGAGGCGCGCACGGCCTTCACCCAGGTCGGGAATCGCTGGGGCCTCGTGGCCAATGACCTGGCGCAGGGCTGGCTCGCGCGACTCGAGGGTCGGCATGCCGACGCCGAGGCCCGCCTCGGCACCGCGCTCTCGAGCAGCCTCGCCGAGGGTTTCGTGCGCGAGGAGGCGCTGAGCCGGGAGTTCCTCGGCGACCTCGCATACGACCGCGGCGACGCGGAGCGTGCCGTCGAGGCGTATCGCGCCGCCCTGGCGCTGGCCGAGCGCACGGCGCCCGCCGGCGACATCGTCAGCGAGGTGCTGCGACGGATCGGCGAGGCCGAGATCAGCCGCGGCCGCCTGACTGCCGCCGCCGAGGCGATCGAACGCGCCACCCACGTGTGTGCCCTGCTCGACGATCGCTACGAGACCGCCGTGCTGCAACGGGTACGCGGCCGCCTCGCCGTGGCGCAGGGCGATGCCGAGCGTGCGCGGCACGCCTTCCTGACCGCGGTCAACCTGCTGGGCGAGATGGGCGAGCGCTTTGAGCGCGGCAAGGCCCTGCTCGAACTGGCGCGCGTCACTCCCGAGCTGGCCGAGGCGCGGAAGCTCCTCTACCGGGCGAGCGCCTGCTTCGCCGAGGTCGGCGCCGCTCGCGAGCTGGCGCGAGTCGAGAAGGAACTGGGACAGCAGCACGCCGCCGGAAGCGGAGTGGTCGCCACTGATCCCGCGCTGGCCAGGGTCCTGGGCGTCGTCGCGGCCGAGCCTGTCCGGCGCGCCAATGGATCTCGTCTCCTGTCCCGCAAGCTCGACTCGCCGATGCTCGTCGGCCGCTCGCGCTCGCTGGGTCGCGTGCTCGACCTCGTGGGCCGCGCTGCCGGCACCGACCTCTCGGTCATCGTCCTCGGCGAGACCGGCACCGGCAAGGAACTCATTGCCCGGGCGATTCACGAGCAGAGCGATCGCGCCGAGCGGCCGTTCCTGGCCGTGAACTGCGGCGCGCTGCGCCCCGAGCTGGCCGCGTCGCAACTGTTCGGACACCGGCGCGGCGCCTTCACCGGCGCCCATGCCGACGGCGTCGGCTTCGTCGAGGCGGCTCACACGGGCACGCTGTTCCTCGACGAGATCGGCGAACTTCCCGGCGACGTCCAGGTCACGCTGCTGCGCTTCCTCGAGTCGGGCGAATACCTGCGCCTGGGCGAGACGCAGGTGCGCCGCGCCGACGTGCGCATCGTGGGCGCGACCCACGTCGAGTTGCGTCGGGCTGTCGCCGAGAAGCGCTTCCGGGCCGACCTGTTCTATCGCCTGCACGAGATCGAGATCCAGTTGCCGCCGTTGCGGGACCGGCCCGAAGACGTGCTCCCTCTGGCCCGCCACTTCCTGCGTGCCTACGGTGGTTCGGGTGCTCCCGAGCTCGACGAGAGCGCAGCCAACCTGCTGGTCGGCTACGGCTGGCCCGGCAACGTGCGCGAGCTCGAGAACTGCATGAAGCGGGCGCTGGCGCTTGCCGCCGTCGACGGGGAACCGCTGACCGGTGTCTCGCTCGATCCGCTGCTGTCGGGCTCCCTGGGCGATCTCGACCTGCCGGCGCCGCAACTGCGCGCACAACTGGCCGAAGCGGATCGTCGCGAGATCCTCGGCGTTCTCGAGGAGGCACAGGGCAACAAGAGCCGCGCCGCCGAGCGCCTGGGCATTTCTCGCAAGACCCTGTACGCCCGCCTGCGTCGCCTCGGCCTCGAGGTCGAGTAGCCAGACCGTTACCCCCGCGGGTGCAGTGTCACCCCCCGGGTAACAGCCTCACGATTCCAGAACATCTGATCGCACAACAGCTTCGCCGCCCGAAAGGGCGGCGAGCTTTGTTTTCAGGGGAAACACCCGCCGGGCGCCCGCTCGACTCCCCAGAAGCTGAGGAATATCTAATCCCTTCCATGCCAATACATTGCGGTCGTCGCGGGGTTCTTGCGTCGCGGTGGCACGCCGTCTGGCACGGCCGTTGCCTTATGCATGGTCAGGGTACGGGTTGTAAAACCCGGATACGCAAGGAGATGGCCTCGGGAGAGGTTTCCCGGGGGAGCCCCGGATCCGTTTCGACGGAACCTCTCGGGAGGTGACGCACCCAGGAACCAGGCAGCACCTGGAAGTGAGCTCGTGTCGCAGTGAAAAAAAACTAAATACGCCCGGTCAACGAAGAGGGTAGGGCAGTGACGTCATCCCGGTCTGTCACTGACCACCCGAAAGAGAGAGGGCGGGTCGGAAGCGGCTGAAGGAGACCTCGAAGGTCAGCTGCTCCGAACCTGCCCTTCTCTCGTTTATAGCGCAGCGAGTCACCGAACGCAGGCTTGCCCTTGTCGCGGATGGGTTCTACGATGCGACCGACCCGCCATGCCGGACGGGCGCAGTTTCCCCAGGGCTGCAGGCA
>JBKJNH010000245.1:0-4010 GCA_046596055.1 Candidatus Eiseniibacteriota bacterium
GCCAGGTTGAGTGCGCCTGTGCCCGATGACTCGCGCGGGCATGCGAACCGCACGTCCCCAGTGCGCAAATGGAATTCCGCCTCGTTGTCCCCACAGGCGGGGCTTTCGCCGCCCCCCCATCGACAGCTCACTCCCGGCGTGGAGGTGTACTTTGCGACTTGCGAGCCGGCTTTCCTGGCGCCGACTTCGTGCCGTCGGCGGAGAAGCTCGTGGCGACACTCCACGATACGGGCCACGTCGACGTCGCAGCCGAGCACGGGTCCTACACGCTCGCGGCTCGCGGCGCGCATCGAATACGAGCTGCCGGGCGCGCTGTCGCGAGCGGGGTGTACGACCTGCGGCTCGACGGCGCGGGTGAACGCCTCACGCGCCCGTGGTCACGATGCGTTGATCGGAACCGGGCTCGGGAGGCTCACGCGCCCGGCCCCGTCGCGATCGGGCGCGTGCCGGTCGAGCACCAGTCGCTCCACGAGCCCTCGTAGAGCAACCCATCCGGCAATCCCGCAACGTGCAGTGCGAACAGGTTCTGACAGGCGTTGACGCCGCTCCCGCAGTAGGCGATCACGCGCTTTGCTTTCTCGGCGCCGAGTCTTTCGAATTGTTCCCGCAAGGTCTCGGGCGACAGGAAGCGCGGATCGTCTGTGGAGCCCACGTTGCGCGGGTACGGATGATTCACCGCGAGCGGCACGTGGCCCGCGACCGGATCGATGGGCTCGGTGCGACCCTCGTAGCGCTCGGGCAGGCGGGAGTCGAGGACGAGCGTGCCGGGCTCGTGGCGCAGGCGCTCGACCTCGGCGGCGTCGACGAGATCGCCGGAGCGGGCGCGTGCGAGGAACACGGTCGGCGTGATCGCGGGCGTTTCGGCTTCGGTCGCGCGGCCCTCGGCGCTCCAGCGCGCCCAGCCCCCATCGAGCAACGCGACGTTCTCGTGCCCGAAGTGACGCAGCAGCCACCACAGGCGCGCCGCCGTCGAGCCGTCGCCGAAGTCGTATGCAACCACGTGCGCCTCGGCGCCGATCCCGGCGCTCGACATCGCCCCGGCAAAGCGCTGGGACGTGGGGAGCGGATGCCGCCCCGGGCCCTCGCCGCGCGGGGACGCGAGAGCGCCATCGACGTCGAGATAGGCGGCGCCGGGGATGTGCGCGGCGTCGTACGCGTCACGACCCCTGCCCCGGTCGAGCAACGACCAGCGCACATCGGCAACGCGGAGCTGCGGGTTGCCGAGATGATCGGCGAGCCAGTCGGTGGAGACGAGGGCGGGAACGGACATGGGGGCCTCTCCGGACAAGGGCTGGGTGCGACCCATTCGATGGAAAGTCGAGGATAACATCGCACCCCGAACGGTTAACGAGGGCCTCTGCTGGACTCGCGCTCACGAAGAGATGCATGCCCTGCGGCATATTGTGCGGGTGTGCGCCCGCCTCCACGCCGCCGCCGCCATCACCGCCCCGCGTGCATCTTCTCCTTGAGCGTCGCGGTCCAGTTGAGCACGAGGTTGTAGCGCGTGATCTCGTCCTCGTTGTCGTTGCGGGGTCCCACGAGCAAGCGACCGTCGGGAAGCACGGACCACATGGCAACGCGCAGCTTCTCGAGGTCGAGGACTTCGACGGGCGCGGAAACCGTCACCGCAGGCCCGGCCGTGACGGTGACTTTCATCAGGCGCCTTTGGTCGTCCTCGACGTAGAGCGTGCGACCGTGCGGAACTCGCCGGGCAGGATCGCGCGCAGCTGCGAGTCCTTCGCCTCCCCGTCGGCGAGCGGCAGCAGCACGATGGTCGATTGCCCCTTCTTCTGCCGCGTCATCAGGAGCGTGCTCCCGTCCGGGAGTACGATTGTCAGCGCCAGCGCCAGCGGTAGCTGAAGGGAAGGGCTGAAGCGGCAAGGGGTTGCGGGATCGGCCCAATGATCACTTTTCTCCTCTTGAGAAGGAGAACTTGACCCGATATTCTCCTTGTCAGAAGGAGAACTTGTATGACCCCGAAAACCAACGACCTCGTGCGCCGCGCCCTGGCAGACGCACTTGCGGCATCCCTCGACGGGCCCCTGCCCTCGGGAACGATTCGCGAGGTCTCCGGAACAGTGCAGCTCCCTGGAAAGGTGACGGCGGTCCTGGGCGTGCGCCGGGGCGGGAAGACCACGTTCGTCCACCAGCTCCGCCGGGAGAAGCTGGCCGCCGGAACACCGCGGGATCTGCTTCCCTTCGTCAACTTCGAGGACGAACGGCTGGCCGACCTCGCGGGCGCACAACTCGGCTTCCTGCTTGAGGAGTATGGCCGGCGCGTTCCCGATGCGACGGCGCGGGGAAGGGTGCTCTGGTGCTTCGACGAGATCCAGTCGGTGCCCGGATGGGAGCGCTTTGTCCGGCGCCTGCTGGACGCGGGGACCGCCGAGATCGTCGTCACCGGTTCGTCGGCCGCGCTCCTCTCTCGCGAGATCGGGACGGCGCTGCGCGGTCGGGCCTGGACCGTTCCCCTGTTCCCCTTCAGTTTCGCCGAAGCGCTGGCGCACCAGGGTCTCGCTGTTCCGAGAGATGCCGGCGCCCTTACGGCCCGCGCGCGCGGCAGCCTGGAGAGTGCGTTCATCCGCTGGCTCGAGGTCGGCGGTTTTCCCGAGGCGCAGCAACTCGACGTCGCCGATCGCCGACAGTTGCTGGGTGACTATGTGGACGCGGCGATCCTGCGCGACGTTGTGGAGCGCCACAAGGTCAGCAATGTCACCGGCCTCCGCTGGCTGGTGCGGCAGCTCCTGAGCAACGCGGGTAGTTCGTTCAGCGTGGAGAAGTTTCATCGCGGGCTCAAGTCGCAGGGCATCGCCATCTCGCGCGACACGCTTCACGAGCTTCTGGCGCACCTCGAAGACTGCTTCCTCGTCCGGACGGTCTGGATGGAGTCCGACTCGGAGCGGCAGCGCATGGTCAACCCGCGGAAGGCCTACCCCGTGGACGCGGGGCTCATCCCGCTATTCGATCGCACCGGTCGCGCCAACCTGGGGCACACACTCGAGACGGCAGTCCTCGTGGAACTCGAACGTCGGCGCTGCGCGGTGACCTACGTCCGGACTGCGGAAGGCCACGAGGTAGACTTCCTCGCGCGGCAACCCGACGGCAGCGTCCACCTCTTCCAGGTGTGCGCCGACGCAAGCGATCCGGTCACGAGCGCGCGGGAACTCCGCGCCCTCGAGGAAGCAGCGATCGGACGTGCCGACGTGAAGCGCTGGCTGCTGACGATGACGAAGGATGGAGCGCCCACACGCACGCCGGACAGGATCACCGTGTGTCCGGCGTATGAGTGGATGCTGGCGGATTCGGCAGGCTAGGCCAGACCGTGAACAGGCTCTGGAGCCTGTTGCGCGCGCCAGGACCTGTGCCCCGGCACCCTCGCAGCACCCGCCCCGAAAACCCGCTATCTTGAATCCACCATGCTCCTCCCCCGGACTCGTGATCAGATCCTTGCGACACTCCGCCCGGTCTCCGCGGGCGCCACCGGCGCACTCTTCGCTGCCGTGGTCGAGATCATCGTCGACTGGATGGGTACCGGACTCGTGCTGCCGGCCGCCGCGCACGTGGGCCGGTCGTTCGAAACCGAGACACCCGAGCGCCTGCTGCGCGTCATCGCCGTGGGCGAGCGCGGCTTGTGGGCGGCGCGGATCATTGTCGTCGGCTCACCAGGCGCCGACGGCGGACGCGGCCGCTGGACCCACGACGTCGCGCTCGCGGCGTCGCCAGGCGGCACGAACGACATGATCACCATCGGACTCCGCAGCACGTACGCCGCCGAGGACGCCGCCGACGAGGCGGCCGGCGATGCGCGTCCCGTCCTACCGCTGCTTAGCGAGCTCGCGCAGCGCTTCGAGCTTCGCGACGCGGGACGAATCTCCCCCGTCCCTTGGATGCTCGCGACCGAGACGGACCTCCGTTCGTTCCAGGCGCTGCTCACCGATCCCGCCCGGCGGCTTCCGGTGTACGTGCTCACGCGGCCCGTGCCGGGAAGCCTCGGCGTCGAGACCGCCGAC
>JBKJNH010000246.1:0-15648 GCA_046596055.1 Candidatus Eiseniibacteriota bacterium
GGGCTTCCCCGACTTCCCGTGCCCCCCGGAGCTCAAGGTCGCGGCGATCGACGCCATCAACAACGACGTCAATCAGTACGCGATCACCTGGGGTGCCAAGGCGTTCAGAGACGCGCTGGTCGCCAAGCACGAACGCTTCAGCGGGCTCGCCTACGATCCCGAGCGCGAGGTGACCGTCACCTGCGGTTCGACCGAGGCGATGATCGCCACGCTGCTCGCGCTGGTGAACCCGGGCGAGGAAGTCATCGTCTTCGAGCCGTTCTACGAGAACTACGGCCCCGACGCGATCCTCTCGGGCGCGGTGCCGCGCTTCGTGCGCCTGCGCGAGCCCGACTGGGCGTTCGACCCGGCCGAGCTCGCCGCCGCCTTCACGGACAAGACCCGCGCCATCGTCGTCAACACGCCCAACAACCCGACCGGCAAGGTGTTCTCGCGCGAGGAGCTGACGCTCATCGCCGGGCTGTGCCAGCGGCACGACGTGATCTGCGTCACCGACGAGATCTACGAGCACATGGTCTATGACGGGCTGGAACACGTCGGAATGGCCACGCTTCCCGGCATGCGCGAGCGGACCGTGACCATCAGCGGGCTGTCGAAGACCTACAGCGTGACCGGCTGGCGCGTGGGCACCGTGCTTGCCCCGGCCGACCTGACCGTTGCGATTCGCAAAGTTCACGACTTTCTGACCGTCGGAGCGCCTGCACCGCTGCAGGAAGCGGGTGTCGCGGCGTTATCATTACCGGACGCGTACTACGCCCGGCTCGCGGCCGACTACGACGAACGGCGCCGCTACCTGGTGCCCGCGCTCGAGGAGGCCGGGTTCCGGACCTTCCAGCCGCACGGGGCGTACTACGTGATGACCGACATCGCGGGCTTCGGCTTCGACGACGACGTGGCGTTCGCGCGCTGGCTCGTCTCGGAGTTCGGGGTCGCTGCGGTGCCGGGCTCGAGTTTCTTTAGCAATCCCGCCGCCGGACGACAGCGCCTGCGATTCCATTTCGCCCGCAGGCGACCGACGCTCGAAGCGGCAGTGGAACGATTGATGAACGTTCGTGGCCGTGCCCGAGCCAAGGCCGGCGCCATGGGCGCCTGAGCGGTACCTGAGCAGCACCGAGGAGGACCCGATGCGCAACATGCTCCGATTCTGGCACCGCGGGTGGATTGCGGGCGTCCTTGCCGTCGTGGTTCTCGTCGGCGTCGCCCCCAGCCTGACGGCGCAGGACGACCTGCGCGCCCAACTCGACATCTTCGGCCAGGTCCTGAGCCAGGTGCGCACGCAGTACGTCGATCCCATCGACAACGAGAAGCTGGTCAAGGGCGCGATCGACGGCATGCTCGCCACGCTCGACCCGCACTCGGTGTACATGCCGGCCGAGCGCTACGAGGCGTTCAGCGACAACTTCAAGGCCGACTACTCGGGGATCGGCATCAACTTCGACATCCGCGACGGGCAGCTCATCGTCATCTCGCCGCTCGAGGGGACCCCGGCGTTCCGCCTGGGCATCCGCGCCGCCGACCGGATCGTCGCCATTGACGACGTCGACGTGCCGAGCACGATCTCGAACAACGACGTGTTCAAGAAGCTCCGCGGCCCCGAGGGGTCGCTGGTCAAGGTCGCGATCGAGCGCGCCGACGTGGCGGGCCGGCTCGACTTCGACATCAAGCGTGCCCGCATCCCGCAGGAGTCGGTGCCTTACGGCTTCATGATCCGTCCGGGCGTGGGCTACGTGCGCATCACGCGCTTCGCGCAGAAGACGGGCGAGGAGCTCGAGGCGCGTCTCGCGCAGCTGCAGGCCCAGGGCATGAAGGAACTGCTGCTCGACCTGCGCTTCAACTCGGGCGGCCTGCTGCACCAGGCGGTCGAGGTCTCGGATCGGTTCCTGCCGCCGGGCGAGAAGATCGTCTACACGCGCGGCCGCGGTCCCTCGGCTACCAGCGACTACTTCGCGAGCGATCGCGACAAGCATCTCGACTTCCCGATGATCGTGCTGGTCGATCACGGCTCGGCGTCGGCGTCGGAGATCACTGCCGGCGCGATCCAGGATACCGATCGCGGCCTCGTTGCGGGCGTGACCACGTTCGGCAAGGGCCTGGTGCAGAATCAGGTGAAGCTGTCGAACAACTCGGCACTGCTGCTCACCATCGCCAAGTACCACACCCCGAGCGGCCGCCTGATTCAGCGCGACTACTCGGCCGGCGACAAGCAGAGCTACCAGGAAGAGGCCTACTCGCGCGACGTCGAGCCCGAGTCCGTGCTGGCCAAGCGCCCGCAGTTCAAGACCTCCGCCGGCCGTCTCGTCTACGGCGGCGGTGGCATCCGCCCCGACGTGATCGTGCCGTCCGAGAGCCTGACCACCGCCGAGGTCGACCTCGAGCGCGCCAGCGTGTTCTTCGACTACGCGACGAAGCTGGTGGGCCAGAACCGCGACGTGTTCCCCAAGGACTTCGACACGTTCGCCAGGCAGTGGTCGCCGACCGACGCGCAGTACGCGGCGTTCAAGAGCCACGTCGCCGAGAAGAAGATCCAGCTCACCGCGGCGCAGCTCGACGCCGAGCAGGAGTACATCCGTCGGCGCATCAAGGCCGAGGTGGCCTCGAACCTGTTCGGCCTGGTGGCGCGCTACCGGATCGATGCCGAGGGTGACGGCCAGCTGCAGAAGGCGCTCGACCTGTTCCCGCAGGCCAGGAAGATGCTGGCCTCGGGCAGCGACGGCCCGCGCAAGAAGATCTAGAGAGAGCAAGTCCCACTCACTCCGACCGCCGTCGCGGGCCCGCCCGCGGCGGCGATCTTGCTATCCGGGGTGTTCGCCGCGCAGATTGTCGTGATGGATTGTAATGGGCTGAAGGCGAGGCGGGTGTCACCCCAGGTCTTCTACGAGCAAAAGGCGCCGGCCTCTCCCCGGGTTCTCACCCGGGAAGAAGCCGTCGGTTCCATGCAGACGCGCTACGCTACTACTCGCCCCCGGCTAGTAGCACCACCTTCTTGCGACTCGCCCAGCCTTGCGACTCCATGCGATAGAAGTAGACTCCACCCCCGAGCCGAGCGCCGCGTTCGTCGCGCCCATCCCATACGACGACGCCGGGACCGGCGGGCGAGTCGCCATGGACGAGCGTCCGCACTCTCCGTCCCGAGGCGTCGTAGATCCGGATCGAAACCGGACCCGCAGTCGCGAGCGAGTAGGCGATCGACGTCGAGCCGAGAGAGGGATTGGGGCGAGCCGCGCCGAGCGAGTACACGAACGTTGGACCCGTGGCAACGGGGTCAGCCTCACGCACCCCGGCTCCGGCGCGCAGGTTCGTCGTCCTCGACTTGGCTCGCACGAACCAGGTCCGCGACATGCCGGCAGCGACCGGCAACTCAGAGAGATCGAGGGAGATCTCCTCGTTCGCAAGGAGCCTACGGGCGCCCGGACGTGCGCCAGCCCCTTCTGCACTTGTGACCGGTCCCTGACCCTTGGTCGAAAGGGATACACGGGCCGAGGACTCCGGCGAATTCTCGACGTCGATGCGCCCCAGGCTCTTCAGCTGGAAGGGCAGCTCCGAGAAGAGCCGCACACGTTCGGCGGTGAAGTCGAACGTCACCTCCGTGAACTCGAGCCTTGGTTCGAACCGGGCAACGGCGGTCCACGTCCCCTCGGGGTCGAGCACCTGGACGGTGACCATCGGATCTGCCTCGACTGGAGGCAGATCGCGCGAACTCCGCCGGCTCCGCACGACGAATGGGCGGAACTCCTCCGCCGCTCCCGCGAAGTCCACGTAAAGCGTGTCCTCCTCGTCGACCTGCTGGATCATCCCGAAGCGACCGAGCGCCGTCGAAGCGACATCGCCCAAGCGATCGGTCCACACACCTGCCGGCTCCTCCAACGTTCCGGCGTAGCTCGTGGTCGAGCTGGCGAAGGACTCGAGGTGACTCGGGTGATCCACCGACCACGCCTCGAGGTCGTCCACCTGGGTCTCGGACCCGGCGCGCTGCTCGACGGTGAGAGTGGCGTGACCCGAACTCGCCCCACCGGCAAACTTGATCGGAGTATCGTCCTCCGACTGGCTCGCCAGTGTGTTCGTCATGGCTCCTTCGCCGTCGCCGGAGAAAGTGATCACGGCGCCCTCGCCGCCTCCCTCGCAGCCGGCGGTGCAAGTTGGCTCTTCCGGCGTGAGGCCCGCGCCGATCCGGATCCACTTGCCGACCGCCGGAGCGTAGTTTGATCGGTTGACGAAGAGGAGATAGTCACCCGGGGGAGCGACGCTGCTGTTGAGCGGCGACGTTACGAGTATCTGGTTGTAATCGCACTCGGCCTGGAAGCTGAGCGGGATGTAGCGCTGGTCCTGGTTGAAGCCGTGGGTCGAAGCTGCGGGCCGAATCAGGACGACCGAGCTCGGCAGGTTCGCGTTCGCCTCGACGCAGACGAGGAACTCCGTGTTGTACGGTACGTTGTCGGTCGGGGTGATGGACATGCGAGTCCGGAGACCGCCGCCGGAGTTGAAGAGGTACGGCGGGCAGAACATCGTCGCCTTTCGCGAGTCGATGCCCGCCTGGCTCGATCCGCTGCCGCTGGCCGCCAGCACGCGGCCATCCGGAAGGAGGATTGCGTTCGAGTGGTAACCCCGGATCGTGCTGTCCGCCGCGAGCGCCGAGGAGCCCGTGAGCGGCGTCCACGTCGAGCTGCCGACGCTCCAGATGCTCGGCGTGAAGATCGGGTCCCTGTTCTCGCTGTTGCGGACCCAATTCGTACCTCCGGTGGCCAGCACGTCGCCAGAGGGGAGAATCACGAGGTTGTGATTGACTCGCCCGAGGCCCATGTCCGACGTCGTCGTCCAGCTCGATGGAAGCGGAGAAGCGGTCAGGTTGATCCGCTGCGTCGTGGCCACGGCGAGCGACCCCTGGGCGTCGGTGTCGCGGCTCCCGCAGCGCATGACTTCCCCAGGGCGAAACATGACGGCGGAGCCGCTTCGATAACCCGGGGTGGGGTTCGCGGGAAACGGACGCCAGTAGGAGCTCGTTCCGTTCCTCACAAGATAACGTGTCGTGTCGGTGGGCCCGGCGAAGAACACGCGCACGGAGTCCGTGCCCGGCGCGACGAAGTGGAACGGATACAAGTCCTGGCGCTTCTGGGAGCCGATGAAGCTCCATGCGCCCGTCGAGGGCGAGTACACCTCCTGCTTGCGGGACCAGTTGAGATACTTGGCAACGCCGGTGTGGCCAGTCATGGCGCGCTGAGGATGCGAAGGAAAGGTCTCCCACGACTCGACGTCGTGCGCGAGGGAATCGATCGAGACCGACCAGGACTCGGCCGACGCCGTCCCGCCCGTGTCTCCCCCTGAGAGCACCAGTCGATCGTTGCCCGGATCGACGTCCCCCGCGAGGCGGTAGCGGGCCGAAGGGGCCGTCGCTCCCACGGAGACCTGCTCCCAGCGGTAGTTCGCGGAGGAGGTCGAGTCGGGGATCCAGAGGATCCACAGGCCGTTCGAAAGCCCGCCGCGCTCCTGTCCGCCGAAGACGAGGAAGCGCTTCTTGTAATTGGAGTTCGGGGCCGCGTTGTTCGTCGTGTTCCTCGTGCTGGGATCGAACACGAACAAATGGCCGTGTCTTGACGGGGGCGGCGTCCCGTCGACGGTCATGGTGCTCCAGGCGGGAGTCCCAGTGAGCGAGAGCGCGTGGAGGGTGCTGTCGATCGGCACGTCGGACGCACCCGCGCCGCCAAAGACGAGCATGCGCTTGTTGATCGGATCGTAAACTGCCGTGTGGCCTTGGCGGGCAGCAGGTCCGCCGGAGGCGGTCAGCTGCTCCCAGGAGTACTCGGCTGGGTTCATGTTCGTCTTCCGGAGGATCCAGAGATCGTTCTGTACCGCAGAGGCCGTCTTCCCGCCGAACACCAGCAGCAGCGTATCCTGGAAGACGATCGAACTGTGGCGGAAGCGTGCAGCGGGTTTGGCTACGCTTCCGCCAGCACCCTGAACAGCGCTGTACTCATCGTCGAGATCCGGTTCGGAACTGCGGTAGATGAACCACGCGTCCTGTCGAGGCGACCCATCGTCCTGTCGGCCGCCGAAGATGGTCCATTGTGAGTAGCCCGCATTCCACGACGCCGAGTGGCCGTCGCGAGCGACCGGCCAGTTCGTCGAGAGACCCTTG
The DNA here is from genome assembly GCA_046596055.1 of Candidatus Eiseniibacteriota bacterium. Classification (GTDB taxonomy): domain Bacteria; phylum Eisenbacteria; class RBG-16-71-46; order RBG-16-71-46; family DASYSL01; genus JANPEF01. The sequence goes on from JBKJNH010000246.1 coordinate 6,131, forward strand.
CCCGGAGGAATCCACTCCCCCACGACACCCAGCCCGAGGCGCTGCACGCTGTCCGGCGCGAGCGCGCCGGTCGAGAGGTTCGACTTTCCGCCGAACGTTTGCAGATCGATGAACGTGCTCCCGGAGGAGACGAGCGCGGAGCCGTCCGGAAGGGTGGTAGTCGTTGGATACCAGCGCCGCTGTCCCATGTTTCCTGTTGCCTGCCCGGTGCGCGTCGACGGCGTGAACAGTGCGCTCGTCGCAACTCCAATCTCGCCGCCTTCGGTTCCGCCCGTGATGAGGATCTTGCCGTCCGCAAGTGCCGAGTGGCCGGTGCAGAAAATGTTGTGCGGAGGATCATTCCCGGGTGTCAAGTCCGTGAAGTGGCTGCTCGGGTAACTCGTGCAGTCCTGATTTCCGGTCGTCGAGCCGGCGGTCCAACCCCAGATCCCGCCGTGGAAACCAGGTCCGCTCACATGGTTGCTGTCGTAGTACAGGAGCTGGCTGTGGTAGTTCGAGTAGCCCCGGGTGAGAATCATGTGAACGGCCTGATCATCCCACTGACTGCCGGTGCCATACTTGCTCGTCCATCGGCCTGTGACGTTCACCTGGGCGAACGCGAGTGCGCCGGGCAGCAAGAGGGATCCGACAAGGCCTGTGAACATAGCCGCGCGGATGAGCACGTGCATGCGAACCTCTGATGTTCGGGTCGAACGAGAACTTTCGCGGGAGGCCGTGGCGCGGGACGGGCGGGGGGTGCGGGCCGCAAGCACTTTGCCGCACTTGAAAAAACAAAAGTCAAGCTTGTATAATCAAAGCCCGTGGAATCGATCCCGAAACCTACACCCTTGGGCCGCGCCATGACTCCTTCTCATCAACTTGTAGTTTGCTCTCTGGTCGCGGCATGCCTCGCCCTGGACACCGGTTCCGCGCATGCGCAATGGCGCCCCGGGGGAGTCCCGGTTGCGACCACCGGATACCAGGATCTCGGCAGGATCGCTTCCGACGGGGGCGGCGGTGCCTACGTGGTTTGGCGGGACTATCGCGATGAGGTAACGAACGACAGCGACGTTTACCTGCAGCACTTGACCGGTCATGGATTCACTTCGCCTGGGTGGCCCGATGTCGGCAGGGTGGTCGTCGGAACCTCACGCCCGGAGGTCGGCGTCATTGAGAGCGATGGACTCGGAGGTGCGCTCGTCGCATGGCTGGAGCTTGCGCCATCCGTCGATGGCCAGCCGAGTGGTTACGACATCTATCTTCAACGCGTGCTTGCCGACGGCACGAGAGCCCCAGGTTGGCCGCCTCTCGGATTTCCAGTCTGCATCGCCCCCAACTATCAAAACTTGAGCTTGGGTTCGATCGCCCGTGACGGGTTCGGGGGTGCATACGTCGTGTGGGACGATCGGCGCGACGGGGAGTTCGGCTACATCTCGCGGATCACGCACGACGGGCAACTCGCTCCAGGCTGGCCGCCGAATGGCCGCCGGATCGTGAACCACTCCGGGACGAATCGCTCTCCTCGCGTCTGTCCCGACGGCGCGGGTGGCGTGTTGGTGTCGTGGGGGGACTCGCGGCTGCAGCACCCAACGTTGGGGGCCTCAATCTACGCACTTCGACTCCTGCCGACCGGAGAGCCCTGCCCGGGCTGGCCGGTGGAAGGCGTTCCGCTCCAGACGATCGGCACGTATCAGGATTATCGGCACATGGTGTCCGACGGGAGCGGTGGAGCCTTCGTGGTCTTCAACGACAATCGGCAGGGAACTTCGCCAGCCAACCCGCTTCACTACGACATCTACGCCCAGCACGTTCGTGGTGACGGCGCCGTCGACTCTCGCTGGCCCGCGAACGGATATCCGGTCAGCGCCACCTCGGGTTCGCAGTACACGTTCAAGGTCGACACCGACGGGCTTGGCGGGTTCGTCGTGGGCTGGGAGGATCTGCGCGACGGTGGGTGGAAGGCGTATGCGCAGCGCGTTCGCGAGGACGGGACGTTGCCGGCGGGCTGGGCTCCCAACGGGACTCTCCTCTCGAACGCGCCCGGCCAGCACCTCGTTGTCGACGTGGTGGGAGACGGCAGCGGCGGGCTCTATGCGTTCTGGGAGCGCTTTGGTTTCGATATTTCCTCAGACATCCTGGGCCAGCATTTGAACGCGATCTCGCAGTCGGCCCCCGGTTGGGGTCCGGGCGGGATCCACATCTCGCCGGAGGACGCTCCCATCTCATGGTTCGATCCAGAGGCGGTGTCCGACGGGAAGGGGGGCGCACTCGTCTCCATCCGCCAGACTTACATCCACGTCCAACGCATCGCAGGCGACGGGCCGGTCGCGACGCGGCCTTCGCTCATCGACGCGGCGGTCGAGGGGAACTCAGTGACCGTGCGCTGGCACGCGAGCGACACGGCGCGCCTCGTCGCCGAGGTCGAGCGGCGCGATCCCGGGCATGACTCGTGGACCGCGCTCGGCGCCGCGAACGTGCTCGGGCCCGACCTTTTTGCGTACACGGATTCGGAGCTCGCGCCAGGCACGTATGCCTACCGGCTTCGGTTGCGTGACGCTTGGGGTGATGCTCTGAGCGAGGAGACCGAAGTCACGGTCGAGTCGCTCGCACGGCTGGCGCTCGTCGGGTTTCGACCGAACCCCGCCGCGGGGGTACCCGTCCTCGCGTTCTCACTGCCGGATGAGCGAGCCGGGCGGCTCGAGGTGATCGACGTGCGTGGGCGCGTCGTGCACGGTCGCGATCTCGAAGGCTTCGGAGTCGGACCGCACACGCTTCCCCTGGGCAGAGACATCCGACTGGGAGCGGGAGTCTACTGGGTGCGCCTCACGCATCCCTCAGGCGTGCTGACGAAGAAGGGGCTGGTCGTTCGGTAGCCTTGGTGGTGCCGGGGGCTAGGCCTTCGCCGGTTTCGGCTTTGCGCCGAGCGTTGCCGTGGGGACCGGGCCGGCGGTCACTTCCGCAGTCTCGCCAGTCTCGCGATCCAGCGTCGAGCGCAGCACGTCCCACACCCAGTCGGGCGAGATCGCGCGCAGGCACGACAGGTGATCGCAGATGTCGAGGTGACACGGCGAGCACCAGACCTTTGCGTAGACGGCGTGATGACCGTGCGATTCCGGGTAGGGGAAGAACGAGTCCGGCGCGTTGCGTCCGAAGATGCCGATCGTCGGCGTGCCCGCAGCGACCGCCACGTGCACCGGGCCGCTGTCGCCGCCGACGAATGCGCGGCACAGCGAGACGAGTGCGGCGAAGCGCCTGAGTGCGACGTCGGTGATGGCGAACGCGCGCGGATCGGCGACGGCCGCGGCGATCGTGCGCGCCAGATCCTCCTCGCCGGGGCCGGCGAAGACGAGCAGGCGCGCGCGCGGCCGCTCGCGCAGCAGCCTGCGACCCAGTGCGGCGTAATCGTCGGGCTGCCAGCGGCGCGTCATGTGCCGCGCGCCGGGGTGGACGCCGACCAGCTCGGCGCCCGCGGGAACGCCGCGCTCGGCAAGGTGGTTCCACGCCGCGGACTTCTCGGCCGCGGTGATCGTGAGCGCGGGCACCTCGGTGCGCGGTTCCCACCCAAGCGCCTCGAGCGAGGCGAGGTGGAACGCGATCGCGCTCACCGCATCGGTCTTCACCGGCACGTTGTACGCGGCGCTGCGCAGTCTCTTCCCGGGATAGCCCACGCGCCAGCGGGCGCCGGTCGCGACGGTCCACATCGCGGTGCGCGGGTTGCAGAACAGGTCGAGGACCAGATCATATCTCGCCGCGCGGAGCGCGGCGAAGAGCCGCGCCGATCCGATCGCAGGCAGTTTTCTGGGGACGACCCAGACCTTGGCCAGTCGGGGGTCGTCGGCAAGCAGGGGGGCGGCCTCTTCCTCGACCAGGTAGTGCAGCTCGGCCTGGGGGGCGAGGCGGCGCAAATTGTCGATGACAGGCAAAGTCAAGCACACGTCGCCCACGAAACGTGGACGGATGACGAGAACCTTGCGGATCTCGTCGGGTGACGGACGGGCGTGGGTTGACGCGTGGACCATGGGCCCCCTAGACTTTCCGGGACTCTAGCCGCCCCGACCCCGCTCCACAAGTCACGGCACGACCACCCCGGAGGCACCATGGCGCCCGACCCCACGGGACCGTCGACGCGCGCCGTTCACACCGGCCAGCTCGAGAACGAATACGGCGCCCTCAGCTCGCCCATCTACCAGAGCGCGACGTTCCGCTACCCGACCCTGGCCGCGATGATCGCGGCGTTCGAGGCCGGCCACGCCGGCATGGTCTACACGCGCTACAACAACCCGACCATCGCCGCCGTCGAGACGCGGCTGGCCGCGACCGAGGGCGCCGCGGCCGCGCTGGCCTTCGCCTCGGGGATGGCGGCCATCACCTCGTCGCTGCTCGCGTTCCTCGAGCCGGGCGACCGCATCCTCGCCCAGCGCGAGATCTACGGCGGCTCGTTCGAGTTCCTCAACGCGTGGGCGTCGCGGCTGGGCTTCCACGTCGACTGGTTCTCGTTGCGCGACCCGGGCGCGCTCGACGCGCTGCTCGCCGCGAAGCCGCGCATCGTCTACGCCGAGACGCCGACCAATCCCTTGCTGCGGCTCGTCGACCTCGCGGCGCTGGCGAAGCGCGCGCACGCCGCCGGCGCGCTGCTCGTCGTCGACAACACGTTCGCCACGGGTTTCCTGCAGCGGCCTCTCGCGCTCGGCGCCGACATCGTCGTGCACAGCGCGACGAAGTACCTGGGCGGGCACACGGACCTGATCGCCGGCGCGGCGATGGGTTCGGCCGCCCACATGGCGCAGGTGTGGAAGGTGCGGAAGGTGTTCGGGGGCTGCATCGACCCGCAGGCGGCGTGGCTGCTCGAGCGCTCGATCAAGACCCTGCCCCTGCGCCTCGAGCGGGCGTGCGCCAACGCACGCACGATCGCCGCGCATCTCTCGACCCATCGCTTCGTCGAGCGCGTGCACTACCCGGGGCTGGCCACACACCCGGACCACGCGCTTGCGATCGCCCAGATGTCGGACTTCGGCGCCATGATGAGCGTCGAACTGGGCGGCGACCTCAAGGCCGCCGCGCGCTTCGTCGATCAGCTGAAGCTGTTCCAGCTTGCCGCGAGCCTGGGCGGAGTCGAGTCACTCGTGTCCGTTCCGGTCGCCTCCTCGCACTTCTCGCTCACGCCCGCGGAGCGCGCCGAAGCCGGCGTGACCGACGGCATGGTTCGCCTCTCGATCGGCGTCGAGGATTCCGCCGACCTGATAGCCGACCTCGACCAGGCGCTCGCCTACGCGAGCGCCGGAGCCGAGACCGCCCGCGCCTAGCGCCGCCTCGGGGCGCGCAGCCCCGTTCGTCTGGAGAGCCTCTCCCATGCCCGGAATCGTCCCGAACCGTCTCGCCCGTCGTTCCTCGTCCGCACTGCTTGCGCTCGCCGCCATGGGCGCGCTGGTCGGAGCCGCCCTCGCGCCGTCGGCGGGCGCGCACGAGGCCGTGACCGCGCACGAGCACCAGGCGCACGATCACGACCACTCCGCGCCCGGTCACACGCACGACACCCCGGCCCCGGCACCGGCGCCGGCGGGGGCGAAGGCGCCCGCGGCCAAGCCCACGGCTGCCAGGCCCGCGACGACCAAGGCACTGCCCGACTCGCTGCCGAAGCTGAAGGCCGCGGCCGACAAGGACACGACCAACGCGAAGGCCCAGTATCGCTACGGAGTGGCATTGCTCGACCGCGATCGGCCGCAGGAGGCGATCGACATGTTCCGTCGCGCCACGAAAGCGAAGCCCGACTACCTCGAGGCGTGGGTGAACCAGGGTGCCGCGTGGGATGCGATCGGGCGCAGCCAGGATGCGCGCGTGGCCTATCGCCGCGCGCTCGAGATCAAGCCCGAAGACGAGATCGCGCTGTGTCGGATGGCGTCGTCGTTCTATGCCGTCGGCATGCGCGACTCGGCGATGACCGTTCTGCGCGAGACGCTGGCGAAGCACCCGAGGTCACACTGCTCGTACTTCACGCTGGGCGTGGCCTACGCCGACGGCGGCATGTTTCGCGAGGCGATCGCCGCGTGGCAGAAGGTCGGCGAGTACTCGCCCGGCTCGCCCGAAGCCGAGAGCGCGAACGAGAGCGTGCAGCTCCTCAAGCAGTACCTGGGCAAGGACAGCGTGCGCGTGGCCGTTCCGGGCGCGGTCGCCGGCGTGCCGCCGGGGTCCGGCGGTCCGGGCGAGCCCATCAAGGGCGGCGAGATGATGAAGCCCACCGGCAAGGACGCGAAGCCCGCAATGAAGCCCGCGACGAACGACGCGAAGGCCGGCGGGAAGTGATCGCGCCCGGGCGCGGGCGCTCGGTCCTCGTCGCCATGTCGGGCGGCGTGGACTCCTCGATCGGCGCGGCGCTGCTCGCCGAGGCCGGCTGGGACGTCATCGGCGTCACGCTCAAGCTGTGGTGCTACGGCGAGGGCGAGGACACGGCCTCGCCGCGCGCCTGCTGCTCGCTCGACGCCATCGCCGACGCGCAGTCGGTGGCGCGGCGCATGGGCTTTCCCCACCACGTGCTCGACGAGACCTCGGACTTCCGCGCCCGTGTCGTCGATCCGTTCGTGCAGGACTACCTTTCCGGGTTCACCCCGTATCCCTGTGCGGCGTGCAACACGCACCTCAAGTTCGGCTCGTTGTTCGCGCACGCCATGAAGTCGGGGATCGAGTTCCTCTCGACGGGGCACTACGTGCGCTCCGGTCCGGCACCGCGGCTCGCGGCGGAAGGCGGCAACGAGCCCGCGCTCTTCCGCGCCGCGCACGGCGCGAAGGACCAGACATACGCCCTGTGGGGCATCGCGCGTGCCGCGCTGCCGCGCCTGGTGTTTCCGCTCGGCGGCATGACCAAGGACGAGGTGCGCGCCCACGGGGATCGCCTGGGGCTGGGCCGAGTCGCGCACAAGCTCGAGAGTCAGGACCTGTGCTTCGTTCCCGACGGCGACTATGCCGGATTCGTGGCGCGCGAGGTCGCCGCGGGACGCGGCGGGGCAATCGTCGCGGGTGCAGACGGCGCCACCGCGGCGACGGCCGGCGCGATCGTCGGCGTGGCGGGCGACACGCTCGGGACGCACGATGGCGTGGCGCACTTCACCGTGGGCCAGCGCAAGGGGATCGGGATCTCCGCCGCGCAGCCGCTCTACGTCACCGCGCTCGAGCCAGCGACGAACACCGTGCGCGTCGGCCCCGCGGCCGCACTCTATTCGAGCGAAGCGCGGTTCACGGGCCTCAACTGGTTGTCGGAGGACGCCCCTGATCGCGGAGGGGAGGTCGAGGCGCAGATCCGCTACCGCCACGCGCCGGCGCCCGCGCGACTCTTCCTCGAGCCCGACGGCGGGGGGGCCGCCGGTGCGGGCAGGGTCCGCTTCGAGACGCCGCAGCGCGCGATCACACCCGGGCAGTCCGTGGCGTTCTACCGCGGGGACCGCCTCCTCGGCGGAGCGCGGCTTGCGCGATCCATATCCCGATGAGGTTGCCCTCGTCGCCGCGCTGCGCGACGACGACGGGCGAGCCTGGCGCGCGTTCCTCGACCGTTACGAGCGGTTGATCTACTCCGTTCCACGGCGCATGGGGCTCGATCCCGATGACGCAGCGGACGTCTTCCAGGACGTGCTCGCAGCGTTCCTGCGCGGCTTGCCTCGCCTGCGCGACCCGCGCACGATCCCGAAGTGGCTCACGCGGACCGCCTTCCGGCTGGCGCGCGAACGGCGCTTGCGTCGTCGTCGCGAATCGACGCTGAAGGACCCCGCCAGCCTTGAGAGCATTCCCGACCCGCGCGAGGCGACGGATCTCGTTGAGCGCGCCGAGGATGCATCGCGCGTGCGCGCCCTCGTCGCAAAGCTCCCCGGTCGATGCCCCGAGCTGCTCGGTCTCCTCTTCTTCACCGACCCCGCGCCCGGCTACGGCGACCTCGCGCGCCGCCTCGGGATGCCGATCGGTTCACTCGGGCCGACCCGGCAGCGCTGCCTCGATCATCTATTCGCGCGCGTGAGCGCCGATTCCGACCCTTCGCGTATCAGGCGAACGGTCCATCCCACCTTACAACCGGATGGCGCAACCACGCCGAGGCAGAAATCCCGGAGACCGCGATGAGCCCCACCCGACCGCCCCGCAAACCCGTAGCCGTCCGCCGCGACCCCGCGCACCCGAGCGCGGATGCCTGGTTTGCGCAGGTGAGCGGGCGCCTGTCGGCCCGGGCGGCCGCCACACTCGATCGTCATCGGGCCGGTTGCCCGGCGTGCACGGCCACCGCGGGGGTCGCCGAGCGTGTGTCGCGCGCCGTCGACTTCTCGGATCTGCCGCCGGTGCCTCCGACGCTGCGGCGCACCGCCGAAGGGCTCTTCGGCCCCGCGGTTCTGCCGACCAGCTCCGCCCCGGCCGTGGGCGTCACGACTCCCGCCTTTGGCCGGCTGCGCCTCATCACGCCGTCGCCCGCGTTCGCCCCCGGGTTTGCCGCCGCCGCCGCCGGCGTTCGCCGTGCCGGCGAGTTGCTGCGCCGCTGCGCGCTCGAAGGCGGCCCGTGGCGGCTCGAACTCGAGTGGACGCCGCACGACCGGGCCTGGCACCTGCGCGGCCGCGTGGTCGGCCTTGACGCAGGCGCCGCGATTGCCGCGCGCTTCACGCTCGAGGGCGCCGGTATCTCTGTGCGCCGCGTTCGCCCCGGTCCGCGCGGTTTCTTCGGCCCGGTTCTTCTGACCTCTCCCGAGGTGCGCATCACGCTGGTCGGGGGCGAGAAGTCGTTCCGTTCCCCGTGGCTGCCGCGGGCGCCGCGGCGGCGGTGAGCCTGGCAATGTCCGTGCAGCAAGTCGCCGCACGGGCGCAGGCCTGCCTCGAGCGGGCCGAGGGCCTGCGCCCGGTCTCGCCGCGCGAAGCGTTGGTCGAGGCGCGTCACGGTCTTCGCCTCGTTGACGTGCCGCCGGCGCTCGCCGGTCGACTGCACCGCCTGGTCGGCCACGTGCTGCGCAGCCTGGGCCGCCACTCCGAGGCCGAGCGTGCGTACCACGACGCCGCTCGCGATTTCACGCGCGCCCGCGAACCGGTCGAGGTCGCGCGCTGCGCCATTGGTCGGATCGACGCGCTGATGTATCTCGGGCGCCACGCGGAACTCCGGCGTGTCGCCGCGGCGGCCCTGCGCCGTTTCGCCGCGGCAGGGGAGTCGGCGGCCGCCGCGCGGCTGCACAACAACCTCGCCAACCTCGAGTACCGGCTGGATCGACCCAAGGCGGCGCTGCGGCTCTACGCGGAAGCCCGCCGCGGGCTCGCCCGGGATCCGTGCGCACGCGCGCGGATCGACGCAAATCGCGCCAACTGCCTGGCGCTGCGCGGTCGTGCGGTCGAGGCGAGCCGACTGCTGCGCGACGCGCGGCGGACGTTCGAGCGCGCAGGCCTCGCCCTCGATGTCGTCGCCTGCGACTACGCGCTCGCCTACCTGCTGTTCCTCGGCCATCGCTACGCCGAAGAACAGCAGGTAGGCGAGCGCGTAGTCGCAGGCGACGACATCGAGGGCGAGGCCTGCGCGCTCGAACGTCCGC
>JBKJNH010000334.1:0-7645 GCA_046596055.1 Candidatus Eiseniibacteriota bacterium
CTCTGCCGGGCCCTCGCTTCGCAGCCCGACCTGCTGCTGCTCGACGAGCCCACGAACCATCTCGACGCCGAGTCGGTCCTGTGGCTCGAGCGCTATCTCAAGGAGTACGCGGGCACGGTCGTCGCGGTGACGCACGATCGCTACTTCCTCGACAACGCGGCCGGCTGGATCCTCGAGCTCGATCGCGGCGAGGGCATCCCGTACGAGGGTAACTACTCGGCGTGGCTCGAGCAGAAGCAGGCCCGCATGGCCTCGGAAGAGAAGACCGCGAGCGCGCGGCGCAAGACGCTGGAGCGCGAGCTCGAGTGGGTGCGCATGACGCCGAAGGCGCGGCAGGCCAAGGGCAAGGCACGCCTCTCCGCGTACGACAAGCTGCTCGCCGAGGAGCAGAAGGCGAAGATCGAGAACGTCGAGATCTTCATCCCGCCCGGACCGCGCCTGGGCGACGTCGTGATCGAGGCCGACAACGTCTCGAAGGCGTTCGGCGATCGCCTGCTCATCGAAGACCTGTCGTTCAAGCTGCCCAAGGGCGACATCGTCGGCATCATCGGCCCCAACGGCGCCGGCAAGACGACGCTGTTCCGCATGATCATGGGCCTCGAGAAGCCCGACTCGGGCACGATCAAGATTGGCGAGACGGTCAAGACCATGTACGTCGACCAGTCGCGCGACGACCTCAATCCCGACCACAACGTGTGGGAGGCGGTCTCGGGCGGACTCGACGTGATGGAAGTGGGCGGTCGCACCATCAACTCGCGCGCCTACGTCGCGTCGTTCAACTTCAAGGGCGCCGACCAGCAGAAGCGGGTCAAGGACCTGTCGGGCGGCGAGCGCAATCGCCTGCACCTGGCGATGCTGCTGAAGAGCGGCGGCAACGTGCTGCTGCTCGACGAGCCGACGAACGACCTCGACGTCGACACGCTGCGCGCGCTCGAGGATGCGATCCTCGACTTTGCCGGCTGCGTCGTCGTGATCTCGCACGATCGCTGGTTCCTCGACCGCATCGCCACCCACATCCTCGCGTTCGAGGACGAGGGCCAGGTCGTGTGGCACGAGGGCAACTTCACCGACTACGAGGAGGACAAGAAGCGCCGCCTCGGCGTCGACGCCGCCACCCCGCACCGCATGCGCTACAAGCGCCTGGTGCGCGACTAGCCCGCGCCGGAGCCCCGACGATGAGCGAGACGAACGAATTGCCGCCGCTCGGCGCGATCGCGTGGGCGGACCTCACGGTCGCCAACGCGCCGGCCGTGCGCGACTTCTACGCGGCGGTCTGCGGCTGGATCGCGGCCGACGTCGAGATGGGGGACTACTCGGACTACGCGATGAGCCCCGACGGCGGCGACCCGGTCGCCGGCATCTGCCACGCGCGGGGCGCGAACACCGGCCTGCCCGCGCAGTGGCTCGTCTACGTCGCGGTGCCGAGCCTCGACGTGAGCCTGGCCGCCTGCAAGGCGCTGGGCGGCGCCGTCGTCGCGCCGACCCGCGACATGGGCGCGTACGGCAAGATGGCCGTCGTGCGCGATCCGGCCGGCGCCGTGATGGCGCTCATCGAGCGGCCCAAGGCCGGCTGAACCGGGAGGATCCGTCATGCCCCAGTACGTCATCGCCGCCTACCGCCCGAAGCCCGGCCAGGAGGCCGAACTGCTGGCCTGCGTCCGCGAGCATCATCCGATCCTGCGCAGGGAAGGGCTTGTCACGGGTCGTGAGGTCACGGTGCTGCGCGCGCCCGACGGCGTCATCGTCGAGATTTTCGAGTGGAAGTCCGTCGAGGCGGTCGAGGCCACGCACAAGAGCGAGGTCGTGATGGCGCTGTGGAATCGCTTCAGCGCCTGCTCGACCTTCGCCACGCTGGCCGAGCTTCCGGGCGCGGCGCAGCCATTTCCGACCTTCGAGTTCGTGGCGGTCTAGCCGGACTCCAGCAAGCGCACCGCCTCCGCCGTACCATCGGCGCCCGCGAGCTCCTCACCGAGCGCGCGGGCGTTCGCGCGCATGGTCGCGCTGTCGAGCGCCGTGCGGATCGCTGCCGCGAGCTTCGCGGCGCTGACGACGCGCTCGAGCAGCGGCGGGGGGCCGAGCCCCAGTTCTTCCACTCGCCAGCCGTGCCAGTGCTGATCGCCCAGGTGCGACACGACGACCTGCGGCACCCCGGCCCGCGCCGCGCGCGCCGTCGTCCCCGCGCCACCGTGGTGGACGATCGCGGCCATGCGTGGGAACACGGTCGCGTGCGGAACGTCGCCCAGCAGGAGCAGGTCGGGCGCGGCAAACGTCGGGTTGACGATCCCGCTCCATCCGGCGCCGACCACCGCGCGCACGCCGGCCTGCGTGATCGTCTCGCGCAACAGGCGTTCGAGCCGCTTCCGGTCCCCATGCACCATGCTCCCGAACCCGAGGTAGATCACCGGCGGACCCGGCGTGGCTAGCATGTGGTCGAGTTCGGGGAGCGGATGCGCAGGCCCCTCGAGCACCCACGCCGCGGTGACGTCGAGCGGCGCACGCGCGAGCGCCCGTGCGTCCGCGGGCAGCGGCGCGATCGCCTGGTCCGCGGCGAGGACAATCCGCCCCGATTCAACGAGATGATCGTAGAGCGGACCGGCCGGCGGAAGCTTGCGCCGCGCGCGCTCGCGATCGAGCCCGCCGTGCGTGATCGGCGGCGCGTGATCGCTCAGCCACCAGTGCGCGCGGGCGAGCCAGCCCGGCGTGCGGCGCAGTGGGATCGCCAGCAGCGGAAGCGTGAAATTGCGCAGGTAGAGCGGGCTGAACACGGCGTACGCGTAGCGCGCTCCAGCCTGCGTGGCGATCGAGGGCGCGGTCCACGACATCATCGAGCCGACGACGAGGTCCGGGCGGAAGTCGAGTGCGGCGCGCTCGAGCGCGGCGTAGGTGGCGGGCACGCGCTGCATCGCGCGCAACAGAACCGCACCCTCGAAGTGCGTGCCGTCGAAGCAGTCGCGGAACGCGGGAACGCCGTCGGCGACCGCGAAGCCCAGCTCGCGCGCCCATGCGGCCATGTCCCCGGGTGGGACCACGAGCACCTCGTGTCCACGAGTCAGGAGCGCCCGGCCGAGCGCCAGCAGCGGTGAGACGTCGCCGCGACTGCCGAACGGGGCGAGGAGCACGCGCATGCGCTACCCGCGCTCGAGTGCGGCCACGATCTCTCGCGCCAGCACGGTCAGGGACGGGTCGCGCGCGCCCATGACCAGCACCAGGTCCCCGGGCTGCGCTTCCGCAGCGATCGCCGCGACGAGTTCCGGTCGCGAAGGCGCGAACGCCGCGCGGTCGCCAAGCCCCGCCGCGGCGAGGTCGGAAACGATGTCGGCCGACGAGAAGTCGCGCGTCGCCGTCCCGCCGGCGTAGAACACCTCGAGCCACCACGCGCGGTCGACGGGACCCAGCGCGCGCGCGAACGAGGCGACGAAGTCGGCGCGCAGGAAGCGCGTGGGGCCGTAGCCGTGCGGCTGGTAAACGGCCAGTACGCGGCCCGGCGTCGCCCCTGGCGCGCTTCGCGCGACTCGCCTTCGCGCGGTGGTGATCGCGGCTTCGAGCTTCGCCGGGTTGTGCGCGAAGTCGTCGATGACCTCGACGCCACGGGCCGTGCCGATCGACTGGAAGCGCCGCCCGACGCCCTGGAACGCGGCGAGTGGCGCGACCAGGTCGGCGGCCGGAACGCCCAGCGTACGGGCCACGGCAATCGTCGCCAGGGCGTTCCCCACGTTGTGACGTCCGGGCACCGGCAGCCGGAATGCGGTGCCATCCACGGCGAAGCCGCTGCCGTCAGGTCCAAGTTCGATCGAATTGGCGTCGGGATGAACGGTGGCAGCGACGCTGAAGCCGAACGTGACGACCGGTAGCCCGCGCCCGCGCGCCGCGGCGACGAGCGGCGCGATGTTTTCTCCGTCACCCGCAACCAGTGCCTCGCGCGTGCGCGCCTCGAACATCTCGAACATGCGATAGACCTCCGCCTCCGGCTTGTGGTCCCTCTGGAGATTGAGGATCACGCCGATCGCCGGCGCGTAGCGCACGAGAGAGCCGTCGCTCTCGTCGGCCTCGATCACGAGCAGGTCGTTCGCGCCCTTCCACGCGTTGCCCCACAGGCCGCGCGCGCGGAGCGCCTCGAGATCACCGCCCGTGATCACCGACGGATCGCGGCCCGCGCCCGCGAGCGTCTCCCAGGTCATGGCCACGACCGACGACTTGCCGCTGGTGCCACTGACCGCGATTGTCCGCTCGCGCGCGACGAACCAGGCCAGCAGCTCCGAGCGATGGAGCAAGGGGATCCCCCGGGACTTCGCGACGGCCACGTCGGGAACCGTGTCCTCGACCGCGGTCGACACGACGAGCGCCACGCAGTCGTCCCCGGCGACGCCGCTGCCGTCCTGGGGGAACAGCGCGATCCCGGCCGTGCGCAGCAGGGAAGCCGCACCGTCGCGCCCGCCATGGTCGAGCGAACGGTCGCTCCCGCTGGCGCATCCACCGAGTGCCACCTGGAACTGGGCGAGCGCGGACATGCCGCTGCCGCCCACGCCGGCATAGTGGAAGCGGCCGGGGCCGGCGGGATCGAGCCCGTCGAGCGATGCGATCGCGATGGGAGAGGTCACGCCCCTCACTGTGGCACAGCGCGGGGCGCGAGACAACGAATCGGGCCGGCCGCACGAGGCGACCGGCCCGAAGGCGTGCTCAGCGACGCAACGGGCGCGTCAGTTGAGGATGACGGTGCGGGTGTACTTCACGCCGTCGACCTTGAGGAGGGCAAAGTAGGTGCCGGCGCCGATTTCCCGACGCTCGAGGCGCACCGTGTGCGAACCGGCGTCGCGGGTCTCGTCGAGGACATCGGCGAGCTTGCGGCCCGACACCGAGTAGAGCGCGAGCGAGACGCGCGAGCTCTTCGGCAGAGAGAACACCAGGTCGGAGCTACCGCGCGACGGGTTCGGCACCGCCCCGGCGAACGAAACCGCGGCGATGTCGATCAGGTCGTTGCGCGACGAGGCCAGCTCGGGCGTCATCGACGCCGCGCCCAGCAGGCTCGGGCGATAGACGGGCACGATGCTGTCCATGCGCACGTCCTGCCCGGCCGTGAAGTTCGTCAGGCAGATGTCGTAGCTGTAGTCCATGTAGTTCGAGATCGGGTCGTTGCCCGGGCTCGGGCAGGTGTCGCGGATCGTCGAGCACGCGTTTCCAGTATAGGCCGTCGCCTCGTAGGGAGTGTCGTCCACGTAGTCGCCGGGCGCCGTGCAGCCGCCCTGGAACGTGTGATAGAGGCCCAGGTAGTGACCGACCTCGTGCGTGCCCGTTTCACCCTCGTTGTAGGCAGTGAATGCCCCGCCCGGCAGCGACGCGTAGTGCACGACCACGCCGTGGCGCTTGTCCGTTTCGGGGAACGAGTTCGGGAAGTAGGCCCAGCCCAGGAGATTCTGGCCCGGCTTGCAGGTGTAGAAATTGAGGCGCGTCGCCGGGGAAACCGCGAGCGCGTTCTTCGCCTGCGTTTCGGTGCTCGACTGCGGCGTCATCGAGAACCACTTCCGGTTCGCGGTGCGACTGGTCGAGTCGAGCACGAACGTGTAGCCGGTTCCCGCGAACGTCGAGTTCAGGGTCGCGATCTGGGCGTCGATCTGGCTCGGCGAAATGTTGCCCTCGCCGTTCGTGGCATGAATGACGTGGAACGCGACCTTGATCTGTCCGCCGACCGCGGCCGTCTGGCCGTAGGTCCGGAGCCAGTGGTCGACCTGGCGCTGAACGGACTGCATCTCCTCGGGAGTCGGCGTGGGCGTGCCGCACGTGCGGGCGCCGCCGGCAAAGTCGTCGGTGAGTACGCGCTCATTGGCATTCGAGGACTGGGCGAAGGCGAGGGAGATCGAACCTGCAAGGGCGATGGCGGTGAGCAGGGAGACCAGGGCAGTGATCCGGACCTTCATGCGTTTCCTCCAAGGGGATAGGAGGTGCACGCCACGGCCCCGGCGGGGGAGATTCGACGCGAGTACGCCGTCTTCCCAGGTCGCCCGGCCGCGACAGGGAAAGGAGTCTGGCAGGACCGATGGGCCGCCGCCAGCGACAAATGCGGAATGTTCACTTTCGACGAGAGTCGACTAGCCACGCAATTGTCGTGCCCGCGTCGCGAACGCAATGGCGAGGCAGGCCGCGGTCGCGACGAACCAGGTCTCCGGATGCCCGTTGCCCGTTGCGCCCATGAAGTCCATGGGCGGCGTGCGATTGAGCGGGCCGATGTACCAGATCACCGTGTAGACGACCTCGAAGAGCTTGTTCCCGCGCGACAGCAGTCCCAGCATCAGGGCCAGAGCCGGAATGAACATTGCAGCGGCGACCCACCCCAGCAAGCCGCTCCAGTCCCCTCCCATCGCCAGCCGCGCGCCGACGCCCGAGCCCATTGCCGCCGTCAGGAGGACGCCTGCGATCCACGCCGCCGGGAGCTGGCGCGTCAGGGAACCCGGCGCGGAGAGGACGAACGCCTCCGTCCCGAAGCGCGCATCGCGCCCGCCCATCTGCGACCAGACCAGCAGCGGCCAGATCCACGCGGCGACCAGGACGCCCGAGCGCGCCGCCGTCAGTGGAGCCACCCAGCCCGCGAGGATCAGGCCGATCGCGGCCACCGCCCACCAGCGATTGGCGCCGCGCAGGAGCAGCCGCAACTCCGAGCCCACGATGCCGCGGGGCAGCCAGTCGAGCGGCGTCGGCCACCCCCGGCGGGTGGCGGGCGCCGCGGTCCCGGCTCCGCCGGCGCCCTTCGGTCGCGCGATCCGCATGCGTCGGCGCGACGGGTCGAAGCGATGAAAGGGAACTGCGGCGAGCGCGGCGAGGCCCACGGCGACCAGGAACCAGGCGACGCGGGAGGCGAGGATCAGGGGCGTCCACTCCACCCCCGTCCACAGGAAGCGGGAGGAGAACTCCCGAGGCATGCCCGGGGTGAGCTGGACCGAGAACTGCGACGGATCGGCGCCGAGCTGCGCCTGCGCGGCGGCAGCCATACTGTTCTGGATGACGAGGATGCCCCACGGATCGAGGAGCGGCGTCTTCGCGCCCAGCGAAGTCATGAGCAACATCGACCAGACGAACAGCCACAGCGCATTTGCCGCCCCGCCCCGCAGCCCCGGCGTGGTCTCGAACAGGATCGCGAGCGCTGCGGTGAGCGCGAACGCCGGGATCCCGCAGAGCACGAAGGGTGCGAGAAAGGTCAGGACGTCGGAGGCGCCGCTCACACCGCCGCCCTTCACGAGAAGGAGGGCGATGCCGCACAGGGCGAGGATCGCCACCATCGCGCCGAGCACCAGGAAGTGGGACGAGGCCTTGCCGATCGTGTACTCGACGCGCGACAGGGGCGTCGTGGCGAGGATGGGGCCCACCCCGGTGCGCTCGTCGCGATCGACCGCGTTCTTCACCACCCAGAAGCCGATCAACGACAGAAACGTGATCGCGACCACGCTCATCATGCCGCCGATCCAGGCGGCATTGAGCGTCCCCTGCGCGCTGCCGACGTGCACCGACACCGAGCCGTCGAACGTGCCGGCGCCCAGCCAGAGGACGAGCCCGAGCGTGATCAGGAACGAGTAACGCCGCACGCGCTCGAGAACGTCGGCCCAGGCGATCGCAGCGATCACCGCCATGCGGCGGGTCACGCGCCGACCCGGGCCAG
>JBKJNH010000327.1:0-18186 GCA_046596055.1 Candidatus Eiseniibacteriota bacterium
CTGCACGGTGGCGCTGCCGACCGTGCCGGTGCCGCCGAGAACCAGGTGAGTCATGGGAGGATCCTTTTGGGAGCCGGGGTGGATTGGGAACAACCGGGGTGCGCGTTCGATGCCACCAACGGCCCCGGTCATTCCCCCAGACTGATCCCCCGCTACCGTTCCTTCAAATAGGCGCCCAGCGCTTCCATCACCGGATCGCGGCCGGCCTTCCGGTCAGCAGGTGGGACGAACGGTGGGATGGGCGGGGCGAACGACCGGGTCACGCGGGAGGGACGAGCTCCGCATAGTCGGCCATCGCGGCCCGGATCACGTCGAACGCGTGCGCGGGTCCGTAGACGGCGCCGACCCGTCCGCGTGCGGGCTCGCCCGGCAGCTGCTTGTAGGTCGCGAAGTAGTGGACGATGCGATCGACCATGGCCTTCGGCAGCCCCGCGACGTCCTCGACTTCGGACCACACGGGATCGGTCGAGAGCACCGCGAGGATCTTGTCGTCGGCCGCGCCGGCGTCGAGCATGGGAACGCCGCCGATGACGCGCGCTTCGAGGAGGATCTCGGAGCGGGCGATCGGCCGCTCGCTGATCACGCAGACGTCGAGCGGATCGTGGTCGCCGTCCGTCGCTCCCTCCATGCACGCGCCCACGCGCTTTCCGGCGTACGTGCGCGGCAGAAAGCCATACAGCGCGGGCGGCAGCGACGAGGTGCGCTGCGGGCGGTCGACCTTCAGGTAGCCCGAGTCCTTGTCGATCTCGTACTTCACCAGGTCGAACGGCGTGATCTCGATGTAGGCATGAACAAGACGCGGCGGCTCGGGCCCGGTCGCGAGCCCGTGCCACGGATGCGGTCGCCAGGGGGAGAACCGCGGTGCGCCGCTAATGCTACTTCCCCTCCGGCGCGACCTTCTTCGCCGCGTCCGTGGCCGCATCCTTCACCGCACCGGCGGCCTGCGAGGCCTTCGCGCCGAGCGTGTCGACGACTGCGCCGGCCGCGGAACCCACGCTGTCGAGCAGCGCGCCCGCGGTGGCGGCGGCGCTGTCGAACACGGCGCCCGCAGTCAGGCCCGCACCCTTGCGCTCGAACGTATCGTCGGGCGAGAGCTGGTTGAAGCGCAGGTCGGCCATCGTCCACGTATGGAGCCTGGCCTCGACCGGCGACGAGACGAAGCACGTGCGCGTCGTCGGGATCTTCAGGCCCTCGACGACGACGTAGTCGCTGAACTCACATGTCGTCTCGATGATGCGCTGCGAGCGATTGCTCGTCACGTAGGTCAGCGTGCGCATCTCGTGCGTGTTGGCGTCCATGCGGACGATGAACCAATCGTCGGGCCACACCTCGCCCTCGGGCGGATAGGTGACGAGCACCTCGTCGAACTCCTGCAGCGAGTTCTTGTACTTGCGGTGGGCACGGCCCAGGTAGTGCGCGACGGCGCCCGACTCCTTGAAGCGGTACGGCACGCCGGCGAGGAAGCCGTGCCACGAGACGTTGTAGCGCGCGGCAGCCTCGTCCTGCGCCCGCGGGGACGGCTCGCCGCGGAGCAGCGCCCACGGTCCGGCGAGGCCCATGCCGTAGGTCAGTGTCCCGTCGTCGGTGACGATCGCCACGCGACCCAGCCCGTCGTGCACGCGGAAGCGGTTCTCGCCCGCGGCACGCTCGACCGGCCACGGATTGAGGACCTTGCCCCACATTCCGGTCCACTCGTCGGTGCCGCGGAACGTCATCTCGCGGACCGCGTTCCACGCCTCCATTCCGCCGTGCGCAATGACGAGCGAGTCAACCATGGCGGCCCCTCTCTCGCGCATCACATGGCGCTCCTGCGGGCTCCGCGGCAGCTCGGGGCGCGCCGAGGAGCAGCCGGCGAGCGCGGCGGCGAGGACGAGAGCGACGACGGCGAGCGGGCAGGCAGTGAGCCGGAGTGCGACCGAGTTCGGACGTTGGACCATGGAACGGACCTCCCGAGAGGGGCTGGACTGGGACGCCGGCATCCTACCCGGCCCGGTGCAACGTGAAAAGCCCGCAAAGAGGCGCGTGCAGGGGAGGGGGCCCTGCATCATAATGGTGTCCAACGGAGGAACGCACCGTGCCCATGGAAACCATGACCTACCGCGAAAGCCTGCGCCTGTCCGAGGAACGCAAGCGGATGGTCGCCGAGCAGATCGTCTCGCGCGGCGTGAAGGATCCGCTCGTGCTCGCGGCGATGCGCACCGTTCCCCGTCACGAGTTCGTTCCCGCCGACGTGCGCGACTCCGCCTACCGCGATGCGCCGCTGCCCATCGGCCGCGAGCAGACCATCTCCCAGCCGTACGTCGTCGCGCTCATGACCGAGGCGCTGCGCCTCGAGGGTGGCGAGAAGGTGCTCGAGGTCGGCACCGGCTCGGGCTACCAGGCCGCCGTGCTCGCCGAAATCGCCGGAACCGTCCACAGCGTCGAGCTCGACGAGGTGATCGCCGGTGACGCGACGGCGCGCCTGGCCACGCTCGGCTACCACGACGTCGTGGTCCACCTGGGCAACGGATTCGAGGGCTGGTCCGCCGAGGCGCCGTACGACGCGATCATCGTCACCGCGGCGCCCGAGACGGTGCCCATGACGCTGCTCCAGCAGCTGGTGCCGGGCGGCCGACTCGTCATCCCGGTCGGACGGCGTTCGCAGATGCTCCAGCAGTGGGTGCGCGAGGGCGAGCGGGGCTTCGAGTCGCGCAACCTGGTCCCCGTCCAGTTCGTGCTGATGCGGGGTGGGCCGGTCAAGCCCGCGGCGCAGACCACAACGTAGTCGACCACCCTCGCGGCCCCGGCCCCGGGGCGGCATCCCCACCCGCCGTTCCCGGAGGTTCGCATGCTGCGCCGCCTCGCCCTCGCCCTCACCCTCGTTATCGCCGCCCCGTCGTTCGCCCTCGCCGCAAAGGCGACCGTCCCGGTCATTCCGCCCGGGGCCGAAGCGGCCCCCGCCGTGCTCGAGACTTCGCCGCGCCACGGCGAGTGGGTCGACATCCCGCTCGGCGCCGATGGGCCCGCGTTGCGCACCTGGGTCGTCTATCCCGAGCGCAAGGACAAGGCCCCCGTCGTCATCGTCATCCAGGAGGTGTACGGCCTCACGCCGTGGCTGCGCGCGGTCGCCGACCGGCTGGCCGCCGAGGGCTTCATCGCGATCGCTCCCGACTACCTGTCGGGCATGGGCCCGGGGGGTGGCGGCACCGATTCGGTCGCGAGCCGCGACGAGGTGGTCAAGCTCACGCGCAGCCTCACGCCCGAGGAAGTCGTGCGCCGCACGAACGCCGCGCGCGCCTACGGCGTGAAGTTGCCGGCCGCGACCGACAAGGTCGGCACAGTCGGGTTCTGCTGGGGCGGCGGTCGCAGCTTCGCCTACGCCGCGCAGACGCCGCCGCCCGACGCGGCCGTCGTCTACTACGGCGCCTCGCCGGACAGCGCGATGATCCTCGACGTGAAGGCGCCGGTGCTGGGCCTGTATGGCGAGGACGACGCGCGCATCAACGCGACGATCCCGGCCGCACAGGCCGCGCTGAAGGGGCGGGGCGTGTTCTACGAGGCGAACCTGTATCCCGGCGCGGGTCATGGGTTCCTGCGCCAGCAGGACGAGCGCGAGGGCGCCAACCTCGCCGCCGCACAGAAGGCGTGGGCGCGGACGATCGCGTTCCTGCGCCAGCACCTAAACCCGTCGGCGAAGCCGACGAGGTAGTTCCCCGCACGTAAACCGGAGAGACTCTCATGCCGTCGCCTGGACGCGCGCTTCTCATCGCAGGAGTGATCTTCGCCATGAACGGAGCCACATCGCAGGACACGAGCGCCGCGCGCGGTGCAGCCACGCGCTCCGTCGTCTACGGATCACGCGGGATGGTCGCCGCCGCGCAACCGCTCGCCGTCCAGGCCGGCCTCGAGATGCTGCAGCAGGGCGGCAGCGCGGTCGACGCGGCGATCGCGACCAATGCGTGCCTCGGGCTCATGGAGCCGACCGCGAACGGCCTCGGCGGCGACCTCTTCGCCATCGTGTGGGACCCGGGCGCCGAAAGGCTGGTGGGGCTCAACGCCTGCGGCCGCTCGCCGCGTGCGCTCACGGTGGACATGATTCCGCCCGAGAAGGACGGCACGATCCCCCTCTACTCGCCGTACGCGTGGAGCGTCCCCGGCTGCGCCGACGGCTGGTTCGAGCTGCACGAGAAATACGGCAAGCTGCCGCTCGCCACCGTGCTCGCACCGGCGATCCGCTACGCCGAGGAGGGCTTTCCGCTGTCGCCCGTGATCGCGAGCGACTGGAACCGCTCGCTCGCGCGCTTCAAGGACAAGCCAGGCTTCGCCGACGTGTTCATGCCTGGCGGCCGCGCGCCGCGCGAGGGCGAGTTGTTCAGGAACCCCGCGCTGGCGAAGACACTGCGGCTGATCGCCGACGGGGGCCGCAAAGCGTACTACGAAGGTCCGATCGCCGAGGCGATCGTCGCGTACTCGCAGGCAAACGGCGGCTTCTTCATGCCGGAAGACTTCGCGAAGCACGGCTCGGACTGGATCGCGCCGGCCTCGACCAACTATCGCGGCTACGACGTGTGGGAGCTGCCGCCGCCGGGCCAGGGCATCGCGGCGCTGCAGTTGCTCAACGTGCTCGAGGGCTATGACCTGAAGGCAATGGGCCGCGAGTCCGCCGACTTCTGGCACACGTTCGTCGAGGCGAAGAAGGTCGTGTACGCCGACCGTGCGCGCTACTACGCCGATCCCGACTTCGCGAAGATCCCGCTCGAAGCGTTGATCGCCAAGGACTACGCCGCCGCGCGCCGCGCGGGCATCGACCCGCAGCGCGCCGCGCAGGTCGATGCACCCGGCGACCCGGTCGCGCTGTCGCGCCGCGAGACGACCTACCTGTGCGCGGCCGACTCGAGCGGGATGATGGTGTCGCTGATCCAGAGCAACTACACGGGATTCGGCTCGGGCTACGTCGTTCCATCGCTGGGCTTCGGGCTGCAGAACCGCGGCAACCTCTTCGACCTGGCGCCCGGCAAGCCCAACTCGTACGCGCCGGGCAAGCGCCCGTTCCACACGATCATTCCCGCGTTCGTCACGAAGGACGGCAAGCCGTTCATGGCGTTCGGCCTGATGGGCGGCGACATGCAGCCGCAGGGCCACGCGCAGGTGATCGTCAACCTGGTCGACTTCGGGATGAACCTGCAGGAGGCCGGCGACGCGATCCGCTTCCACCACACCGGCTCGAGCGAGCCGACCGGAACGTTGATGAAGGACGGCGGCATCCTGCACATCGAGGACGGCCTTCCGCCGGCCGTGCTCGACGAGCTGAAGCGCCGCGGCCACAGGATCGAGCCCCAGTCGGTCGGCGGCTATGGCGGCTACCAGGCGATCGCGCGCGACCCGGTCACCGGCGTGTACGCGGGCGCGACCGAGAAACGCAAGGACGGCTGCGCGCTGGGGTACTAGTCCGCCGCGCCGTTGCCGTTGCCGTCGCGCAGGTGGGCGAAGCCCGAGTCCTCCGCGAACATCTGCTCGTCGAGCCAGCGGTCGATGACCGAGCGACGAAAGCGCCACTCCTTTCCCAGTTTGACCGCGGGGATGCGCCGCTCCTGGGCCCACTTGTAGATCGTCTGCGGCGTCAGGCGGAGGTAGTGCGCGACGTCCTCGATGGTGAGGATCTCGTGGCCTGCCGGCGGGTTCGTTTCGCTCATCGCGACACGGCTCCCGTGCTGTCGGCGACGGGCGGGCGCATGGTCTCGATCATCGTGCGCACGTGCTCCGCGCCAGGGTCGGGCGCGGACGACGTCTGACCGGTCGGACCCTTTCCCTGCGCGAGGCGCTCGAGCGAGTAGAGGATCGCGCTGTAGAAGTTTCCCTCGTGCTGGCGGAACAGCCGGAACGGCGCCCCGCGATCGCCGACGAACGGCTGCAGGTTCCACGCCATCTGGATGCCGACGAAGGCGAACAGCACCGCCCACACCTTCATGATCGCCATGGCCTTCTTCGGATAGATGCCGCGCTGCTAGCACGCGAAGGCGAGCCCCTCGTGCAGCGTGACCATGCCGACGAGCCCCGCCCCCAGGACCAGCACGATGTGCAGGAGGGTGAGGAAGTAGTAGTTGGCGCCCGTCAGCAGGAAGAACGCGGTCACGGGAACGACGGCGGCGAGCAGGATCGCGCTCAGCGCCAGCGCGCCGAGGACGAGCGCCAGCACCTGCGCGAGCTGGAGCCGCGAGCCGACCAGGACCTGGACGATGAAGAATCCCGGGAAGCAGATCGCGAGCGTGCCGAGGAACAGTAGCGGTAGCTTGATGGCGGTCGCCACGGCCTGGGCCGGGCCGGCGTAGGCGCCTGCCGCCACTCCGTAGAGCGCGCAGCACGCGACGAGAGTGACGGTCGCGCTGCGAAGCTTCGCGGCCAGGCCTTCGCCGGCGGCGACCTCGGTGAAGTAGCGCTCGCGGTCACTGAGGATCTGGGTAATGAACGTCCCGAGTTCCGAGGCGCCCGGCCTGGGCGCGGCATGCACGGTCGACGTGGTGGACATGCGCGGGACCCTCCTTTCAGGGAGGACCCAGCATGCGCCAGCGCATGTTGTATGTCAATGTTTAGTACTGTTTGTTACTTTTTGATGGCTGGCCGCTGACCCACGGCCAACCGCGCCAGCAGCAGCACCACCCGCTTCGCCTGCACCGGGAGCGTCCGGAGGTCCGCCGTCTCGTGCACCGAGTGTCCCCCGCTGCCCTTGAGGCCCAGGGCGTCGAGCGCCGCGGGCGTGCGCCCCGCGGTGAACGAGATGTCGGCCGCGCCGGCGCGTGCCGGATCGGTCGCGGTCACCGGGCCGAAGCCGAGGTCGCGGCTCGCCGCATCGAAGGCCGCGAGAAGCGCGCGATTGTTCTCGCTCGGCGGCAGCGGCGGGTAGCCGTCGTCGAACTCGATCGCCGCGCCGACGTGCGGCGGACTCGCCGCGACGATCCGCCGCATGGTCGCCCGGGCGCGGGCGAGCTGCTCCGGCGTGAGCGTGCGCAGGTCGCCGGCGACGAGCGTGCTCTCGGCGATCACGTTGTCCTTGCCGAACGCGCTGCCCCGGGACGCGGCACGCTCCAGGTTCACGCTCGTTCCGCCGACGATCAGGCCCGGATTCGCCGTGAGGTATGCCTCGCCCGAGAGCGAGTCGTGAAATTCCGCGAGGATGCGCGCCGTCTCGTAGATCGCACCGCGGCCCACGTCGGCGCGGAAGATCTGCGAGGAGTGCCCCGGCTTTCCCGAGACGCGCAGCGTCCACTTCGTGCTGCTGCGGCGCGCCACGACGGCGTGCGCCGGGTCGCCGTCGCCATCCTCGAAGCCCAGTGCGATGTCGGCGCGATCGGCCGCGGCGAACAGATCACCGCGCGCAAGCGCGAGGGGTTGGCCAGGGTTCTCCTCGTCGCCGCACAAAAAGACTTCGACCGCGAGACGATCGAGCAAACGCGCGTCGGCCAGCGCGCCCAGCGCCGCGAGCACGATCACGTTTCCGCCCTTCATGTCGATCGTTCCCGGACCCTGCGCCGCCGTATCGCCGAGCGCCGCGTAGCGCTGGAATGGGCTGTCCGTCTCGAACACGGTGTCGAGATGGCCGATGAGGAGGACGCGCGGCGCCTTTGCCGCGTCGACGCCCCGCGCGGCCCGGCGCGCCACCAGGTGCCCGGCCCGCCCCCACGCCGCACCGTCGATCCATGTCGTGTCGAAGCCGAGCGCGGCGAAGCCGGGGGCGAACATCGCGCCGCTAGTGCGCACGCCGGTGAAGTTCATCGTGCCGCTGTTGACGTTCACGGTGCGCACGAGCAGCTCGCGCGCGGCGGGCAGGCGGCGCTCGACGGCGGCGATCACCCTGCGTTCGGCGGTGGAGAGGCCGGCGGCACGGCCGGACGTGGCGCCCAGGGCAGCCACGAGCGCGATCAGCAGACCCACGACGAAAGGCCTCTGGCTGCGCCGGGATCTCACAGGTCGAAGCTCGCGATCACGGGCGCGTGGTCGCTGGGGCGCTCGGCCTTGCGCGGCTCGACGTCGATGGTGCACGTCGTGCAGGTCGCGGCCAGCGCGGGCGTGGCGAAGATGTGATCGATGCGCAGGCCCTTCTTCTTCTGGAACCCGAGCATGCGGTAGTCCCACCACGAGTAAGCGCGTTCGGGCTGGTCGAACAGGCGGAACGAGTCCGTCAGCCCCAGCGCGACGAGTCCGCGAAGCGCCGCGCGCTCGGGCTCGCTGCACAGCACCTTCCCCTCCCACTCCTTCGGATCGTGCACGTCGCGATCCTCGGGCGCGATGTTGTAGTCGCCGAGAATCACCAGCTTCGGATGGCGCGCGATCTCCTCGCGCAGCCACGCGGTGAGCGCGGCAAGCCACGACAGCTTGTAGCGGTACTTGTCGCTGTCGACTTCCTGGCCGTTGGGTACGTAGACGTCGACCACCCGGACGTCACCCACGGTCACGGCAAGCACGCGCTTTTGCTCGTCGGCGAAGCCCGGGATCGCCGTCACGACGTCGCCGGGTGCGGCCGCCAGGGGTACGCGCGTGAGCACGGCGACGCCGTTGTACGTCTTCTGCCCCGAGGCGGTGCTGGCGTAGCCGAGCGCGGCGAGCTCGTCGTAGGGGAACGAGTCGTCCTCGGTCTTTGTCTCCTGCAGCGCGACGACGTCGGGGGCATGCTGCGCGAGCCACGCGCTGAGATGCGGCAGGCGCACCTTGAGCGAGTTGACGTTCCATGTGGCGATGGTCAGGGACATGCGGTCAGCGCGAGCGGCCGGAGCCTAGAACTTGAGGCCGACCAGGCCGCGCAGGACGTTCTGCTTTGCGCCGCTGTCGCCGGTGTCCTTGAACACTTCGCTCATGCCGATCTCGTAGTTGAGGTCGAGCGTGATCCTGGTGAGGTCCATGCCGGCGCCCAGCACGCCGCCGAAGATCGAGCTCTCGAAGTCGTCCTTCTCGATGCCCAACGCGTTGTCCGAGACGGACGTGACGACCGTCACCGCAGGACCGCCATAGAAGCGCACGCCGCCGCCCGTCATCGCGAACCCGAGGTAGACGGGAATGTGGATCGCGTTGACGCCGACCGCGTCCGTGACGGTCTCGAGCGTCAGGTCCTCGGTGGCGGTCGCCTCGAAGCCCGTCGACTGGTAATAGATCCCGGGGGAGACATAGAGCTTCGGGCCGAACCGCAGCGAGCCGCCGAGGGCGTAGCCGACGCGCGCCTCGTCCTCGATCGACTCGTCGTCGTCGAAGGAGTAGTTCGACCAGGTGACGCCGGCCTGGGGATTGATCACCATGTTTCCCACGGCGGACGCGGGGCCAGTGAGGAGCGAGCTCGTCGCCAGCATGGTCAGCGCGGCGAGGAGCGAAACCGAGGAACTCTTCACGTGGGACCTCCATGGGAGTGTCCGGCCAGGGCGACTGCGCCCGCGGCGCCGGGGTCGGTGAGCGACCGGGTGGATCATAGCCGCGGCAGGTGTGCTCGGCAATGCGGAGAGGCTGGCGTCAGGACGTCGGCGACTTCTTCAGTCGCGCTGCATATTTGGATCGGAGCTTCGCAACCTTCGGACCGATCATGGCCTGACAGTAACCTTGTGCCGGATTCTTGCGATAAAAGCCCTGGTGGTACTCCTCGGCCGCATAAAACGTCGTCGCCGCGGTGACCTCGGTGACGATCGGGTCAGGGAATACGCGATCCGCGTCGAGCCGGGCGATCACCTGCTCACTGACGACCTTCTGTTCCGGTGTATGGAAGAAGATCGCGGAACGGTACTGCGTTCCGGTATCGGGACCCTGCCGATTCAACGTCGTCGGATCGTGGAACACGAAGAACAATTCCAGCAGGTCCGCGTACGACAGCACCGCGGGATCGAACGTCACCTGCACGGCCTCGGCGTGTCCGGTCACGCCGGTGCACACGGCTTCGTAGCTCGGATTGGGGTGGCGCCCGCCCATGTAGCCGGACACCACGGAATCGACGCCCTCGAGCGGTTCGAACACCGCATCGAGACACCAGAAGCATCCACCGGCCAGCGTCGCAGTTTCGCGTGTCGTGCTCATCGTGCCTCCTTCGTTCCGGATCGATCGCGTGCACCCCGGGTCTTGGATGCGGCGGGTGCGGCTTTCGATGCAGCCCGCGGGGCGGCCCAGCCTTCCTCGAATTTCATCAGCTCGCGGGCGAGGGCGCGCCGGATCACGTACGAATGCAGTCCCAGGTGCGTGAGACCCGCGGCGCGGAAACGCCGAGCATAGGTTGCGGCCGAACGGGGCTGGAACGCTTCGTCGTCGCCCTCGGTCGGGTCCTCGCGGGCGAAGAACTCGAGGTAGGCGAGCCCACCCGTGCGGATGAACCCGGCGATCGCCCGAAGTCCTGGCTCGAGCTCCGGCGTCGGCACGTAGTGGAGCACGTCGCAGCACACGACCAGGTCGTACGGCGGGCGCATCTCGCGTCGCGCCAGCTCGTCACGCAACCACGTCGAGCCCAGGTCGGCGACGCTTGCACGGATCAGGTTCCGGCTCTTGCCGAAGCGCCCCACCGCGTACTCGCTGGGATCGAGCCCCACGTACCGTGCCTGCGGGCGGATGCGCTTGAGCGCGGCGTGCCACGCGCCCTCGCCGCAACCGATGTCGATCACGCTCTCGATCGGGCGCTCGAGCATCCACTCGGCGGCGGCCACGGCGAGGTGCAGACGCCGCTGGAGATGATCGCGCTGGATGACGACCCACGACGGATTGCGGTACCAGTGATCGAAGTAGGCGCGATCGTAGACCTTGGTCGGATCGGGCTTTCGCCGGCCTTGAAGGGCCCCGGCGCGTACCGTATGGTTTTCCATATGAAGACCACCCTCGAGATCGATGAAGGACGCGTCGTCACGCACTCCGGAGCAATGCGTCATCCACGGACCGCTGCCTGGGCCTGGCGATTTCTCGAGGCTCTGCACGCATCGCCGGGCTACCACACGCTGATCCCCGGTGAACGCCACGGCGCGATCGCACGCGCCACGTTTCACGAACTCCCGGACCTCCGGGGGAACGCCATGCACGACGCCCACATCGCGATCCTGATGCGCGAGCACGGAATTCGCACGATCTATACGCGTGACGCGGGATTCCGGCGGTTTCCGTTCCTCGACGTCGTCGATCCGTTCGCAGGAGTCCCCGAGCGACCCCGCCGTCGCCGGCGGGTCGCCGCGATCTGACCCGGACCCGCGCTACCTCGCCATCTTGAGCGGTCCATCCGCGCGCACGAATCGGCTCACGTCCGCCCACGGCAGCGTGATCGTCGTGGGCCCGGAAGCATAGGACGCAACGTCGTAGGCGTTGTAATGGAAGAGCAGCCCGTCCCGCGTCGCGCCGAAGTTCTCGCTCAACGCAAACGTCGAGTCGTCCCACACGAAGAACCCGGCCTGCTGCAGCGAGGACGTCGCCGGGATGTCGCGCTCCCGGCGGAACGCAAGTTCGCCCAGGACGCGCAGGCTGTCGAGACCGGCCCGGTCGGCGACGTCGCCGAGGCGCAGGCGCGCCCCGCTCGCGGGATCGAAGCTCTGGTAGAAGGTGTTGGCCATGCCGTGGGCGCCGCCTTCGTAGCGCACGTCGTCGATCTTCAGCGTCGACAGCCCGAACGGCAGCGTCTCGAGAGCGACCTCGCGTTCGACCGACCACTCCTGACGCGCATCGTTGAACTGGGCGCGGAACTCCTGGTAGTTCGCGACGAAGCGCGCAGCGACCGAGTCGACCGGCAGCGGGCGACCGTCGACGCCTGCCTGGCCCTCGGCCGCCGCCCATGCGATCGCCGCACGCAGCGACTCGGCGAGCACGCTCACGCCCGGAACGCGCTCCGGCCTGGGCGTGACCAGCACGTAGCGCGCGGAGCCGGCGACCGAGTCCCCGGTCGCCCCGTACGCACGCTCGAAGCGGACGATGCCGCCGTCGTCGGATGCCGTGCTGTCGGCGCTGCCGGACATGCCGTCCTGCTTCGAACAACCCGCCAGGCCCGCAAGCAATGCGAGTGCAACCGTGACCGTGGCGAGCGACCGCTCCGCGGACATCAGGCGGCCGTGACCTGCTCGAGCGCCTGCTTCAGCGCCTCGGGCACGGGGCGGTGCACCAAAACTGGGTGCACATGCTCGTCGACCACGGACTTCGTGTTGCGCATGCCCAGCTTCTCGAACAGGAAGTGGAACTTCTCCTCGAGCGCGGTGGCGAACTTGAGGCGCACGTCGGCCGGCAGGTCGAACAGCTGCTGCTTGAACGGGCCGTACGACTTCTTGCGCGTCTTGTAGTGGAACTGCTCGTCGGTCATGTCCGCCTTCTTCTCGTCGGCGCAGTTGGCGTCGAGCCAGGCGTACATCTCGGCCTTCAGGTCGTCGGGCAGGAAGCCGCCGTCGAACAGCATGTTCTGGAAGCCGGTCGCCAGGTGGATCTCGGCGCACTCGGCCGCGGGGAAGCGATCGAACAGCGCCTCAGGCAGCGTCGAGGCGCCGTGCTGCACCGCGCCTGCGATCCCGTACTTCGCGCGAGCGACCTCGCCGATCTCGCGCAGCACGTCGAAGTCGAGCGTCACGTCGGCGACCTTGCCGTCGGCCGTCGGGTTGCCGCCGTGCGACGTGCCGGTCTGCACCGACACCTTCGACATGGGCACGAGGTCCGTGCCGTGCTTGTCGAGTTCGCGCAGGTAGCCGTCCATGTAAGCCTCGAACTCCTCGACGGTCGAGTTCTTGTGCCCCACCTCGCCGATCTCGCCGCCCACCGAGATGGTGACGCCACGCGGCTGCAGCGAGCGCACCAGCGCGGTCAGCTCGGCGCCGCGCAGGTAGTTGTGGCGCTGCTGCTCGTCGAGCGTCGGGAAGGAGAGATCGACCAGCGTCGAGGCGTCGATGTCGATGTTGTAATAGCCCGCCGCGATCGACTCCTTCGTCAATGCGCGCACGCCCTCGGTCTCCTTCTCGGGATCCGCGGCGTAGTTCTTCGCGTTGAGCTGGTAGTGGTCGCCCTGAATGAACACGGGGCCGTGATGGCCATCGCGGATCGCGGCCGCGATGATGTTGGCGACGTACTCGGCCGGACGCTGGTAGGTGTACCCGAGCTCGCTCTTGGCCAGCTCGAACACGATCGCGCTGCAGTCGAGCCGCCGCGCCGCGCGGAACATGGCGCGCGCCGTGTCGTAGGTGAGCCCGCGCACGTTCACCGCGGGCACCGTGAAGCCGGCAACCTTGCCCTTGCCGCGCGCCACGTACAGGCCCTGGATCGAGGCGGAGTGGACGCCCAGCGCGTGACCGGCCTCCCAGATCACCCAGCGGGCGGCGTCGCGCGTCGCCTCGTCGGCGGCGAAGATCGCCGTGGCGAGCAGGCGATCGACCTTCTGGGCGCGGAACTCCGCGGCGTCGGTGATCGTGATCGTGCCGTCGGGGTGCAGGCGGAGCGAGCCGTTCAGGCCCTCGGCCAGTGCGCGAATGCTGTCGTAGTGCGCCATGGAATCGGTCCCTCGAAATGGAGGTGGATCGGTGGGCGACGTCGGTGCGGCGGACGGCCGAACACTAGCACAGGGCCTGCGCGAGATCAGTCCTCGGGCTCGTCGGCGCGCGGGCGCCAAGGGACGTCGGCCACGCCCGCCGCGTGGTTCGCCCAGCGGGCGAGCACGAACAACAGGTCGGACAACCGGTTGACGAAGCGGATCACGCACGGCCCCAGGTCCTCCTCGCGCGACAGCGTCACGAGGATGCGCTCGGCGCGGCGCGTCACCGCCCGCGCCTGGTGCAGGTGGGCCGCGGTGGCGGTGCCCCCCGGCAGGATGAAATTCGTGAGTGGTGGGAGCCCGGCATCGAAACGATCGATCAGCTTCTCGAGCGCCTCGACGTGGCCCTCGTCGATCCGGGTCAGGTACGTCGGGTCCGGACGCGCCCCCCGCGGCGTCGCGAGATCGGCCCCCAGGTCGAACAGGCGCGCCTGTAGGTCCAGAAGGACGCGAGCCAGGTCGGCCGGCGCCCCGGCGGCGAGCGCGGCGCCGAGAAAAGTGTTCGCCTCGTCGACGGTGCCATAGGCATCGACGCGCCGGGCGTCCTTCGCCACGCGCTCGTTGCCGAACAGCCCGGTCGACCCGTCATCTCCGGTTTTCGTGTAGATCTTCACCTTGTACCCTCGAAGTGCCCTCGCCGACTTCAGCGGAGCCGAATTGCGCCCGCACGACCAACCTCGGGGATCACCCCGAACCCACCAGGCAACGAATCGTCCGTAGACTCACTGCATCCGATCCGCGCCCGGCGCTCGTCCGGCCATCTCTCAGTCATGGGCACTTGAGGGTTCGAGTCATACTGGACTGGGCCGAAGTCCAATGGTGCCAACGTTCTCTTCCGTCCCGCCGGTCACAAGGAGTCGACCATCGGAGAGAGTGGAGTGTCCGGCACAAAAAATTGGATTCGGCGCTGGAAATCGCCGCGCCGAAGTGGCATCCGAGGGGTCCCACATCCCCGCGTCGCCTTGTCCACTGTGCCAGTAGGCAATCTTCGTACTGTCGCCATCGCCGCGTAGCACACACATGTGCGTCGCTTGGGCTCCAAGCTCAATGGCAGTTGAACCCCACTGCCCGGTATCCTGAAGCGATGCGAAGCTGTCCTGACTCGCGGCCTGGAGACCGCAAACCAGGACCACTGCCGCCGTAGCGGACGAACCACCAGCCAGTCGGCGCATAACGCCTCCGTGGTTCAGCATGGGAGCCGTGAAGCTCGACTTCCTTGTCTACCGCGCCGTGGTGTCCAGCTGATGGAGTTTTGCAGTCGCAGTTTCGGAGCCGAGTTGAGCGTGCAGAAAGTAGATCCCAGCGGGAACACGACCATGGGCACCGTGTCCGTTCCAAGAGAGCGTCATCGGCCCCGCGGGCATTCGGCCGCGGTGCAAGATCGCAACGCGGACACCCCGGACGTCATAGACGTCGACTCTTCCCTCGCCGGTCCTCGAGGTGAAGAGCACGGCCTCAACGGGCCCGCGGTGGGGGTTCGGCGCCACCGACATCCAGGAGAGCGATGGTGGACGGAGCTCTGCCTCGATGGTCACGATCTCGCTCCACTCGGCATGGCCGGAGGCGCGAAAGAGTTCGAGCCTATATTGGTAGCTCGAGTCGAGCAGGGCCGATGGATCGATCCATTGAGTGGCTTCCCGCTCGAGCAGCAAGGGCTCATCGAGAAGGGACACGAAGTGCTCCGAGTCTGGAGCTGACCGGTGCGGTCGGTATCGGACGAGCGGGTCCGGGTCGTCTAGCCCGGCGAAACGCCAAGTCAGCCGAACACCGGTATCGACGCGCTCCGCTTGGAGGTACGAATGGGCCTGCGTGGGCCCGTCCGTTACTAGCTTCGCCCCATAGATATCGGTGCTTGCGCCTCGGAAGTCGGCCCAAAGGCAGTACAGGGACGTCGCGCCCACCGCGAGGGTCAATCCGTCGCCGATGTTCGACAGCTGGTCCGTGCGTCGCCAGTTGCTCGACGCCGTGCTCAGCCGCTGGGCCGCGGCGAACAGATCCCCGGGTTCCATGCGCGAGAGATACGTGTCAGTGAGGAAGCCGCAGGCAGGATCGTCACGACGGCCGTACCAAGCCACGTGGACGGTTCCTGAGCGGTCCACCGCGACCGCGGGCAGGGCATTGTCGTAGAGGGGGCGATCGTCGTTGACGCGCACCTTGCCCTCCCAGGTGCTGCCGCCATCCGACGAGCTCACGAGCACGATATCACGGCTGTCGCGGGCCACGGACGAGGGGTCCGGGAGCAGGGTTACAAGGGAGAAGCGGTAGTGGCGAGCGTACGGGCCGCCCGCGGTCAGCGTCCGGATGTAATAGGTCCCGCTTCTCGGCAAGGTGAACACGGCGGGCTGGTTGAAGCGACTGGCCGTGGCCGAATCCGCGCGCGCGTCGCCCCATGAGCCCACGGCGAGCTGGAAGGTGTGCAGCGTATCCTCGCCGCAGAGCACTTCATAGCCGACCGATTCGAGGCTCTTGCTCGCGGGCGTGGTGCTTGTGACCCGGCCGTCGATCCAGACGATCGTTCCCGCCTCGCCCTCAAAGCTAAAGACGTCGTAATCGAGGACGAAGGGCTCGTAGTCCGAAGAGTTCGTGACCCCGGAGGCTTCCATTCCGAAAGATATGGGCGTGGCCGTCGCGAAGTAATCGTTGGGCTCGGATTCGGATCGGCCCTGAAACGTGCCTGTCACCGTGCCGCTCGCGCGCTCGGCCCAAGCGACGTAGACCCGTCCGCGCGTGCCGCCGGTCGTCTGATCCACGTCGACTGTCGGAAGCTCGGTCTGATAGAGCCTTTGCGGATTCTCGATGTACCCCGGCGGGGCGGCGCCCCTGTTGTCTTCGATGGTGCCGCAGACGAACGTGCTGCCGAAGGTGAGGCCGTCGTCCGTCGAGCGCCGACCCAGGATCTTCTTCTGTCGCAGGTCGTGCCAGACTACGTAGAGTTCGCCGTCGGGTCCAATCGCCATACGTGGCCCATTGCACTCGCTCGTGCTCAACGAGATCGGCGTGCTCCATGTGATGCCTCCGTCAGTCGACCGGACGAATTGGATCGTGCTTTCCGAGCTCGGTCCGAAAACCCGCGCGAAGGCGAGATAGAGCGTGCCCGACGTCGAATTCCAGCGCAGGTCAGGAGCGTCGTACCTCCTCGCCTCCGCCGTTTGGGAGGCCAGGGGCACCGCATAGGTCGGACCCGACCAGACTAGGGAATCGCCAGACGGATCTCCTCGGTAGATCGCCAGCGTCTCCTGGAAACCCTCTCCAATGTAGAACACTGCCGCATAGGCGACGCCCGACGGCGTGGCACAGAGGGTGGGAAGTCCTCGTACAGAGTGTCGCACCGGGTCCCGCAGCGGGAGCCGAGCCCCAATCCGCCACGTCTGTCCCTCATCTGCCGACTCCGCCCAATCGACTCGAACTCGAGAATTCGTCGGAACCACTGGCCACATCGCGATCAGCCGGCCGCCAGCGATGGCGAGCTTTGGACCGTTCTCGACAATGGCTCGCGAGCTGACCACGAGTTCTGTTGACGGTGTTTCGGACTGAGCGGCGATTGGGAACACGAGGAGGCTGAGGAGAGCCGACAAGGGCCCCACGAGCAAACGAGGATTCGCGCGGCATCCGTGCAACCGCATGGCAAGAAGCCCTTCGGTCTTGCGTCAAGGCCCGGAAGTGCCCGTCACTTGGGTCGCGCAAGGCATTCACATAAATCTGCGACTCACTAGGGTCTCTTAACCTGCCTGGCTTGTCAAGGACTTTACAATCCTCCGGCCTGTTGGAAGGACCCCGCCGAAGGTAACAGGCCGACGCTTGCGCTACCGCCCGATCGTGCCCGGAACGCGCTACGCCTCGAATCCGGCGGTCGGCACGGCCACCCTCGTCTTCTCCCTTTCGGACGACCGGCGGGCGGGCCTTACCGCGTTTGGGCGGAGACGAACGGTCGACTGGTCGAGCAGGCGCCCGACCTGGGCCGTGAGCTGACGACCGCTTCGGCGGAGATCGATCGGGTCCAGGAACGGGTTAACCGGTACACCCGGGCCTTCGAGGCCGGGCGGCTTGACGCGGGCCTCTTCGGAGAGAACGTCCGGACGCTCAAGGAGCAGCTACAGCAGCTCGAAGCGCACCGCCGCGACCTAGATCATCAGAGCCGGAACCTTAGGCTCCCCGAGCTTGATCGCCGCGCACCCTGCCCATGTACGTCGCCGGCCGGAGCGCTCGCCCAGAGCGCCGCCCTTGAAATCGCAAACACATTCGTGCTCACAGGGGGGACTGTCCATTCTACTGTGTAACCGGCCGCATTATCGGTTCGTCACTCGTCCTTAGAACAGGATCGTGAAGTGGTTAATGGCCGCGGCCCAGTCGCGGATCGGACGGCTCCAGGGTTCCGTCGCCTTGCGGATCGTCAGGTCCAGCACCTTCCTCACCGACTCCGGGTTTGGAAACGCACCTAGCTTCCGCGTCACCTTGCACAGCGTCGCGTTGGTTGTGTAGACCACCTTCCGGATCGCCGGCGGGTAGCCGAAGAACGGGATCACGCGCTGCCAGTTCGCCCGCCGCGACGCACTGATGAACGGCAAGCGATCGTCCCACTTCGATGCGCACGCTTCAAGCGCTTCCTCGGTCGCTTCCTCGGCCAACTTGAGCGTCGGGGCGGCGCAGATCGCCCGCAGGTCCTCGATGATCGCCTTCCCATCCTTCCAGCTCACGTAGCGCAGGGA
>JBKJNH010000019.1:0-6896 GCA_046596055.1 Candidatus Eiseniibacteriota bacterium
CCCGGCGCCGAGGCCAGCACGGGACGGGGGGCACTCAAAATAAGCAGCGCACCCAAGAAGAAACTTCCGACCCGGGGGTATAACCCGGTAAAATGGAACCGTAGCATCCGTTAGATCTCCGCGGGGGGCGAGTCATCGTGCCTCGACGGAATTCCTCCGGGATCCCCGCCCGGCCGGAGGGAGTTTGCGCCCATTCACCTTCGCAGCATCCCCTTATGCTGCGAAGTGCGATGCACATCGAGAATTCCGGCGACCGCACCGGGCTCGAGTGTACAGCCTAAGTGAAGATGCGTCGGCGACGATCGTTCATCGCCTTGCAGTGCGCACCTCCTGGCGTCCTGATTTGCCCGGTCAGTGTAAACAAGGATCTCGAGGCTCCCCCCGAATGACTGCATTTCAAACGGTTTGCATCGCTGTTTGCGCGAGGGTCCGGTCTGGCCCGGCGATTGCATACTCCTCCCCTGTACGCAGCGCTCGCATCGGATTGCGGGTCGCAACGAGACACGGTGCATCTTGACCCCCGTGCAGGAGTGGAGTCCAACCGCCATGCGTGAACTTCGTCGCTCCCCCCGAGTTCATCTGCGCCCCGCGCTGCGGCTCGCCGCATCCGTGGCACTTCTGGGTCTTGCCCTCGTCCTTGTTGCACCGTCCGACTCCGTCGCCCAGTCCCCGCGCGTCCTCACGCTCGAGGAAGCCGGAAGCGACGCCCGCGTCCAGGGCCTGCTCGGCCTCCTGACCCGCCGCGCCGTCCGCGAGGCGAGTCAGTCGGCGGGGCCCGTGAGCATGGCGGCGTTCGGTTCGCCGATCGAGTTCGCGAACTTCCATCCGAAGCACATTCGCCCCGAGACCCCGGTCGCCGTCCTGATCGAAGGAACGCCCACGCAGGCGGATCTCGAATCCCGCGGCATCGTCGTCGGCACGGTCGCCGGAGACGTCATCACCGCAACCTTGCCCCTGTCTCTGCTGCCCGAACTGCTCGCGGTCGAAGGCGTCGAGCGCGTCTCGGCCGCCGCTCCGGTCGAGAAGGCGCTCAACATCAGCGCGACCGAGATCGATGCCGAGTCGCTCTGGCTCGGCAATCCGCCCAACTATCCGGTCGGCAGCCTCACCGGCAACAACGTGATCGTCGGCATCGTCGACACCGGCGTCGACCCGCGCGTCGACGACTTCAAGAGCACGACGAACGCGACCCGCTTCAAGTCGATCTGGGACCAGCTGTGGTCGGGCCTGCCGCCGACCGGTTACTCGTACGGTGTCGAGTACACCGAGTCGCAGATCAATGCCGGGCAGATCACGGCCTACCACGACTACGACAGCCACGGCACGCACATCGCGGGCGTCGCCGCAGGCAACGGACGCTCCACCGGCAACGGCCAGCTGGCCTATCGCTACGTCGGAATCGCGCCGCGCTCGAATATCATCGCGGTCAAGGCCTACATGCTCGAGTCGCAGGTCATCGATGCGGTCCGCTACGTCTTCACCAAGGCGGGATCGCTGGGCAAGCCCGCGGTCGTCAACCTGAGCCTCTCGGTCTCCTGGGGCGCTCACGACGGCACGTACGCCTTCGACCGCGGCCTGAGCGCCCTGACGGGCCCGGGCAAGATCATCACCGCGGCCGCCGGCAACAAGGGGCTCGAGAACGGCCACGCGCGCTACGACCTGGCCATCGGCGCCAGCACCGACGCGACGTTCAGCATCCCCACGTACATCCCGAGCATCAGCCAGCACGAGACGATCGTGTTCGAGGGCTGGCACGACGGCTCCGCCGGATTCGACGTCAAGCTGATCTCGCCCACCGGAATCTCCACGCCGGTCATCACGCCGGGTACCCAGTCCGGCTACCTCGAGACCAACGACGGAACGGTCCTCGTGCAGAACGGCATGACCACGAACTCGCTCGGCGCCAAGCAGGTCCTGATCTACGTCGGCTACGGCACGACGGGCACCGCGCTCCCGCGCAGCGGAACGTGGCGCATCAACATCAAGCGCCGCAGCGGCACCAGCTCGGGCGTCTCGCACTGGTGGATGGCGCAGTCGGTCCTGGGCTCGACGACCCTGCCGGCCTTCACCGGCGCGGGCATCGACACCGCCTCGACGGTCACGAGCCCGGCCACGGCCGACTCGGTGATCTCGACCGGCGCCTACACGACGAAGGTGTCGTGGCCGAACCTCAGCGGCTCGACCTCGAAGTACCCGTACTCGCCGCCGCTCTCGCGCCTGGCCGACTTCACCTCGCGCGGCCCGCGCCGCGACGGCGTGCAGCGCCCCGACGTGATGGCCCCCGGCTATGGCGTCATGTCCGCCAAATCGACCGACGGCAGCATCAGCTCGGCCTTCACCGACCCGGACGGCGCCCACTTCATGAACAAGGGTTCGAGCATCGCCAACGCCCATACCACGGGCGCCATCGCCCTGCTGCTCGAGCAGACGCCGACGCTCACTCCCAGCGGCGCACGGAACATCCTCCGCACCCGCGCCCGCTCCGACTCGTACACGGGCACCACGCCCAACGGCAAGTGGGGCTACGGAAAGCTCGACGTGTCGTCGGGTGGCACCACGGGCGTCAACGACGGCGTGGCGTTCGGCCTGTCGTTCCGCAACGTGTTCCCGAACCCGAGCCGCGACTTCGCCACGTTCGATTTCGACGTCGCCTCGGTCGCCCTGGCGCAGGGCGCGTCGACCCCGGTCGACGTGCGCATCTACGACGTCCGTGGCCGCGAGGTCCGCATGCTCCAGGGCGTCGCCACGCCGGGCACACAGCGGCTCTCGTGGGATGGCCGGAACACCGCCGGCGAGGAGACCGCCCCGGGCGTGTACTTCGCGCGGTTGACGGTCGGGGAGACGCAGCTGCAGAAGAAGTTTGTCCGCGTGATCGAGTAAGTTCTCCGCGGCGCAACGAACTCCGATCGACGACGGCCCGGGCGCCCAAGGCTCCCGGGCTTTCGCATGGGTTGGGTTGTGCCCTTTCAATTGAGTCCGGTGCGGGGCCGCTTTCACCGAGGCGGCTCCGCTCCGTTCATGGAGCCCCGCTAGACCGCACACTTCCGCTGGTGCTCCAGAATCCGCGGCATCGCCCGTGTCGGCACTCCTCCGATAGTTCCGGCTCTCCCGGGAATCGTGTGGGTGAAAACGCTGGCTTGATCCCCCTTGCTGGCGGATACGCTTCGCGCCGACTTCTTCCCCGGAGGACGCGCGTGCTTGATCACCGACAGCTGACGCCACGCTTTTGGGCCTCACCGACCCCTGGGCGATTGATCGAGTCGCGATACAGGAGAAGGCCGGTGAAGTGCATGTCTGGGTCGCGTTCCCGAAGGGCGAACGCTGGGTGTGCCCGGACTGCCTGGCGGCGGCTCCGATCCACGACCATCAGGAGCGCCAGTGGCGCCATCTCGACACCTGCCAGTTCAAGACCTTCCTCCACGCGCGCGTGCCGCGGCTGAACTGCTCGACTCACGGTATCCGGCAGCTGACGGTGCCGTGGGGCGAGCCGGGCTCGCAGTTCACGGCGCTGTTCGAGGCGCTGGCCATCGACTGGCTGAAGCAGGCGAGCGTGAGCGCGGTGGCGAAGCACCTGAGGATCTCGTGGGATGAGACCGATGGCATCCTGGCCCGCGCCGTTCGCCGCGGTCTGGCGCGGGGGGACGTCGTGGCTCCGCGCTACGTCGGGATCGATGAGACGGCGTTCTGGCCGAAGCTGTCGCCGTCCGAGATCGCAAACGTCGAGGCCGTGGCGATGGACATGTGGAGCCCGTACATCCACTCGACGTTCGAGCACCTGCCGAACGCCGCGTCGAAGATCGTGCTCGACAAGTTCCACATCGCCCAGCACCTGGGCGACGCCGTCGACCGCGTGCGTAAGAGCGAGCAAGTGAGCGGGCATGCGGTTTGGACGCGACGATCGTCAGGAGCTTCGCAACTTCCTTCTCGGTCCCCTTCGTGGAACAACAGCGAGTGGCGACCCAGCCGCGCGCAGATGCCGGCGATCGTGGTCGGAGAGACGAACACAATCGTGAGGGCACGGGGCAAGCGAAAGGGCGGCCCCTTGCGGAGCCGCCCCGTCGTTCTGCTGCCGTTGCGGTGCCTACCCAGCCTTACTGACCCAGGTAGATCACCCGCTGCTGCTTCTGCTCCGCACCGTACCGCGCGCGGACGAAGTACACGCCGCTCGGGACGCGAGCGCCGTTGTCATCCTGACCATTCCACGTCGCCGTGTGACGGCCGGCGGGCATCGACTCCCGAACCAGCGACTTCACCAGGCGTCCGGCCACGTTGTACACGCCGACTTCGACCGGCTGGTTGTCGCCGACGACTTCGAACGCATAGCTCATGTTGGCGCGGAACGGATTCGGGACGGCCTTGTTCAGCAGGGCCACCGACTCGACCTCGTTGAGCTCGCCCGGCTGCTGCGTGCCGCCGCTGAACAGCCAGCGCGGGGTCTCGTGGATCTGCAGGTTGCCGCAGTCGATCTCGCCACCGGTCTGGAAGACGATCGTTCCCTGGCCGATCACGAGGCCCGTGCGGACCGTGATGTAGTACTCGTCACGGGTGTTGCGGTTACAGGCGCCTTCGCGGTGGTCGATGATGTAGGCCACCATGTTGCCTGCCTCTTCGCGGCCACCGGCTCCGACGCTGTACTTGCCGGTTCCCTGGAAGTCGGCGCGGGTGTTCTCGGCCTGCGGGCTGCAAGGGCCGGTCCCGACGACCGAGCACTGGGTCACGTAGGCATCCCAGCTGTGCCAGTTGAACAGGATGGTCCTGCCGTCGCGGTACACGTGCTGCCACGAGTTGCCGGTCGGGCCGCCACCCTCGTGGAACGGGCTCGAGTTGCCGCCGAACGTGCTCTGCTTCTTACCACGGTTGTCGCCGTCCTCGTTGAGGCAGCCACCACCGGTGAGGCGGCAGAGACCCTGCTGGACGCACGGGAGGATCGCCGTGGTGGCCGATGCATCGTCCGTGACTTCCTTGTCGCCGCAGGCGGTCGAAACGCGGACCGTGTTCTCGCAGGAACGGTCCGTCGCCTCGCAAGCCGGCGCCGTCAGCTCGACGATCTTCGCGTCGAACGTGATCGTCGCCGAGGTTCCCGGCGCGAGCGGTCCGACGTTCCAGACGATGGTTCCGTTCT
Source organism: Candidatus Eiseniibacteriota bacterium (assembly GCA_046596055.1). Classification (GTDB taxonomy): domain Bacteria; phylum Eisenbacteria; class RBG-16-71-46; order RBG-16-71-46; family DASYSL01; genus JANPEF01. The sequence goes on from JBKJNH010000019.1 coordinate 5,123, forward strand.
CGCCGACGTTCGGGGCCGAGGTCGGCGCCGGGTTGGCGTTGCCCGCGTACACGGACTCGTCGCAAAGCTCGTCGGTGACGACGACGTTCTGCGCCGTGATCGTGCTCCACGCCGGGTTCGTCACGGTGATCGTGTAGGTCACGGTGGCGCCCTGGTCGACGGGGCCTTCGGGCGAAACGGACTTGGTGACCTCGATGAGCGGCGTGTCCTGCTCGATGGTGACCGAGCAGGCGTTCGCGCTGCTGCAACCCGAGGCGGTGTCCGTGATCACGAGGCTGTACGTGCCCGCGCCGACGCTGATGCAACGCGTGGTCGCGCCGTTGCTCCAGAGGTAGCTGTAGTCGCCCGCGGGGCCGCAGATCTGGACGGTCTCGCTGCCGCAGACACGCGTGTCGGGCGCATCGATCGAGCACGTGATGTTGCCGCACAGGATCGAAGCCGCGTCGTTGTCGCTGACGGTGACCGCCAGGCCGCCGTTGAAGCAGGCCGCCTGGAACGTGCCCTCGACCGCGACGTTGTTCACCTGCTCACCCGAGCACTCGGCCGTGCGGCCGACGCGGATGACGATCGTGCACGATGCGCCGGCCGCGAGGCCGAACGGACCGTACGTGATCTGGCTGCCGGCGGCGTTGACGCCGCCGCCGCAGGTGTTCGACTGCGTCGACTGGTAGACGAGACCGGCCGGCAGGTTGTCGACGACGGTGACGCCCGTCAGGTCGACGTTGCCGGTGTTGGTCACGACGACCGTGAAGTCGGCCGAGCCGCCGGGGCAGATCGAGGCGACATTGACGGTCTTCTCGACGTCGATGCTCGGGTCGGGAACGCCGCAGGCGACCTTCGCCGTGATGTCCTCGCCGAGGCCGTCGAACGAAGCGTTCGCGTTGGCGGCCACCTGGAAGCCGACGGGCAGGTCGATGTTCGAGACGAGGAGTTCGAGATCCTTGCCGCTGCCGGCGCCCGCGCGATACGACGCCAGGGTGCCGCCGGTCGCCGCGCCCTGGACGGTCACGACATCGGTGCCGAGCACGCCGCCGACTCCGATGATGACATCGGGGATGCCGTCGCAGTTCGTGTCGATGCGGGCCTGGTAGTTCTCCTGGCTGCCGATACCCGGCTCATCGGGGAACGAGGCCGCCGGAAAGCAATTCGAGTTGTCCGGGGTCAGGTTGCCGTCGATATCGCCGATGATGCCCTCGGCGCGCCACAGGATGTAGAGGTTCTTGTTCGGGCGATCGTAGACGAGAACGAAGCGACGAAGGTCGAATCCGTTCACGAAGTAATCGGTGATCCCGTCGGCCGGCTGGCTCGTGTCCTCGAGCGGCGCGCAAACGACGAGGCTGGGATCGGCGATGGCCACGTCGTCGCGCGAATCGGCGCGATCGATGGCACAGCTGGAGCTCGAGGGCGTGATGCCGGCAGCAAACGAGATGATGTCGTCGCCGTTGCCGTCGATCACCGGACCTGCGCCTGCGTGTGCGACGCCGAAGACGAGAGCGAGCGCGCAACAGGCGCCTGCAACCGTCAACGCAGCGCGACGCGCGAGGTCAGAGATGGAATGGTTGAAATGCATGGTGCGGATGCCTCCTACCAGCCCGGGGAGTTGGGGAACCAGGCGGTCGCACCGGGGGGGAGCGGCGATCGCGACCCAAGGCTTCGAAGCTGCATCCGTGCAGTGTCGGACGTTGGCTGGAACGTCTGACCTTCGAGAGCGTGCCTGAGCGTAAACCCTTGCGCTGCAGCGGTCAACAATGAAACAGCCCCGGGCCCGCGGGGG
>JBKJNH010000136.1:0-3858 GCA_046596055.1 Candidatus Eiseniibacteriota bacterium
CGTTCACGGCGGCGACGTCGGCCAGGTCCGCGGCCGATCCGAACGCGAACGGCGGCGGTGGCGAGAACTCGGAGCCGCTGGTCGCAACCCACGTGCTGCCCGCCTGCGGCGCGTGGCGCACGTGGGTTGCGACCAGCGGCTCCGAGTTCTCGCCACGGCCGCCGTTCGCGTTCGGATCGGCCGCGGACCTGGCCGACGTCGCCGCCGTGAACGACGCCGCCTCGGCGCGCACGCCCGAGCAGGAAGTGATCGTCCACAAGCGGGCCGACCGATCGCCGCCGGCGATCTGGAACGCACTGCTGCGCCAGGAGATCGCGGCGCGCGGCTTGTCGGTGGCCGAGGCATCGCGCGTGCAGGCGGCGATGAACCTCGCCATCCACGACGCGTTCGTGAGCTGCTGGCAGGCCAAGTACACGTACTGGACCGCCCGCCCGTCCATGCGCACCCCGGGGCTCGTCACCGTCATCCCGACGCCGAATTTCCCGTCGTACACGTCGGGCCACTCGACGATCTCGGCGGCAGCCGCCGAAGTGCTCGCCGCGGAGTTCCCGGACAAGGCCGAGTTCTTCCGCGCCGAAGCCGCGGAGGCGGCGATCTCGCGCCTGTGGGGGGGAATCCACTTTCCGCAGGACAACAACGAGGGGCTCGAAGTCGGCAGGCGCCTTGGCGCGAAGGTCGTGGCGCGGATGCTGCCCGGGGGAGCTTCGTAATCAGCGCGGTATGCGGGTCGGAAACACGGGCAGGCGCGCTGTCGCGCGTCGCCCGTCGGTGACGAGCCGCGCGAAGTACACGCCCGGGGCGACCGCCCGGCCGTGGTCGTCGCGGCCGTCCCAGGCGATTGCCCGCTCGCCTTCGCCGCACGCCACATCGTCGAGCAGCACGCGCACGCGACGGCCGCGCACGTCGCGGATCGAGAGATCCGCGCTCGCCGCGGGCTCGAGCCCGAAGTGGAGCGTCGCCGTCGCCGCGTCCCACCTGAGCTGCCGCCCCTGCACGCCGCCGGCCAAATCGGGCGTTGCCGCCGCCGTCGCCCTTGTGGCACGCCGTCCTCCCGCCGCCGCCGGATGTGCCCGCTCCGCGAGGATCATCGACAGCGTCCAGAACAGGATGCTGGTGCGCACGACCGAGCGTGGTTCGCTCGCCCAGGGATAGGTCGGGTCGCTCTCCGGCGGGAGGTAGGCCCACTTGTCGGGGAATGCGCCGCGGTCCTCGTGGGCGGCGAGGAAGCGCATCACGGTTTCGTAGCGCGGATCGTCGGCCTCGTCGAGCGCCAGCGCGATGTAGCCGAGCTCGTTCGTCCACGCCCGCGTGTCGTAGTCCTCGATGCAACCGGCGCCATGGCTCCAGTATGTCGCGAGCAGGTTCGGGCACGTCGCGCACGGGCCCCAGTAGTCGATCTCCCCACCCGGCTTGACGCGGGCAGCGAGGAACGCCGCGGTGCGCAGGGCTCGTGCCCGGATTCCCGGGTCGTCCAGTTCGCGGGCGATGGCGAAGAGTTCCATCGCCATCCAGCCGGAGTAGTGCACGTCCGGCGACCCTGCGCAGACGTGCGGGAAGCTGCCGTCGTCGGAGCGAGACCACTCGAGCCTCTCGAGGATCTGGTCGAGCTTCTCGAGTGCGGCGGGATCGCCGGTCTGCCGATGGCTGCGTGCCAGAGCCATGCCCGCCATGAGTCCCCAGTTGAGGGCGATCGAGTACCCCTCCAGTTGCTTCACACTCTCGAGGATGACGTTCGCGCGCTCGCGATAGCGCTCGTCCCCGGTCTCCTCGAACGCCCCGAGCAGCGCGTAGGCGAGCATCCCGTCCGTGGCGGTGCCCCCGGTGATCTCGTCGAAGTGGGCGATGAGGAACTCGGCGCGCTCGCGGATGTCGAGGCGGTGCGTACGTGTCGTGGGCATCGAGCGCTCGAGCTCGAGGTAGCCGAGCAACTGGCAGACGACGCTCAACCGGGTGAACTCGGCCGGACTCGCGTGGAAGCGTGGGTCGAGCGTGATGCCCTCGAGTTCCGCCTCGTGCAGGAACGTGTCCATGCGGTGGACCAGCGCGAACAAGGGATCCGGCGGTCCCGGCTCGGAGCGAGACGCCGCGGCGCGCGCGGCTCCGGCCGAGAGCGCGGAAGCGGCAGCGGCGAGCACGAGGAGGACGAGGGCTGCGGCGAGGCGCACGGCGACCTCCGACGGCAAGGGCTTCGCAGGGAGCGGCGACCAGCATACCGCACGGCGCCATCCCGCGGCGGGCGGAAAGTGGAGGGCGACCGCGCGGCGGCTATGCGCTAGATTCCCCGGATGCTCCTTACCCCGGGAACCCGACTCGGACCGTACGAAATCCTGTCTCCCCTCGGCGCCGGCGGCATGGGCGAGGTCTATCGCGCGAAGGACACCCGCCTGGGCCGCGACGTCGCCGTCAAGGTCCTGCCGATCCACCTCTCGGCGCAGCCGGAAGTCCGCGCCCGCTTCGAGCGCGAGGCGAAGACCGTCTCGAGCCTCAATCATCCGAACATCTGCGCGCTTTACGACGTCGGCAAGGAAGGCGAGATCGACTATCTCGTGCTCGAGCTGATCGAGGGCGACACGCTCGAGGCGAAGCTGGCCCGCGGCCCGCTGCCGTCGGCCGAGGCGCTGCGCCTCGGCGCCCAGATCGCCGACGCACTCGATCGCGCGCACCGCGCGGGCGTCGTGCACCGCGACTTGAAGCCCGGGAACGTCATGCTCACCCGCGGCGGCGCCAAGCTCATGGACTTCGGTCTCGCCCGCGCAACTGGCCTTGCCGCCGGCGCGGGCAGCGGTGCGATGGACGCCACGCTCGCGCATTCGCCGACGATCGGCCGCGCGCTCACCGCCGAGGGCACGATCCTCGGCACCTTCCAGTACATGGCGCCCGAGCAGCTCGAGGGCCGCGAGGCCGACGCGCGCAGCGACATCTGGGCGCTCGGTTGCGTGCTCTACGAGATGTTTACCGGCCGTCGCGCGTTCGAAGGCAGGAGCCAGGCGTCGCTCATCGCGGCCATCCTCGAGCGCGAGCCCGCGCCGGTCGGGGAAACGCCGTCGAGGGCGACCGATGCGGTCACGTCGACCGGGACCAGCGCGGTGCGCAGCGCGCCGCCGCATGGGATCGAACGCCTGATCCGCAACTGCCTGACGAAGGATCCCGAGGAGCGCATCCAGACGGCGCACGACGTGAAGCTGCAGCTGCATGGGATCGCCGAGGGCGCGGGCATCTCGACGAGCGGCATGCCGATCGCGGGCGCGAGCACGATGACCGGTGTTGCGGCGGCGCACGCCGCCGGCGCTCGCACGTCCGGCGTGTCACGCCCGATCGCCGCCGCGCTCGCCGCGGTCGCGCTCGTTTCGCTTGCCGGGCTCGCCTGGTTCGCGACGCGGCCTGCGCCGCCCGTGCTGCCGCTGCGCTTCCGCATCGAACCGCCGCCCGGCACGACGCAGGCCTACTGGCCACGGCTCTCGCCGGATGGTCGCTATCTGCTCATCCAGGGAGACGACTCCACGGGGACGGTGAGCGCATGGGTGCGACCGCTCGACCAGATCGAGGCGGTCCCGATTCCGGGGACGCAGGGCCTGCAGCGCGCGTACTGGTCGCCGGACAGCAAGGAAGTCGTCTTCATGGACGGCGACGAGCTGAAGCGCGCGCCGATCGGCGGGGGGGCGCCGGTCGTCCTGCAGAGGATCCTGAACGGCGCCGACCTGAGCTGGGGTGCGAAGGGCCAGATCCTCATCGACGGCCGCGCCAACGACTCGTTGCGCGTCGTCGCCGCGGGCGGCGGAGACGTCAAGCCGGCGACGCACATCGATCGGGCGGCGGGAGAGATCGGCAGTGCCTGGCCCGTCTTCCTGCCCGACGGCG
>JBKJNH010000154.1:0-3989 GCA_046596055.1 Candidatus Eiseniibacteriota bacterium
TCCCTCCAGGACGACGCCACGTCCGGTTCGTCAGTCTCCCGATCCCCGATCCTCGCTGCGAGTCGGGACCCGCCCCCCGCGTCGGGGGTATGATCCGTTCGACGTCGGTCCTTCGCCGGGTGTGAGAAGCCGGCCCCGATCGCCCGGAAGAGCACCCGCGGGCCCCACACCAAAGGCAGGAACGCCCTGATCAATCGCAGAGAGGATCGCGACAACCGGCTCGTCCCCTGGATTGTCTCCCTGGGACTGCACGCGGCCACGATCCTCTTTCTCCTGCCGAAACTGATGGCGGCGCCGGTGACGACACCGCAGGAGGAAGTGATCCATCTCGACCTCACGACCCTGGCCCCCGAGGCGCGCGCGGACGAGACCTTCCCTCCGTTCACCGAGCTGCCTGCCGACCGCGAGGATGCGGCGCCCGAGAAGCCGGACTTCCTGAGCAACGTCACGAGCCGCGCGCGCGACCAGGTTCCCGGCGGCGACACCGAGATCCCGCGGCTCGAGGGCGAGAGCGAGGCCCGAGGGGTGCAACTTGATTCCGGGAAGAACCCCTCCCGCCCATCCGCGGCATCGCCGCAACAATCGACGGAGGCTGCGGGGCTCGAGGCGGCCGGCAAGCGCAGTGGGGCGCCGAAAGCGGGGAGCGAATCCCTGGAGCGCGTGTCGCCCGATGAGCTTCGCGGCACGAGCGGGAACTCGGCCTTCGATCAGCCCGCGATGGCGAGACCCGACGGCAACGCCACGTTCCTGGGCGACGTCAGCCTCAACACGACCGCGTGGGAGTACGCACCGTGGCTCCAGCGCTTCGGGTTGCAACTTCAGGAGCGTTGGTTCGCCCCGGCGGCGTACCGGTTCGGAGTCCTCAAGGAAGGCGGTTGGGCCCTGCTCGAGATCGAGATCTCGAAGTCGGGAAAAGTCCAGCGTCTCCGGCTCCTCGACGAGCAGGGACATCCGTCCCTGATTCGCGCGGCCGAGAGCGCACTCCGCTCGATGAACCCGATCGAGCCGCTCCCTCCCGACTTCCCCGAGCCGACGCTGATCCTCCGCATCCGCATGATCTATCCGGAGCTGCGACGCCGGTAAAGTGCTCGTCGGCCGGGCGTTCGATCCACGGCTCGGCGGCCGCGGCCATGGCCCGGCAGCCGAGGACGTTGGGGCCGACGGGCACACGCCGACTCCGTTTGACGGCTAAGCCGCCGGTGTGGGAAGATTTCGCCTGCTTGTCATCGAGGCTCCCACTTCGATCGGAATCGTGCCTGGAGGTTGCATGTCACTGTTTCAGCAGTTCCGCCCCCTGGCGGAACGGGGGGCGCTTGCGTCTGCCCTCTTCATCGCATTTGTCGCACCGCAATCCGTCCACGCCCAGACCTACAACATCACCGGCCGCACCGACTACGCAGCCGGGCTGAGCCCGCAGGGCATGGCGATCTGGGATCTCAACAATGACGGGGTCAAGGACCTCGTGACGGCGAACTACGCGTCGAACAACGTCTCCGTGATGCTCGGGATCCCGGGCGGCGGCTTCCAGGCGCATGTCGTCTACCCGGTGGGCGGTGGCCCGTTCAACGTCGTCGTCACCGACTTCAATAACGACATCCGGGCCGATCTCCTGGTGGCGAGCGGCACCCCGGGGACGGTCTCCGTTCTGCTTGGAGATGGGACCGGCGCGTTCGCGGCGCGCACGGACTTCACGACGGGCTCGAACACGTTCCACGCCACCACGGGCGACTTCAACGAGGACGGCAATCGCGACATCGTGGCCGCGAGCGCCCAGGACGACAACGTATCGATCCTGCTCGGCAACGGGGCCGGCGGCTTCGCCCCCCGCGTCACCTATGCGACGGGCGACGCCCCGGTGTGGGTTTCGGTCGGCGACTTCAACCGGGACGGCCATGCCGATCTCGTGACCGCAAACCGTTTCGCAGACACGATCTCGATCCTGCGCGGCAACGGCAACGGGACCTTCCAGCCGAAGGTCGACTCGAGCGTGGGTTTCGGCCCGGTGGCGATCGCGCTCGGATACCTCGACGGGGACAACATCGTCGACCTGGCGACCGTCAACACCAACGCGAACACCGTCTCCGTGCGACTGGGGAACGGCGTCGGCGGCTTCGCCGCGAAGGTCGACTACGCCACCGGGACGGCACCGGTCTCGATCGCGGCGGGGGACCTCAACATCGACGGCCGCGTCGACCTCGTGACTTCCAACTCCAACCAGGACAACGTCTCCGTGCTCCTCAACTCGGGCACTGGAACGTTTCCGACCCGCACGAACACGATCGTCGGTGGGGGTCCGCACAACATCGTGATCGGCGACCTGAGCGGCAACGGTGAGCCGGACCTCGTAGTCGCCAATTCCTTCACCAACAACGTCAGCGTGCTTTCCGGAAACGTTCCCGGCGGATTCCGCGTGAACGACCAGATCCCGCAGCTGACGGCGTTCGACCAGGACGGAGTCAGCCGCTCGCTCTCGAGCTACCTCGGCAAGTGGGTGCTGCTCGACATGTGCGCCAACTGGTGCGCGCCCTGTAACTACATGGCGGAGGAGGCGCAGCAGGTCTACGACACCTGGGTGGGGCACCCGACCGTGCAGTTCGAGTACTTGACGGTCCTCGTCGACGGCCCCACGCCGGGTCGTGCGAGCACGCAGGACGACGCCGTGTCCTGGGCGACGAGCCACAACGAGACCCGGCCGGTTCTCCATGGCTCGGGAATGCCGCAGACGGTGCTCCGGCCGTTCATGAACGCACTCTCGACGAACGGGTATCCGACCATCCTCATCATCGATCCGACGGGAAAGATCGTCTTCCGCGAAGCCGGAGCGTTCGACGGCCAGACGACGGTCGACAAGATCGCGGCATTTGCCGGCGTGGCGACCCTGCCGCTCGCCCCGCCTCCGCCGCCGCCTCCGCCGCCGCCGCCCGCTCCTCTGGCGATGCGCGCGATGACCGGCGCCACGATCGAGATCAAGTACGGCGCCGCAACCTGGACCGGACCGCTCACCCAGGTTGGCGCCACGGAGGACCTGCGCGGATCCGACCTCTCGGCCGGAGCCGTCTCGGGAGTTCCCGGGATTCCCGGCGACGCCTGGATCGGCGGCCATGCCTTCGTCGGTTCCGATGCGATCGAGCGGGTCGATCTCTACGTCGGCACGCTGGACGAGCAGCTGCTGATCGACTGGGCGCAGCCGTGGCAGGTGCGACTGACCAGCGTCACGTGGCCCGATGGGCAGACGCGGATCCTCGATCCGTCGACGTCTCCGGTCGTGTCCGTCTTCTATTACGACGCCGCGATCAACGCGAGTCCGTTCCTCACCACGCCGATCGAGGCGTACTTCGAGTGGGACGGCGCGCAGCTCGACGGCTCCTCGCTGGCGATCGGCAACGTGCCGGATCTTCCGGCGACGACGAACGGTTTCGGCATCAACGGCCTTGCGTTCCGCCATGTCGGCACCGTCGACGCCACGCCACTCCCGATCTCGTCGCGCCTCGAACTGGCGGCACCGTTTCCGAACCCGGTTCGCCAGTCGGCCTCGCTGCGCTGGTCGATGCCCGCCGCATCCGACGCGACGCTCGAGATCTACGACGTCTCGGGGCGACGCGTGGCGCAGCTTCACTCCGGAAGGGCGGAAGCGGGCGCGCACACGACCTCGTGGAACCTGATGGACGAGCAGGGCGCACGGGTCTCACCGGGCCTCTATTTCGTCCGCTTTGCCAGTGGCTCGGAGGAGCGTTCGACGCGGCTCGTCGTCGTCAATCGCTAGGACGGGTCGCGGCATTCGAGGCCGCCGGGGGCATCGCATCGCCCCGGCGGCCTCGTCGTGTCAGCGTCGCCGGCGTTCCCACCGTACTTCCTTCACGAACTCCTCGTAGCGCGCGGCGAAGCCCCCGGCGGCACTCCAATTGCGGATCTTGCGCCAGTCGAGTCGATTGATGAGCGCGATGAGCACGGCCACCTCGAGGCTCTGACGGTCGTTCCAATGGTAGAAC
>JBKJNH010000184.1:0-8769 GCA_046596055.1 Candidatus Eiseniibacteriota bacterium
CCGGAGGGCGGCGAGCAGTTCGCTCTCTTCGAGCGCCAGGTGGGCGACCCGCCGGGCCTCGTTCGAGTCCGCGGGGCCGACGGCATGGCATCCGACGAAGGCCCCATGGGCCTCGTCGAAGACAAAGAGGAACGAGCGCGTGAAACCGAAACCGCCCGGGGCGGCGAGCGCCGCCACCGTCCGTCGGAGAACTGCCCGTTCCTCCACCGACTCGAGCAGGAGCGTGGAAAGAGCGAGCGTACGTGGCGAGTCGGGCGCAGCCCAACGAGACAGGGGATTGAGCGGAGCGCTTGAACCGGGCATGCGGATCCCTCCTGGATCGGATCGTGACCGGGGCCGAGAAGCGCAAGGGCCGGGCCACTTTGCCGGGCGCGCGGGGGGAAATCGACAGGGCGAGAATCCACGTTCGCGGACGGCCTCAAACCGCTGTCCAGCGTACGCTTGGAATCTACGATTGGATGAGCGATCCGGGCGCCTGTCCGGAATTGACGTCGTGCGGGGGCTGCGGCGGTGCGGCAATCTGCCGCACCTGTTGCAAAACGCCCGCGGCCTCAGGGCGTCGGGGCGTCCACCGGAAGGAATGGCGGCCCGGCGAAGAACGGGATCCGCGCCCGATCCCAGCGATCGAGTCGCTCCCGAAGGCGGGCCAGGAGGCGGCGCTCGTCGCTCGACAACTTCTCCTCGCGGAAGCCCCGGACCGGCTTCCACCAGGTCTCGCCGGCGAGGGCGGAACCGGGCCCGACGCCGGGCGGAGTGCCGCCGCGACGAGCCTGGAGCCATGCGATGTAGTAGCGCAGTTCGTTGGCGGTCAGTCGCTCGATCCACTCCTCGCGCGCCTCGAGGCCGAGGCCGAGCGGGCCCAGCTTCCGGTCGGCGTACGCGGCGAGCGGGTCGCCGAGCGGACGGGCGCCCAGTGCGATGTCGGCCAGTTCCTCCCCCGCCGGGCGATGCCACACCACGCAGTCGGCATAGAGTCGGTAACCGCGCGGGCGCAGCCAGCCGATGACGAGGTCGTCGGCCGACCATGCGCCGAAGTCGACGCGCACGGTCGACTTGGGGCTCTCCCCTTCCCACAGGGATCCGGGATTGCGGTAGTAGAACAGGAGCGGCTCCCCGGCATCCGTGCGCGACTCGCCGATGCGATAGACCAGCCGGATGCCGCGCTTCTCCTCCGCCGCGAACGGAACGCGAAACCGGAGGATACGCTCGATTCCGCCGAGGTCGGCCCCGGGCGCCGCGTTGCCGGGCAGCGCATCGACCGCCATCGGCAGTCCATCGACGGTGACCTCGAGTTCCCGCAACGTGCCGCGCACCATGCTCGTGTCATTCGGGCCGGCGAGGCTCGCCCGGTAGTCGGGCAGCGCGAAGACCGCGGTCGCGGGCGCCACGCCCGCCTCGAACCACTCGTCGGCGACGATCGACCAGCCATCCGCGATGCGACGGATCCGCACGTCCTCGAACATGCGGCGCACGCGGGCGCGCTCGAGCGGGAACACGGTGCTCCCGGCGCCGTCGAACGTGCTCTCGGGCGGACGAGCCGCGTGCGTCGCCGCAGAGTCGACAGGAGCGGGAGTCGCGGCGGTCGCTGCAGTGGCGGCAATCACGGCCCCGCTCGCAGCGACCGTACCCGCCATCCATGCCAGCAGGAGCGTCGCCGGGGGCGGCGTCTTCCAGCGGCGATGAGTCCACATCCACTGGGCCGGAAACTCGCGGATGGCGCGCTCGAGTGCGGCGGCATGGCGGCGCGTGAGCTCGCGCACGTCGGCCGCGTGATCCCCGCTGCGCGCGGGCAACGGGATCGGCTCGACGACACCGGCGTACCCGCCGTCGCCGGTGCGGTGCATCACGGCGAAGAACAGCGGCGAGCCGGTCCGCAGGGCGAACTCGGCAGGCCCGGGCGGCGTCGAACTGGGAAGCCCGAAGAACGGCACGAAGACTCCGTCCCGACCCGCGTCCTGGTCGGCCATCACGGCCAGGCATTCGCCGCGTTGCAGCAGCTTCAACGCATCGCGGACGCCGCGCTCGCCGTGGCCGACGATCCCGGCGCCCAGCGCGCGGCGGCGCGCCGTGAGCAGCGCATCGACCAGGCGGTTCGACTGGGCCCGCACGAAGAAATGGATCGCGACCCCTGCCTCGACTGCGGTCACCGCCATCAGTTCGGACGCCCCGAAGTGGGCGGACGCGATCACGACGCCCTTGCCGGATCGCAGCGCCTCGGCCACCTGCTCGACACCGCGCATCGCCCCGACCAGGGCCGTGCGCTCGCGGGCGTCCAGACGTCCGGCCCGCAGCAGTTCAACCACCGTCATGCCGGCGTGCCCGTATGCCTCGCGCAGGATCGCCGCGCGCTCGGCGGCGGACTTCTCGGGGAACGCACGCGCAAGGTTCGCCGCCGCGACCTTGCGCCGCAGGCCGGCCACGCGTGCCAGCGCGCCGAGCCCGCGACCCACGGCGAGCGCGGCGCGCGCCGGCAGCGCTCGGACGAGCGCGCTCAACGCGAGCACGGCGGCATGTTCGAGTCGGTGCCCCAGGCGCCCCGGCGAGTCCCTCATGTCGGACTTCGGCGATAGCGGTCGCCCGGCAGACGTTGGGCGACCCCGGCCAGTTCCAGCTCGAGCACGGCAACCGCCGCCGCCGCCGCGCCGAGACCTGCGGCGTGCGCGAGGGCATCGAGCGTGCGGCCACGGACTCCGAGGGCGGCGCGCAGACGGCTCGATGCCGCGTCGGGCGCGACGGATCCTGCCGCCGGTGCCGGAACCACGCGACGAGCGCGACGCGACGGCTCCGCCGAGTCGAGCAGCGGCGCGACGTCCGCTTCACCGCGCGCGAGCCACGCCGCGTTCCCCGCGTAGCGCACGTCATCGAGCGGCCACGGCGCGACCTTCGCCCACGCCCCATTGGCCAGCGCGGCGCGCACGGTGTGATGGGCGCCGCTCGCGGCGTCAGCCTGCACCAGCACGACGCCGTCGCAGAGCGCGGCCAGCACGCGATTGCGCGCGGGAAAATTCCCTCGCCGCGGCGGGGTTCCGAGCGCGAACGCCGAGACCAGCGTGCCACGTGCGCGGACGGCGGCGTGGAGTGCGGCGTGGTCCGCTGGATAAACGACGTCGACGCCGGTGCCGAGGACCGCGATGGTCGTGCCTTCGGCGGCAAGCGCGCCCTCGTGCGCCGCCGCGTCGACGCCGCGGGCCAGTCCGCTCACGACGCAGATCCCGGCGCTTGCGCAGGCATGCGCCACGTCGAAGGCGACCCGGCGCGCGTACGCCGTCGCAGCGCGGGCGCCAACGATGGCGACGGCCGGACGGGCCGGCCACGGACCGCGACCCCGGAGCGACAGCACGGGGCCGCTGCCCGGGCCGGCGGTACGCAGGCGGGTCGGATAGTCGGGGTGATCGGGGGCAAGACGGCGATCGTCGGGAGCGCCGTGGGGGCTCAGCGGTCTCCGCCGCGGCCGGGACCCGTGAGCAGCTCCCAGGCCACGCCTTCGGCGCTGGCCCGCACGACGTCGGCGTCGTGGGAGAGGAGTTCGTCCTCGTCGGCGCGCATCGCCTCGTCGTGCCGCAGCAGGTCGGCAAGACGAGCCTCGACCTCGCGCGCTCCGCTCGCGATCTCGCGGACGAGACGCAGACGATCGCCCTCGGGGCGACGGTAGAGCATGCGCGCGACGAACAGCGCGCCGTCGCCGTTGGCGATGGTGCCCAGCGCCTCGGCGGCCGAGCGGCGCACCGACTGGTTGCTGTCGGCGAGCAGGTCGATCAACGGCGCGATCGCCTCGCGCGCGCCGAGGCGGCCGAGCGTGCGCGCCGCACTGACGCGCGTGTACCACAGGCCGGACGCGAGCATGGGCAACACCGGAGTGGCGACGGCCTTCAGGCGGATGAGCGCGGCCTCGGCAAGGTCGCGCAGGTAACCTGATTCGTCACTGAGGCATTCGACCAGGAGGGCGGCAGCTTCGCGATCGCCGCGGGCCTCGAGGCCCTGCACGTACTCACGCTTGCCGGCGAGTCCGCGCGGCGAGAACGCATCGAAGGAGCGGAGCGGGGTGAACGATTCTTCGGCCATGGCGATTGGTTCCTTCTCGGGATGGGCCCAAGGGGGCGCCTGCAGTCTCAGACCTCATCAGGTTGCTCCGCCCGGGCCGCGGCGTCAAGCGCCGCCCCGACCAGCTGTCGAAACCGATCGAGCCCCGCCCCGGTCGCCGAGGAGATGGCGAGCGCCCCGTCGGCCTCGGCGCGGGCCTGCGCCTCGCCCGGCGGCGACAGGTCGGCCTTCGAATAGACGAGGATCCGGGGCTTGGTGACCAGTTCCGCCGACCACGCGCCCAACTCCCGCTCCAGCACGGCGAGCGCGGCGGCAGGGTCCTCCGTGGTGCCGTCGATGACGAAGGCCAGCATCCGGGTGCGCTCGATGTGGCGCAGGAACTCGTGCCCCAGCCCGCGGCCTTCGGAGGCCCCCTCGATCAAGCCTGGAATGTCCTCGAGCACGAAGACGCGCTCCTCGTCGAGCCGGACCACGCCCAATACCGGGCGGAGCGTGGTGAACGGGTAGGCCGCGATCTTGGGGCGCGCGCTCGAGACGGCCGCCAGCAAGGTCGACTTGCCCGCATTGGGAAAGCCGACCAGTCCGCAATCGGCAACCAGCTTGAGCTCGAGATCGATGTTGCGCGCCTCGCCCGGAAGCCCGGGGTCGGCGCGCCGCGGCGCCTGGTTGGTGGCGGTCTTGAACTGGGCGTTGCCGCGACCACCCTTGCCCCCGGCCGCGGCGATCCAGCGGGTGCCCGGCTCGACGAGGTCGGCGAGCGGCTCGTCGGTGTCCGCGTCGGTGACCTGAGTTCCGGGCGGCACGCGGATCGTCAGGTCCTTGCCATCCTTGCCGCTCGAGCGCTTGGAACTGCCGGGGGCACCGGGCGTCGCCCGGAACAGCTTGGCCGACTGGAAATCGAGCAACGTCTTCACGTTGGGGTCGACGACGAAGACGACGCTACCACCGTCGCCGCCGTCGCCGCCGTCGGGCCCGCCCTTGGGGACGAACTTCTCGCGACGGAACGACACGGACCCGGCGCCGCCCTTGCCCGCCTCGACGCGGATGCTTGCGCGATCGGCGAACACGTCAGCCCTTGCCTTTCTTCTCCGGCGACTTCTTCGGTTTCTCGGCGGGCGTCGCGGTGGGGCTCGCCGTCGCGGGTGCGGGGCTCGTCGACGTCGTGGGCGCGGCCGAGTCGCCGCTCTCCTTCTTCTTCTTGTCGCTATAGCCCGACGAGCGGTAATCCGTGATGTAGAAGCCCGAGCCCTTGAAGATGAATCCCGCGCCGGCGCCGATCAGGCGCTTCACCTTGCCCTTGCACTCCGGGCACTTGGTGAGCGGGGCATCCTTCATGGACTGGAACTCCTCGAACTTGTGGCCGCACTTCTGGCACTCGTATTCGTACGTCGGCATGCAGCAACGTCCTTTCAGGCAGACTTCAGGCGGCCAACGCCTTCGCGATGCGCTTGAGGGCCACGGTGAGATCTTCGGCCGAGGCGGCGAACGACAGTCGGATACAGCGGTCGTCCCCGAATGCGCGCCCCGGGACGACCGCCACCCCCGCGCCCTCCAGCAGGTACGCGGCCATGGACTGCGAGTCTCGCACCTCGCCACGTCCGGCGCCGAGCGTCCGGCCGTAGTGGGCGGACACGTCGACCCACACGTAGAACGCTCCGCCGGGCCGGACGAACGTGACGCCCGGGATGTCGCCGAGCAGGCGGCAGACCAGGTCGCGGCGGTTCCGGAACGCCGCCTTCATGGCGTCGAGCGGCTCCCGGCCCTCGCCCCCGTCCAGCGCCGCCTCGAGGGCCCGCAGCGCCGCATGTTGGGACACGCTGCATGCGTTGCCCGAGGTGTGGCCCTGGATCGCGGTCATGGCGGCCATGACCGGGGCTGGACCTGCAGCGTACCCCATGCGCCACCCGGTCATGGCGAAAGCCTTCGAGAAGCCGTTCACGGTCACCGTCCGTCCGCGCATCCCCGGCAGGGTCCCGAACCAAGTGAATGGCGCGTCGTAGACCAGGCGCTCGTAGATCTCGTCGCTGATGACCGTGAGATCCTCGCCCCGGACCACCTCGGCAAGGCGGGCCAGCTCGTCGGCGGAGTACGTTGCGCCGGTCGGGTTCGCGGGTTGGTTGAACACGAGCACGCCGGCGCGCCGCGACGCGCCCGACAGCGCGCGCATCAGGCCGTCGACGGTCAGCTTCCAGCCGTCGGCCGCGGTGAGCGGAACCGGCACGACCTTCGCGTCGAGCAGGTGCACCATCTCCGCATACGACGGCCACGCGGGCGTCGGCACCAGTACGCCGTCGCCCGAGTCGACCAGGGCACAGAGCGCATGGTAGAGAGCCTGCTTCGCCCCCGCCGTCACGACCACCTGCTGCGCGGTGAGCGCGAGCCCGTTCTCCTCCTTGAGCTTGCGCGCGATCATCGCGCGCAGCTCCTCGGTCCCGGCGACGTCGGTGTAGCGCGTGCGACCATCCCGGATGGCCTCCTCGCCGCCGTGCTGCGCGGCAGGCGGTGACGGAAAGTCGGGCTGGCCGGCGCCCAGCGAGATCACGTCCTCGCCGCGGGCCTTCCGCATCCGGTACTCCTCGTCGATCGCCAATGTGCCCGAGGGCTTCGCATCCTGCGCCAGCCGGGAGAGTCGCACGGGAACTCCTTTCGCGTGCTTCAGCGCGCGGCGCCGCGCGTGGCCGCGTCGGCGGCCGCGGCGAGCGCGAAGAGGGACGTGTTCACGATGTCATCGGCCGAGCACCCGCGCGACAGGTCGTTGGCGGGGCGCGCCAGGCCTTGCAGAATCGGCCCGTACGCGGACCATCCGCCGAGCCGCTGCAGCAGCTTGTATCCGATGTTCGCCGCGTCGAGATCCGGGAAGATCAGCACGTTCGCATGCCCGGCCACGATCGACCCGGCGGCCTTGGCCTTGCCCACGCTCTCGACCAGCGCGGCGTCCGCCTGCATCTCCCCGTCGACGTGAAGGTCGGGGCGACGGGCCCGCGCGCGCGCGGTCGCCTCGATCACCTTGTCGGCATGCGGATGCTTCGCGCTTCCCTTCGTCGAGAAGGAGAGGAGCGCGACGTGCGGCTCACCGCCGGTGATGGCGCGGAAGTTGTCGGCGGTCGCGATCGCAATGTCGGCGAGTTGTGCCGGGTCGGGATCGGGCACGACCGCGCAGTCGGCGAAGAACAGGACCCGCTCGTTCCCCGCGGACTCCGCCTTCACCATGGCGAAGTACGAAGACACGGTCTCCACGCCCGGTGCGGTGCCGATCAGCCAGAGAGCGGCGCGCAACACGTCGCCGGTCGTGAGGGTCGCACCGGCGACGAACGCGTCGGCTTCGCCGGAACGCACCAGCGCCGCGGCCTGCATCACGGCGGTCGCCGCATGTCGATCGGCCTCGGCGGGCGCCAGGCGCTCGCCGCGCGCGGCCAGGAGCGCGGCCTTGGTCGGCTCGATCCGGGCGCGCTCGCCGACCGGCAGGAGATTCACGCCCACCAGGTTCGCCTGGGCGCCGCGCGCCGCCGCGGTGATGCGCGCCGGATCGCCGATCAACGACACCTTCGCGCGGTGCTGCGACGCCAGGCGCGCCGCCGCGGCGACGACGCGAGGGTCCTCGCCTTCGGGCAGGACGAGCCGCCCGCCCGAGAGCCCGGCCCGGCGTGCGACGGTGTCGAGCAGCGACATGCGCCCCCCTAGCCCTGCGCCCTGTAGCGGGCGCGCTCGTCGGCAACGCGCGCCAGCAGGCGCGCCTCGACGTGCGCCGGGAGCAACCCGGTGATGTCGCCCCCGAGGCGGGCGATCTCCTTCACCAGGGTGGAGTTCAGGAAAACGTATCGCGCGCTTGGCATGAGGAAGACGACCTCGAGGTCGGACGAGAGGCGACGATTCATCAGGGCCATCTGGAACTCGAACTCGAAGTCGGAAACGGCGCGGATCCCACGACACATCACCTCGGCCCCGGCGCGGCGCGCGCAGTCGACGACAAGCCCGTCGAAGCCGATGACGCTGACGTTCGCCAGGTGAGCGACACCGAGCTGCGTCAGCTCGACGCGCTCCTCGAGGGGGAACAGGGTTCCCTTCTTCGGCGACGAGGCGACTGCGATCACCACGCGCGGAAACATCTTCGCCGCGCGCTCCGCAAGGTCGAGGTGGCCGTTGGTGAAGGGATCGAAGGTTCCGGGAAAGAGCGCGGTGCGGGCGGACGTTCCACTCATGGAGCCTCCGGGTCGAAACGGTGAAACGACAGCGTGGCGGCGCCGTACACGCGTTCGAAGCGCGGCGCGAGGCCGGCGGGTGCGGTCGTCGCCGGATCGCGCGACGAACGCTCGACGACCACCCAGGCGCCGGGCACGAGCAAGCCGCCGACGACGAGGCCGGAAAGCGCCGCCGCACCGCGACCGGCGGCATACGGCGGATCGAGGAAGACGAGCCCGAAGCGCCGTCCGCCCCGGGCCAGGCGCGCGAGCGCACCCTCGACGTCCTCGGGCACGATCGTCGCCGATTCACTTACACCGAGCGAAGCGATGTTGTCGCGCAACGCCACGAGCGCGGGTCGCGCCATCTCGACGAACGTCGCCGTGGCCGCACCGCGCGACAGGGCCTCGAGGCCGAAGGCGCCGCTGCCCGCGAACAGGTCCAACACATCGAGCTCGCCGACGTCACCGAGGATCGAGAACAGCGCCTCGCGAACGCGATCCGCCGTGGGTCGCGTGGCGCGACCGCGCGGCGCGACGAGCGGACGTC
>JBKJNH010000199.1:0-5310 GCA_046596055.1 Candidatus Eiseniibacteriota bacterium
CAACGCACAGGATGTCGTAGCGCATCGGGGCCCCGTCCGGCATGCGCCGCACACCGTCGCCGCCGAGGCGGATCCCGGCCGCGTCGAGCAGTCGGCCGGCCGCCACGGGATCGTGGCGCACCCAGTCCCCGCGCTCGACCTCGCTGCTCTCGCGCCAGGCGGCGTAGCCGTCGCTCAGTCCGGTCGCGTCGGCGGGGCGCGAGTAGCGGTGCAGCGCGACGTCGACCAGCCGCACGCGGTCGATCGCCATGCTGAGCGCCTTGCGCACTCGCGAATCGTCGAACGGGGGACGCTTGGTGTTGGCATAGAGAAAGATGCTGCTGCCGGTGAGGGGAAACCAGTAGGCGTGGTGCGCCGAGTCGCGGGACACGTACACGCGGTCGATGGCCGGGACGAAGTTGCCCGCCCAGTCGACCTCGTCGAACACGAGTGCGAGGTTGGCCCGGTCGTTCGAGGGGTAGGCGGGGAAGCGCAACGCCTCGACGTAGGGCCGGCCGGGCTGCCAGTAGTGCGGGTTGCGGCCCAGCTCGAAGATCTGGTCGCGGAACACGCGGACCTCGGTGAACGGCCCGGTCGCGACCGGCGTGGGGTTCGCGTAGGCCACGGGATCCGCCACGTCCTTCCACGCGTGTTCGGGGACGATCTGCTGCGCCGCGATCTCGTCGAAGCCCGGGATGAACACGCGGGTGAAGAGGAAGTCGACCGTGTGGGAGTCCACCGACCGCACGTCCGCGAGGAAGCCCCACACGCCACGGCGATCGAGGGCACGAAACTTCCGCAGCAGTCCGAACGTGAACGCCACGTCCGCCGCGCCGAACGGCCGACCGTCCGACCAGCGCACGCCCTCCCGCAGCGTGACGCGGAGGACGCGGTCTCCGTCGCGCCACTCGCTCGCGATCCCGAGCCACGGCACGTACTCGGTGCGCACGCTGTTGAAGACGAAGAGCGGCTCGTAGACGCCGGCCAGCGTGGGCCAGCGCGCCGCGGTCGCCGTGGTGAGCGGGTTGAAGTTGCGCACCCACGAAGCCTGCTGCTCCTGGGACACGACGAGGACACCGGCGGGCGGAGGGAGCGACCGCCGCGCGCAGCCCGGCAGCGCGACGAGGAGGGCGACGAAGAGGGCGATCCCCAGCGCCAGACCCGCGGCGGATCCGGCCTGCCCGCGTCCCGGCATCGTGCTCATTCCGGGCGGCGGTAGACGCGCACGTAGTCGACGAGCATGGTCTGCGGAAACGTCGTCGCGGCGTCGGGCGGCCCGACGAAGTGTCCGCCCACCGCCACGTTGAGAATGATGAAGAACGGGTGGTCGAACACCCACGCGCCCGGCAGGTCGGCGGGCCTGACCGTCACGTAGCGCACGTCGTCCACGATCCAGGTGATGCGATCGCTCGTCCACTCGACGGCGAAGACGTGGAAGTCGTCGTCGAAACCGGCCGGCCCGGGCAGCTCGTAGCGCGACGTGATCGCATTCCCGCCGGAGTACCCGGGGCCGTGCAGGCTGCCGTGGAGCGTCCGCGGTTCCTGGCCGCGGTACTCGAGGATGTCGATCTCGCCGCAAGCGGGCCAGCCGACGGTCGCGAAGTTTCCACCGAGGAGCCAGAATGCCGGCCAGATGCCGGCTCCTTCCGGCAGGCGGATGCGCGCCTCGAACCGGCCGTACTCGTGCGCGAAGAACCCGTTCGTGTTGATGCGGCCCGAGGTGTAGTCGCGATTCTGGTACGGCTCCCTGCGGGCCGTGATCGCGAGGCGCCCTTGTCCGTCGAGCGCGACGTTCTCCGTTCGATCGGTGTCGTACTCGAGCTGGGCATTCCCCCAGTCGGTCCCGATGTCGTAACGCCAACGCGTCGAGTCGGGGCTCGACCCGGCGGGCCCGTCGAACTCGTCGGACCAGACGAGCTCCCAGCCGGCGGGATCGGGCGACGACGGTCCGCTGCAACCGGCCAACGAAAGGGCGACGAGCGAGGCGGCCACGCCGCCCGGGATGCGGTTGGGACGCGGGCTCACGCCGACTTCCTGCGCCGCGTCACCGCGGCGAACAAGCGCGAGTCCGTCAGCGCGTCCCTGAGGAGGAGCGTCGCGGCGCCGATCGAGATCGCGTGCGGCCCGAGCTCGCTCACACGGATGTCGGAGGCCGAGAGAGAGCTCGCCAGCGAGCGGCGCGACGCAGTCTCGCGCAGCGGCCCGAGGAGAATGTCGCCGACCCCGGTCAGTCCTCCACCGAGCACGACCATGGAGGGATTGAAGAGGTTCACGAGGCCCGCGATCGCCGTGCCGAGATGGCCCGCCGCCTCCTGCACGACGCGGAGCGCGAGCGCGTCGCCCGCGACCGCGGCGTCCTCGATGGTCGTGATCGTCGGACGCGTGCCCGCGAGCGCGCTCTCCGGGTGCTCGGGGAGGAGCGCTTCGGCGCGGCGCACGAGCGCCGGGGTGCCGACCAGGGTCGCGAGGCAGCCGCGCAGGCCGCAGATGCACTCCTCGCCGTGAGGATCCATCGCAAGGTGGCCGATCTCCCCGGCCACACCGGTCGCGCCGCGGTAGATTTCCCCGCCGATGACGTGGCCCGAGCCGAGCCCGGTCGCGATCTTGATGTAGGCGAAGTTCTCGACCCCGCGCGCCGCGCCCCACCACAGCTCGGAGAGCGCTCCCAGGTTCGCGTCGTTGTCCACGCGCATCGGCACGCCGAGCCGGGAGCCAAGGTCGGCGAGGCCGAGAGTTCCCTTCCACGCCGGCAGGACGAGTTCCGAGAGGGCGTCCGGATGGGACGGATCGACGGGGCAGGGCAAGGCGAGGCCGACGCCGATGAGGCGGTTCCGCAGCGAGCCGGCGCGCCGCAGGACGGCGTCGCTCGCCTCGCGAACGACGTGTCGCGTGCCCTCGGGATCCTCGCGCACGGGGTGATCGACGCGCTCCCAGTCGAGGAGCCGCCCGCGCAGGTTGGTGAGCGCGACCTGGACGTGCGATGCGCCCATCTCGATCCCGAGGATCGAGTTCGCGTCGTCCTGGAAGCGCAGCACGATGGGCCGGCGCCCGCCGAGCGAGGGACCGGTACCCACCTCCGCGACGAGACCCTTCGGCAGCAGGAGGGAGACCGCCTCGGAGACGGTGGAGCGCGACACGTCGACGCGCCGCGCGATCTCGGCGCGGGAGATCTCGCGCTCCTTCCAGATGAGGCGAAGCGCCATCTCGGCGAGCGGCCGCAGGCGGCCCGGCTCCGGGCGCGCCTCGCGGTGCCGCCGGATCAGGGGTCGAATCACCTGCGCACCTCGTGGGTCGGCATCATCGGTGCAGGTACAGGTTGTCGACGAAGATCGTCGGAGCGCCGGCGATCACGATCTGGGCGAGATGTGCGCGGGTCGTGAGCCCGGTGAAGCTCGCGAGCGGCAGATCGAGCTGCGACCACGTCCCCGGCTGGATGGGCGGCGTCGTGGTCGCATTGGAGGTGAGCTCGTGCTCCGCGTCATCGCCGCCCCCGAAGACGCCGTTGGCCCCGAAGTCGACGAGCTTCATGCGGAACGTCGTGCCCGCGGGGAGGTAGACGTCGACGTGGACGTGCGTCATCGCGGTCGCGTCCACGGGATTGGTGATGAACTCGATCCCGGCGAAGACGACGTTGGTGTAGGCCTTGACGTCGTCGCCCGCGATCTCGAGATCGGCCACGTCGGCCGCGTCCCACGTCGCCGACCACGTGTCGACGGCGACGTTCGGGTAGGCATTGCTGAACAGGGCGATCACGTCGGTCGCCGGCAGGGTCGGCGCGGGCGCCGGCGTGCCCGGGGGCCCGATCGCATTGATCGTGACCGTTCCGGTCGCCGCGATGTCCCCCAGGGCCGCGGTCACGCGCGCCACACCCTGACCCGTCACCTGGATCGCGCCGGCCGATCCGGTCGCCACCGACACATTGTCGGAGATGAACTCGAAGTAGCCGGACTGGTGGCCGACGGTGACGTCGCTGCCGTCGACGACGAAGATCGTCTGCGTGCCCGCGGGAGTGACCGTGGCGCCGACGAACGTCGACACCGTGCGCGTGAACATCGAGGGCCGGGGATTCGTCGCCGCGTTCGTGCGCTCGAAACGGACGTCGTCGAACCAGAGATCGGCGCCGAGCCCGCCCTCGGGACCTTCGGCGAGAAAGAAGAGCCCGCGCTCGGATGCGAGCCGGGCCGGAAGCGGCACGGGGATCACGAACTTCGTCCACGTGGTGGTCAGCGCGATGGCGCTGCGGCGCGCCTCGAAGCGCGAGGTTCCGGTGTTGTCGTTGCCGAGCCCGGCGACGTCGAGCGTCACGGCGCGGCTGGCCTTGGCCCAGAACGTGAGGGCGTCGTAAGACGACAGATCGCGCGGGATGCTCGTGACGAAGGCGCCACCCGCGTACGTCCCGGAGCCGCCGGGCGCCGGCACCGTCACCTTGAGGGAGGCCGAACCGGAATGCCGTTCGACCGCGTCGATCGTCGCCGCGTCGAGCTTCGATCCGAGGAAGGCCTGAAAGTTGACCCCGTCACCAAAGGTGTCGTCGAACACGACCGGGTCGGTGGACAGGGGGAAGGGCTCGAGCCCGGAGGTGCTTCGCTCGCAGCCACCCAGGACGATCACCGCCAGCAACAGGCTCGCGACGGCAGCTCGAGCGGGGGTGCGGATCATGCCTCGCCTCCGGGGTAATTGAGCGCGCAGGGAGCGATCGGAGAGCCCTGGCGGGGAAGCGGGAGCCGCGTCCCAATCACTTTGTTCAAGCGTCGAACAAACTATCCTCCCCAGCCCGGGTGCTGTCAAGGGGAGCACGCCGCGCTACGGCGACGCGCTGCGCCAGACACTGGCCGAACGGGACATGCCGATCGAGGAGGGGACCCTGGATCCGCTGCTGTGGCGACTGGAAAGCCAGGGCCTTCTGAGCAGGGAATGGCAGACCGCGAGTGGCTCGCCGCGGCGCGACTACACGCTCACAGGCGACGGCCGCAGGCTGATTGCAAGTCTTGAGTGCGGCTAATTGCCAGTTAGAACCTCGGCTAATTGCAACTTTGCACCGGCTCCCGCCGGGGGCGGATGCAGCCACGTAGACGATCCGAGACGCCCAGTACGCCGAGGCGAGCTGGCGGTCAGGACTGGCCGGATCGCTCCACGATCTTCCAGTACGAGTCCTTCCGCATCACCAACCCATCCCGGAACTCCCAGTGGTCGCACCCGCGAACTTCGACGCGGCGTCCGTCGAGAGTCGTGCCGGTCAGCAACCACTCCGACACCCCGAAGTCGCCGGCCACCCAGTGGCGATCCTCGCCATAGCGCACGTCCGGCAAGCCCCGAAAGCGACCGGCCAGC
>JBKJNH010000232.1:0-6039 GCA_046596055.1 Candidatus Eiseniibacteriota bacterium
GGGGGGGGGGGGGGGGGGGGGGGGGGGGGGGGGGGGCCTGGGGGGGGGTTCGCACGTCGTGAGCTTGCGGGCGGCGGGGCGGATGCCTGCGGGGTTGTACTTCCTGCGGCTGGCGGCAGGTGGGGTGGTGGTGGCTCGGCGGGTGGTGGTTCTCGCGGAGTGAGAAGCCCCGGCCGAGGAGACACTCCGCGCTACGGCGTCACCGGATTGCGTCGTTCCAACGCAGGGCGGAGCCACCGGACGGCCTGATCCGCATTGCCGAGCTGTGCAGCCTTCGCCTGCGTCCGGAGTTCCACGGCGCCAGCCTGCTCCCGTTTGAACTGGAACGCCGACGTGCGCGCCACGACGCGGAGGAGGGTGGCTCACCGGGCTTCACAACTCGGGGTCAGCCCTGGCTCCGTCCTCGAATCCCATCTTCTTCACGAACGCCCCCCAGCGCGGGTCGCCGTGAAGCGCGCCGAGCGTGGTGCTGGTCGTCAAGAGGGGGAGCCCGCCCTCGCGGTTGGCGTAGGCGCGCTCCAGACACTCGAACGCCGCATCAGCATCGCCGCGAGCCGCGTGCACCTCGGCGATGTGGTAGGCCAGCTCGTTCGCGTAATTGTCGATCAGCTCCCGCAGCGCCGCATCGGCCTCGGCCCGGTGCCCGAGGGCCTGGTGAACGAGCGCCAGGGCCACCATGCGGCCGCCCTCCTCGCTCTCGCGCATCGCCTCCGCCACGGCCTCCTCGCCGCGATGCTGGGCGACCAGGGTGAGCGCGAGATAAGCCCGCGTCCAGGCGCCCTGCGGCGTGAGCTCCAGCGCCTTCCGAAACGCCGCTTCCGACTCCGCCAGCCGGTTCAGGGCCAGCAGCGCTATGCCGAGACTGACGTACGTCCCTGCGCCCAGCGGATCCTGCTCGAGGCCCCGGCGATAGAGACAGATCGCGTCCTCGAGTCGCCCCTGGTCCATCGCCAGGACGCCGGCTACGCGCAGCGCGCGGGCATTCCGCGGGGACAGCTCCAGCGCGCGCGCCAACGACGCCTGTGCAGCGCGCCGATCCCAGCCGTCGTGCATCTGCAGCCAGCCTTGCCCCACGTACGCCTCGACCAGGTTCGGCTCCAGCGCGAATGCGCGCTCTAGCGCGGTCCGCGCGCGGGCAAAGCCTTCGTCGACCGGGCCCCAGCTGTACGTCGCTTCGTACACGTACGCCCCGGCCAAGTCCGTCCAGGCGAGCGCGAAGTCCGGATCCAGCTCCAGCGCCTGCTGCAGACTCGCGATGCCCCGCGCCAGGTCTTCGCGGGTACGTCGATCGAGGAAGTGCCGCGCCCGCAGGTAGAGCCGGAGCGCCTCGGGATCGGTGCCGCGGCCCTTCGTCGCCTGCGCCACCTCGGCCTTCGCCTCGCCGCTCGCGTCGGAGTCAGGCGCCTCGCCCAGCAGCGTCGTGCGCAGCTCCTTCACCACCGACTGCGCGATGTCGTCCTGCACGGCAAAGATGTCGTCGAGCGTGCGGTCGTAGGTCTCCGACCACAGGTGCGAGCTGTCGGCCACCTTGACCAGTTGCACCGAGACGCGGATGCGGTTGCCCGCCTTGCGCACGCTGCCTTCGAGAATGGTGACGACGTTCAGCTTGTGGCCGATCGTCGCGATGTCGTCGCTCTTGCCCTTGAACAGGAACGAGGACGTGCGCGCCACCACGCGCAGCCCCCGGATCCGGCTCAACACGCTGAGGAGTTCGTCGGCGAGACCGTCGGAGAAGTACTCGTCCTCCTCGTCGCGGCTCCGGTTCACGAACGGCAACACCGCGATGGAAGCGAGGTTTGCCGGGGCGGACGGCGTCGCGGCGTCCCCGCGCTCTAGCGTGCGGCGCAGGCGGCGCAGTTCGTTGTTCACGTCGAGCGCGGACTGGGCGCGCTCCCGCGGGTCCTTCTCCAGGCACCGGCTGACGATGCGTTCGAATTCGGCCGGCAGATCGCCGCGCGCGCGGCTCAGCGGCTCGGGCGGGTCGCGAAGGATGGCGTGACCAACATCGACCGAAGTCTCGCCCGTGAAGGGACGGCGGCCGGTGGCGATCTCGTGGAGCAGGATCCCCAGCGCGAAGAGATCGCTGCGAGCATCCGCGGTCTCGCCGCGAATCTGCTCCGGCGCCATGTAGGGCATCGTGCCCATCACCTCGCCCGTGGCGGTCGCGGCGAGGTCCCGCCCCGGGGACGCCGCGGCCTCGGCGTCCGGACCCTTCGCCAGCCCGAAGTCGAGCACCTTGACGCGGCCCTCGCGCGTCACCATCACGTTGCCGGGCTTGAGATCGCGGTGAACGACGCCGCGCGCATGCGCGGCGGTCAGGGCATCGGTGAGCGGGATCGCCAGTTCGAGGATGCGGGAGAGCGGGAGACCCCCGGGCGTCATGAGATCCACGAGCGTCTGCCCCTCGACCAGTTCCATCGTGAGGAAGCGGACGCCGTCCTCGTCCTCCACCGAGTGCAGCGTCACGATGTTCGGGTGGTTGAGCCCGGCGACGGTGCGGGCCTCGCGCTCGAAGCGAGCCAGCCTCTCCGGGAATGCGGCCACTTCCGCGGGCAACACCTTGACCGCGACCTCACGCCCCAGGCGCGTGTCGCGCGCGCGATAGACCTCGCCCATGCCGCCGGCGCCGAGCGAAGAGAGGATTTCGTAGGTGCCGAGGCGGGTTCCGGGGGTCAGGACCATGGGGTGGGAGTGTACCGGAAGGGCTCGAGGTCGAGGCGGTCTCCCGGGGAGGGGTGTACGTACGCCCATCCCCGGAAATGCGTGAGCGTCCGAGTGAGATCCGACATCGCTCACGGCGCGATCACGAACCCTCGAGCACCCTGCACTCGCGCAGCCTCGTCCCGAATCCGCAGGAAGTACACGCCACGCGGCAGTAAATGGCCGGAGTCATCGGCCAGGTTCGGCCAGCCCAGCGAGTTCGGACCGGGCGCAAGCGACGTCGCGGGGAGCCGGCGGACGATTCGGCCGTCGACCGTGACCAGCTCCACGCCGACGCGCATCGCCTGCGGCGCGTCGACCCGGGCATACAGCGCCGTTCGTGCCGGATTGGGCCACAGCGCCTGGATCCGCAGCCCGCGCGGGATCGCCGGGCCGCCGGCACCTTGATCGACCGCGACGTTCTGCAGCGAGAACCACGGCTCCGCCGTGGGATCGGTGGTGAAGAAGGCGAGGAGCTGCTGGGCGACCTTGTCGCGACCGCTCGTCGCCGGGTGCGTGCCATCGTTGGCACTGAAGTCTGCGCATGCCCAGGTCAGCCCGTCCGCACGCGGCACCAGTCCGTCGGCCCACAGGTACGGACCCCACGCGAGCCACGGGGCCATGACGGGCCCCGCGCTCGCATCGGGGTTGAGCGCCGGGCTGCCGGACAGTTGCTCCTCGATCAACCAGCGCACGGAAAACGCCGACTCGTAGGCGTAGGGCTCGGGGTTGAGCGCGGTCGACGCGTAGCCGGCGTAGATGCGACTGCTCAGGTAACAGAGTTTCAGGTTCGGAAACTTCGAGTGCAGGTTCTGCAGAACGGCCCGCAGGTCGTCGCGCAGAACCTGCGCCGCCGTCGGGAATCCCTGCGTCGGCCCCGCGTTTGCTTCCTTGAGCCAGACCGCCTGCACCTGCGCCGCGCGAACGCCCATGGCGGCCAGCCGGGACTCGATCACCGCCCACGCATTCGCATTCGGATTGGCGAAGATCGCCGCAGTTTGCCCACCCTGTGCCCCATCGACGAGCAGCACGCGCGGATTCTTGAGGCCCGACCCGTTGGCCAGGGGAATGAACGTCGAGTACTCCTGGGTCGTGTTCGACATCCCGACGCTGAGCACGACGATTCGCCCGGTCGCCGCGGGAAGCCCAAGAGTGTCGAGCGGCGTGATCGCCGCGGCGCGCGCGAGCCCGGCCTCCAGATGCGCGGCGGGCATCGTGTTCACTCCACCGGGATAGAGTCCGCCGGCCTGCCCAGCGTAGGTCGCCAGGCCGAGTTCGGTGAGCGGAACAAGGCGCTTGGTCGTGCTGTCGCAGAGCGCCGCCGCCCTCGCTGGCAGGACGGGAACCGCGAGGAGACTCAGGACGCTGAAGGGGACGAGCAGCAGGCGCTGGATCATGGCGCAACAAGGGTAGCACCTGCGGCGCTGATCAGGGAGAACTGCCGCGAGATGTCAGGCCGGAGGTCCGGGTGGTGCCTCGGAGAGGTGCGTACGGTCCGTACGAATCGTACGAGCAGAGACGGACGTACAGGTCCGAGAAGCCGACGGTGAACAGGCTCATCCACGCCAGCGCTTGTGATGTGGCGCATCGAGTGGCAGCCCAGCGTGTAGCTGCCGAGCATGCCGATGTTGGCGAGCAGCACGAGCGTCCCCACGCCGAGACCGAATTGCGTCCGCCCGGTCACCGCGTCGGTGAACCAGAACGTATGCCACAGGTCGTAGAGCAGGATGACGAGGAACACGAGTGCCGTGTACATCGCGTAGCGGTGCAGGCTCTGCAGCGTGAACGGGAAGGACATCTCCCCGCCGTAGCGCCGCTTCGGCTCGGCGACGACGCAGGCCGGCGGAACGCTCCGGGGAACGGCAGGATCAGCAGCGCCGGCGAGAACGGGGCCCACGTGGGCCACCAGCCGGGCTTCGGGCCGAACCAGGCGTGCGGCGAGTCGCCGAAGATCTCGGGCGAGTAGAACGGCGAGATGTAGGGGCCGAACGTGTAGTGGACGCCCTGGAACGCGGTCCAGGTGGCGTAGAGGCCGAAGCGCGACAGCGGAAGCACGACGAAGAGCGGCTGCGTCCACCAGCGATCGGTACGGGCAGTCTCTCCAAAGCGCGGGCGGGAGAGTGTCAATGCGTTCCGGTCGAGCGAATCGTTGACTCCCACCGAACTGAGGCCTACCCTCCCTGCTCCCCCCTCCACTGAATGCAAACTGTCCTATCCCCTCGAGGCATTCCCATGTCGACCACCGCCCGCCCGTGGCTTCGTCGCCTGCTTCTTGTTGCCCTCTCGATTCCAGTTCTTGCGCTGCCCTCCCTTGTCGCCCGCGCCGAGGAAGCCCCGGCCGAGGACTCGCCCCCGACGGCGGACGCCGTCCAGCTTCGCCCTATCGACTCCCGCATCCCGACCCGGACACTGATCGGGGGAACCGTGTACCAACGCACGATCTCTCTCGAGCGCATGCGCTTCCGTCGCGACGGCGATCCGTGGGCCGGCAAGGGTGAGTTGGAGATCGACTGGAACATCGTGCCGAACATCACGTCCCCGGCATTCGGCCAGTCCGGGACACTCGGACGGTACACGGGCGTCCAGCATTCGAAGAAGCCCAAGAAATGCGACGACGACGGCTGCGATAACTACTCGCAGGGCGACTGCCGGTGGTTCGCGCCGAACGCGGCGATGTTCTCGGACTGGTCGGTCGAGGACAACTTCTGCAACCTCCTGGAGGTGAACCTCCACTTCGAGGAACATGACAAGAAGAAGGAGCGTACCGTCGGTGATTTCGACACCGGCGGCACGCAGGCACATCTCAGCTCGCCGGCCATCAGCCCGGGCGGCAATGCGACGCGCTGCGACGACTTTCCGCTCGTCAACACGGTCAACGGAAAGGACGCGCGCATCGCGCTGCGCTGGAACCTGGACGCGAAGCTGTTTGGCGCGCTGGCCGGAAACTTCTCCTGCGATCGCGACACGTCCGGATGCGGCGAGATCAACAACTATGCCTACATGCATGTCAGCGGGCCGGAGTTCCGTTCCGAGATCGAACTGAAGACCGTCGACCTGAACGTGACGTCGTTCAGCGGCAATCGGAGGATCTACATCGCCTACGACACGGACGCGATCCAGGGAACGGGCTGCCCCGACTTCCCGTTCTGTGGCGCCGAGTACCGAGTCTTCGTGAACATGCAGTATTCGGGGAGCGGCGCGCCGGTGGTGACCAAGCGCATCGAGGTGTGGAGCCAGTCACTCAACCAGTGGGGGCTCACCGGCTTCGAGCCGATCACGTTCCAGATCAAGGGCCGCGAGATCGTCGCCATCGTGCTTCGTGCGAACATCGGCAACCCG